>DAINRP010000282.1:757-2176 GCA_036741755.1 Gemmatimonadales bacterium
CGCCTTTCCTACTGGCTGTGGAACGGTCCGCCCCGGACGTACCCGCCACTCGGCCCGCGCACGACCATTGGGGTGCGAAGCCCCGCCCGATAGCGGGCCGTGGCAACGTAGTTGGTCAGCATGTCATAGGCGCAGGCGATGAAGTCGATGAACTGCATCTCGCACACCGGCCGGTGACCCATGTGTGCCGCGCCGGCCGCGGCGCCGATGATCGCCTGCTCGCTGACGGGGGTGTCGATGACCCGCTCCGCACCGAAGCGCGCCTGCATGCCTTCCGTCACCCGAAACGGCCCGCCCAGCGTGCCGATATCCTCGCCGATGAGGAAGACGGAGGGGTCGCGCTCCATCTCCTCCCAGATCCCCTGGCGGATCGCCTCGAGATAGGTGACCTCAGCCACGGGGCGCCTGGTGGGAGAGGGTGTCCTTCAGCGACTCGGGATAGGCGGGCAGCGAGCGGTACCACTCGACAGGGGCCGCAGCAGGGTCGGCGTAGACGCCGGTCAGTGCGGTGTCGGTCGACGGGAAGGGCTCATCCAGACAACGCGCCAGCGCCGCGTCGAGTTCCCCTGCGATCCGCTCGTCGGTGAGCGCGAGATCCGGCTCGGAAATCCAGGACGATTCGATGAGGCGGCCCCGGTAGCGATCGATCGGGTCGTTCTTCTCCCAGGCTTCGATCTCGCCCGCCGGCACATAGCGCTGATCGTCGTGCTCGGCGTGGCCCTTCCGCCGGTACGTGACCAGTTCGACCAGCGTCGGCCCGCCGCCGGAGCGGGCGCGATCCACCGCGATCCGGGTGGTCTCGTAAGTGGCGATCACATCGTTCCCGTCGGCGCGGAGGCCGGGAATGCCGTAGCCGACGGCCTTGTCGCTCAGATGCGCTGCCGCGGTCTGCATTCGGGCCGGGGTGCTGTAGGCGTACCCGTTATTCTCGCAGATGATCACCAGGGGGAGCCGCTGCACCGCGGCGAAGTTGATCCCCTCGTGGAAGGCGCCGGTGCTCATCGCGCCGTCCCCGACGTAGACCATGCCGACGCGCGGCTGCTTCGTCAGCTTGAAGTGGAGCGCGATGCCGGCCATGACCGGCACCATCGCACCGAGCGGCGAGACCTGGCCGAGGAAGCCGCGATCGAGGTCGTTGAAGTGGATGTTCAGTTCGCGGCCGGCGGTGGGACTCTCGGCCTTGGCCATGTACTGCCGCAGCACCTCGAGTGGCGTCGCCCCCTTCACCAGCATCGAGCCGAGGTTGCGGATGAGCGGCGAGAGGATGTCGCCAGGCTGGAGCGCATAGGCGCTCCCCACGGCATCGGCCTCCTGGCCGAGGGAGCGGAAGAGCCCGCCGACCACCTTCCCCTGCCGGTGAAGCAGCACCAGTCGCTCTTCGAGCGAGCGGGTCAGCCGCATCCAGTAGTACAGCTCGAG
>DAINRP010000282.1:2276-3842 GCA_036741755.1 Gemmatimonadales bacterium
GCGTAGAAGGTCGGGGTGTGGTGTCCCCCGGAGACCTTGCCATCCGGCACCACGCCGACGAAGAAGAAGAACCCAGGCACCACCCGCGCGAAGTAGGAGAAGTCCTCCGCGCCAGTGAGCGGCGGCGCCTGCCGGATGTGGTCGGCGCCCACCACCCGTGAGAGCACCGGCGCGAAGCGGGCGGTGAGTCCGCTGTCGTTGACCGTCACCGGATACGGCTCGGCGAAGTCGATGGTGTAGCTGGCCCCGGCGGCCCGCGTCACGCCGTCGAAGATCTCCCGCATCCGCTGCTCGTAGAAGCCCATCAGGCTGTCGTCGAAGGTGCGGATGGTGCCCTCCAGGTAGGCATCCCCGGAGATGATGTTGTTCCGGTCCCCGGCGCGGAAGACCCCGACGGTGAGCACGCTCGGCGCGAAGGGGGAGACGTTGCGCGAGTGGATCGTCTGCAGGCCGAGCACCACCTGTGAGGCGGTCACGATGGCGTCGATGCTGAGCTGCGGCGTGGAACCGTGCGCCTGGCGGCCGGTCACATGCGCCGTCCACTTGGTCGCCGACGCGAGGGCCGGTCCGGGCGAATACGAGATGCGGCCGAGCTGCTCGTCGTTGCCCGGGGCATCGGGAGGGCCGCCCGAGGTATGGAAGCCGAGGATCAGGTCGGGTCGCGGATTCTCGAGGGCGCCTTCCTGGACCATCAGCTTGGCGCCGCCGGTCTCGCCATCCGGCGCACCCTCCTCCGCCGGCTGGAAGATGAACACGACCGTGCCGGCGAGCTTCTGCTTCATCCCCGCGAGGATGTTGGCGACGCCGAGCTCCGAGGCGACATGAATGTCGTGGCCGCAGGCGTGGGAGACGCCGACCTCGCGGCCGAGATAGGTGGCCTTCGCGATCGACCTGAAGGGGAGGTCGGTTTGCTCGGTGACCGGCAGCGCGTCCATGTCGGCGCGCACCGCGACGACTCTCCCCGGCTTGGCACCGCGCAGGATTCCGATGACACCGGTGTGCGCCACCCCGGTCCGGACCTCAAGACCGAGCCGGGTGAGTTCGGCGGCCACCAGCGCGGCGGTGCGGGTCTCCCGATTGCTCAGCTCCGGATTGCGGTGGATGTCCTCGCGGATCTCGATCATCCGCGGAGCGATCCGGGCCGTCGCGGCCGCGATTTCGGCATCGGTCTGCGCGGCGAGGGGGCCGGCCACGAGAAAAGCGGGGAGCGTGAGGGCGGCAAGCAGACGCATCGAGGATCCTGTTGAGGGTGATCTACGATAGAGGACGGCGGAGAAAGGCGAAAGGGCGCTCACGCACGGCTCCCCAAGCACCACGGGCGCCCCGAAGGGCGCCCGCGGCGTACCAGCGTGGGGACGACACCCCGGCATCAGGCCTTCTGTTCGATCCGCATTCCGTAGAACGACCGGTAGACGAAGAACAGCGCGACCGCGAGGAACACCGCCGCCAGGGCGTGGCTCAGACGGGGCTCGAGACTCACCGCCAGCTCGACCGCGAGCAGGCCAAAGAGCGTGGTGAACTTGATGATCGGGTTGAGCGCCACCGACGAGGTGTCCTTGAACGGAT
>DAINRP010000283.1:0-3800 GCA_036741755.1 Gemmatimonadales bacterium
TCGCGAGTTCCGAGAGCGGGCTGTTGTGCAGCTCCAGGCTCGCCGACGCGCCAGGGAGGTGCTTCATCGGGGTGTGGGTCTGGCCCGAGCGCGCGTCGTGCAGCACCAGGTGACGCTGGCTGAAGGTCCCGCGCTCGGAGTCCTGGCCGGTGAGGCGGATCGGAATCCCCTCGACCAGCAGGCCCGCCATGGCCAGTGCCTCGGCGTGGGCCCAGTCGATACCGCCGTCCGGTCCGAGCGCGGCGCGCCGCCGCTCGAGCTGCTTCTGCAGCTTCGGATTGACTTCGAATCCCTCCGGCCAGGTGAGGAGCTGCTGGTTGAGCGCCTGCAGCGTCTCGACCGGCAAGGCTGTCTCCGGTTCGATCCCCGAGGAACGATCGCTGGCCTTGGGCGGCTCCTGGGATACGGCCTTCGCCATGTTGGCCTTGAAGGCCTGCTGGATGTCGGTCAGCCGCTGGTATCCGGCGGCGTACAGCTGCTCGCTCTCGCTCTCGGCGAGAATGCCGCGGCGCGCCAGCATGGCGGCATACTGCTGCCGCACCGTGGGGAGCGTCTTGATCCGCTCATACATCTGCGGCTGGGTGTAGGTCGGCTCGTCGCCCTCGTTGTGCCCGTGGCGGCGGTAGCCGACGAGATCGATCAGCACATCCTCATGGAACCGCTCCCGGTAGGCCATCGCGAGGCGCACTGCCGCGAGACAGGCCTCGGCGTCATCGGCGTTCACATGGATGATCGGAACGTCGAAGCCCTTCGCCAGATCGCTCGCGTGCCTGGTGGAGCGCGAATCGACCATGTCGGTGGTGAAGCCGACCTGGTTGTTGGTGATCAGGTGGATCGTCCCGCCGGTCCGGTACCCCTTGAGGGCGCCGAGGTTGAAGGTCTCCGCCACGACGCCCTGGCCCGCAAAGGCCGCGTCGCCATGGATGATCACCGGCAGCGCCGCCGTCGGGTCGTGGTGCGCCTCGCGTCCCTTGCGGGTGGTCTGCTCCGCGCGGGCGCGCCCGTCCACCACCGGCCCGACGAACTCGAGGTGGCTCGGATTCGGGGAGAGCGTGACGGTGACGACCTTGCCGCTGCGGGTCTTGTAGGCCCCTTCGGCTCCGTGATGGTACTTCACGTCACCGGTGCCGCCATCGAGCGACTGCCCGGTGCCGGCGGCGTGCTTGGCGCCCTCGAACTCCGCGAAGATCGTCTCGTACGCACGGCCCACCGTGTGGGCCAGCACGTTGAGCCGGCCGCGGTGCGCCATGCCGATGACCACCTCGCGGGCGCCCTGCTGGGCCGCCAGCTCGATGATGCTGTCGAGCATCGGCACCAGCATGTCCACGCCCTCGATCGAGAAGCGCTTCTGCCCCAGATAGGCCTTGTGCAGGAACCGCTCGAACGCCTCGACGTCGATGAGCCGCTGGTACAGCCACCGCTCGTCTTCGATTGAAAGCGGCTGGCGGTGGTGTCCGGTCTCGATCATCTGCCGGAACCAGACCCGCTCCCCGTGATTGGAGATGTGTTCCAGCTCGTAGGCCATGGTGCCGCAGTAGGCGTCCTGCAGGCGGGGCAGCGCCTCCGCCAGGGTCTGGCCCGGCGCCGAGATCCGGAGCACCGCCGTCGGGATCTTGCTCATCACCTCGGCGTTGAGGCCAAGCGGCTCCGGATCCAGCGCCGGATCACCGATCGGCTCGCTGCCGAGGGGGTCGAGGTGGGCCGCGAGGTGCCCGTGGGTGCGGTGGGCCTTCACCAGCGCCGTCGCTGCGGCCACGTGATAGAGATCGGCCTGTGACTCGATCACCGGGTTCCAGGCGCGGCTGGGCCGCCCCGGGGGCGGTGCCGGCGGCGCGGAGGCGGTCGAGAGATTGAGTCCGAGGCTTCCGAACACCTCGTCGTAGAAGCGGTCCTCCCCCTGCAGAAGGTTGTCGACGGTCCGCAGAAGCTCCCCCGATTCGGCGCCCTGAATCACCCGGTGATCGTAGGTGCTGGTCACCGTCATGACCTTCGCAATTCCGAGCTCGCGCAGCTTGTCGTCGGAGACGTCGGTGAAGGCGGGAGGATAATTGATGGCGCCGACGGCAATGATGCTGCCCTGGCCGGGCATGAGGCGTGGAACCGAAGCCACCGTGCCGAGTCCGCCGGGATTGGTCAGCGTCATGTTCGCACCGGCGAAGGCATCGGGCATCAGCTTGTTGCCCCGCGCCTTCTCGACCAGCGACTCATAGACCGTATGGAATTCCGCGAAGCTCTTCGCGGCGGCGTCGTGGATCACGGGCACTACCAGGCCGCGGCTGCCATCCTTCCGCTCAACATCGACGGCGATGCCGAGGTGCACGGTCCCGCCGGGGATTTTGTAGGGAGCGCCGCCGACGTCGGCGTAGACCGTCGTCAGTGCCGGGTGGCGATGGGCGGCGCGGGCGACCGCATAGCCGATCAGGTGCGTGAACGAGATCTTCTCGGCCCGGCCCGCGGACCGGAGCGCCGCATTCAGTTCGCGCCGGCGGGCCTCGAGGATCGCGACCGGCATTTCGCGGAACGAGGTGGCCGTCGGCATGGTCCGGCTCTCGTTCATGTTGGCGACCAGCTTGGAAGCCGGGCCGGAGATCGCGACGGCGCCTGCCGGGACACCCGCTGACGGGCTCGCAGGCGCCGCGGAGGCGGGTGCCGTCACCGGTGTCGCGGGACGCTCGGCGGCGGGCGCTGGTGTCTCCGCGACCGGCGAGCCGGTCACCACCGATGGGTGGTGCCCATTGCCTGCCGCCTCGGGCCCGAGTCCCGCGACGCCATTCTCGAAATACCGGCGCCACTCCGGGGTAACCGCGGAGGGATCGCGCAGGTACTCTTCATACATGATCTGTGCGAAGCCGGCGTTGGCGGTCTCGAACACGTTCGGTTCCACGGTTTTCCCATTGCCTTTCCGAAGACTGTCTCGCGTCCCGGGCAACTCCGAGTGCGGTGGTAAACATAACGACCGGGGAGGCGCCGGGCCCGCCAGGTGTCCATTCCGGGCTTGCCATGTCGTCCTAATCCGGTAGGATCAACCCCGGTTCCCATCTTTGCCAGTCTCGACACCCTGACGCGCCAATCACAGGGTCCGAGGACTGTTCCCCCGAGGAGGCAGCTATGCGAGGGCTTGTGCAACGTGCGGCGTGGATCGCCGCGGCGGTCGTATTCGGGGCGTGCGGGGGTGGGGGGACCAGCAACAACGGCCCGATCACCATCGCCAAGGCGCCCACCTCCAGTGGTGATGCGCAGGTGGCGATCGTCGGGACCGTCCTCCCGCAGGAACTGCGAGTCCTCGTCACCTCGGACGGGGCGCCCAAGGCGGGCGAGTCGATCAGCTTCACGCCCAGCGCGGGCGTGGTCAGCCCCACCTCAGGGATCAGCGACGCCAATGGCATCGCGAAGACGACGTGGACCCTCGGCACGACGTCCGGTGCGCAGACCGTTACGGCCTCCCTGCGCGCCGCGCTGGGCTCGCCACTCACCTTCACGGGGACTGCCAATCCCGGTCCCGTAAAGCGGATCACGCGTGGCTCCGGCGACGGACAGATCGCTGCCATCAACACCGATTTTGCCCAGACCCTTACCGTGTCGCTTTCCGACAGTTTCGGCAACGCCGAGGCCGGGGTGAACGTGAGCTGGGTGGTGCTGAGCGGATCCGGCACCTTCAGTGAGCCGGGCGCCGTTACCGATGGGAATGGAGTGTCCACCCAGACCATTACCGCAGGGGCGAGCGCCGGTCCGCTGGTGATCCGGGCCACGACCGCCGGGCTCCCCGGCGCCGTGGCGGATTTCAATCTGACGGTCGCCTC
>DAINRP010000284.1:0-3740 GCA_036741755.1 Gemmatimonadales bacterium
ACCGTCACGTCGCGGTCAAGGTGCTCCGGCCGGAACTCGCGGCGGTGATCGGCGCGGAGCGGTTTCTCGCGGAGATCAAGACGACGGCGGCGCTGCAGCATCCGCACATCCTGCCGCTGTTCGACAGCGGCGAGGTGGCAGGGCAACTCTTCTACGTGATGCCGCTGATCGAGGGGGAGTCGCTCCGCGACCGGCTGGTCCGCGAGAAGCAGCTGCCGATCGCCGACGCGGTGCGGATTGCGACTGAAGTGGCGGGAGCGCTCGACTACGCTCATCGTCGTGGCATCATCCATCGCGACATCAAGCCCGAGAACATCCTGCTGCACGACGGGCGCGCGCTGGTCGCCGACTTCGGCATCGCGCTGGCGGCAAGCAAGGCCGGCAGCAGCCGGATGACAGAGACAGGGATGTCGCTCGGCACGCCGCACTACATGGCGCCCGAGCAGGCGATGGGGGAGCGGGAGATCACCGCCAAGGCGGACATCTACGCCCTCGGCTGCGTCACCTATGAGATGCTGACGGCCGAGCCGCCCTTCCAGGGTGCCACCGCCCAGGCGATCATCGCGCGGGTGATGACCGAAGCGCCGCGCGCACTCACGCTCCAGCGCCACACGATTCCGCCCCATGTCGAGGCCGCCGTGCTCACGGCGATCGAGAAGCTGCCGGCGGATCGCTTCGCGACGGCAGCGGAGTTCGCCACGGCTCTCGCGGGAGAGACTTCGGCGACTCGGCAGCGGACCGGCACGACGCTACGGACCGGCGTCGGGCGCGCCAACCGACGAACCGTCGCCCTGCTGGGCGGCGGGCTCACGCTCACCACCCTGCTGGCGCTGTGGGGCTGGCTCCGGCCCCATGCGGCGCCCCAGCATCCGGTGCGGCGCTATGCGGTGGAGCTGTCAGGCGACGGGGAGATCGCCACGAACAGCATCGGCGTCCTGGCCATTTCCCCCGACGGAGCGCGGCTGGCCTATATCGGCCGGTCGGCATCGGGCGAGGAGCAGATCTGGGTTCGTGACCGGGATCAGCTCCACGCGCGGCCGCTGACGGGTACCGCCGAGGCAGGCAGCCTCGCCTTCTCACCCGACGGCAAGCAGATCGCATTCGTCAACGGAAACCCATTTGGGCTGAAGGTCGTCCCCGCCGAGGGCGGCCCCCCGGTCATGGTGTCGGACTCGGTGCTCTCCAACGGGGGCACGGCCTGGGGCAGCGACGGCTTCATGTACACCAACGGCGGCTTCAACGGCAAGCTGGGGATCCTCCGGATACCCGTGAACGGCGGATCGCTGGAACCGCTCACGACGATCGACACCGCCACGCACGCGCTGGCGCATATGTACCCGGTGCTGCTCCCGGGCGGTCGCGGCCTCCTGTACGCGATCTTCTATGGGCCCACGCGCATCACCGAGAGCGACATCGCCGTTGTCGATCTCAAGACCCGCCAGTCGAAGATTCTGGTCCGTGGAGTGAGGGCCCGATACAACGCGACCGGACAGCTGCTGGTGGTGCGGGCCGATGGCTCCCTGGTGGCGCTTCCGTTCGACGAGGAGCGGCTGACCATCACCGGCCCCGCGGTGCCGGTGCTGGCGGGTGTCGCAGTGGTTGGCGGGTACACCGCGGAATTCGATATCTCGGAGGCGGGCGATCTGGTCTATTACGCCGGCGAACCGCGCGATGTCCGCGAGCGAGTACAGCCGGTCTGGGTAACTCGAACGGGAACGATGGCCCCCGTCGATTCCGGCTGGAGGTTCAATCGGCCCTTCAACGGCGGGCTCAGCCTCTCGCCCGATGGCCGCCAGCTGGCGGTGGCGATCGCCGGGGACCGCACCGCTGACATCTGGATCAAGCAGCTCGATCACGGCCCGCTCTCGCGGCTCACCTTCGAGGAATTCCTCAAGTTCCGGCCCACCTGGACCCCCGACGGCCGGTCGGTCACCTACATCGTGGATCCGGGCAACAACAACGCCGTGATCTATCGCAAGCGTGCCGATGGCAGCGGGGCGCCGGAGCGGCTGTACGGATCGGACCGGTCCGTCGCAGAGGCACTCTGGTCGCGTGACGCCCGGTGGCTGGTGGTACGGAGCACGCTGCCTACCCGCGACATCATCGCCCTGCGGCCGGGAACCGACAGCACCCCGGTGCCGATCGTCGCCTCGCCCAAGTTCGAGGAGCGGGCAGCGACACTCTCGCCTGACGGGCGGTTCGTCGCGTATCAGTCGGATGAAACGGGGCGGGACGAGGTCTACGTGCGGCCCTTCCCCAACGCCGACGATGGGCGCTGGCAGCTCTCCACCGCCGGCGGGTCCGAGCCGTTGTGGAGCCGGGGCGGGCGGGAGATCTTCTTCCGTGCGCCTTCGGGGGAGATGATGGCGGTGCCGGTCACGACCACACCATCGTTTTCCCCGGGCTCACCGGGGGTCCTGTTCCCCACGAGCAGCTTCGCCAAGGCGCCGGCCTACCGGGCCTACGATGTGACGCCCGACGACCAGCGCTTCGTCATGCTGAGGACGCTCGATGACTCCGCGTCCCGGGTGTCCGCGCAGCTGGTGTTTGTCGACAACTGGATCGAGGAACTGCGCAAGAAGCTGGCGCGCAAGTAGTCCGCCGTTACTCCCGCCTGGCGCTCGCCTGCAGCTTGTCGCCCTCGCCCCGCACCTCGAAGGCGGCCGGCTTTCCGCCGCTCCGCGAGAACTCGAACACGAACTCGGTCATCAGGTCGGTCAGTTCGCCCTTCTCCATCGTCCCGACCATGAACCAGTCGTCGGCGATCTTGACGAGCACGATCGTTGCGGCCTCCGGCCATGGCGCCGGATTCCAGTGGCCGATGAGCATGCCATTCTCCATGGCCACGGTGATCTTCGAGGGCGGCACGCTGTCGGGCACCCCGGTCCAGCGGAAGAGCCAGGTACCGAGGTACGGCTGGGCATCGGCCGCGGCCATGGTCAGGCGGTGCTTGGGCTCCACCGCGACCTTGAAATCGAGTTGGGTGGTGCCCCAGCGAAGCTGCAGCGTTCCCCCGCCGGGGCGCACCTCAGGGAAGGTGAACGTCAGGACCTCGGTGAACGGTCCCTCCCCGGGATGGACCACCCACCGCAGCTGACTGGCGCTGGAATCCGGCATCTCCGTGTGATAGAGGCGAGCGCGCGGATCCAGCACCATGATCCACTCGTCCGGCTGCACCACCAGCCACATCGAGTACTTGCCGGGAGGCACCGCGTGCCCATCCAGGTACACCTTGCGGCTGACCTCGAGCGTCGTGGCGTAGTTGGCGCCCGGCGTCCAGACCTCTTTCCACTTCACGAACCCACCGAAGATCGGGCTCCGTCCCCGCACCTGGGGGCGGGAGTAATCGATGGTGATGGCGGTGCCGTCGATCGTCTGGGTGATGCCCCCCCGCTCGCTGGCGCGGACCTGGCCGAGGGCTGCTGCCGCCAGGGTGAGGGAGAGTCCGGCGAACGTGACGAAGGCACGCGTGGCGAGAGCGGTCATCGAATCTCCGAATATGGTGGAACGAGGGGTGCTCAACCGAAGCATGCGTCGATCACGGCGCCGGTTGCTTCGAGGGATTACCCTGCCGCATGGAGCCGGCAGGCGCGACGGTTGTGGCAGAGAAGGTACCCGCTGGAGTCCTCCCCGGCCAGAGTAGTCCGGAGCATTTCGCGGCTGCGGCTCGCGGAGCCGGACCGCGCCGACGCTGATGATCAACGGCCGCTACGATTTCTACTTCCCGATCGCGACGTCGC
>DAINRP010000285.1:0-3718 GCA_036741755.1 Gemmatimonadales bacterium
ATTCTGAAAGCTCTGGAGAGGGAACTTGACGCAAGGCTACGAACGTCCTGACGAGCGCGCCGTCCATGATCTGGGGGATCTCCTCCAGCACGTGGGCGAGGAGCTTGCGGCCTGGCGCCGCCGCTCGCTCAAAGCCGAGGCCGAACTCGGCGAGGCGAAAGCGAAGGGCGGGGTCGTGGCCGGACCGGAGCTGGTGCACTCCCGCCAGCGGGTCCTTGAACTGGAAATGGAGAACCAGGCGCTCCGCGAGCGGGTGGATGCCGCGCGTGACAAGCTCCAGATGCTCGCCAACCGGCTGAGCTTCCTCGAGCAGGACGCCGATGAGGGGGCCGCATGAACCAGCCCAAGCACGCGGTACGCGTCACGATCGGCGGCGAAGATTACACCGTCCGTTCGGAGCTGCCGCCGGAATACACCCGCGAAGTGGCGGCCTACGTGGATGCGGCGCTGCGCCGGATCCGGGACATGCTGCCGCAGGTCGAGACCCACAAGGCCGCGATCCTCGCCGCGCTCGCGATCACCGATGAGCTGTTCCAGGCCAGGCGGGGCGACCGCGAGCATGCGGCGCGGCTCAACGCCATGGCCGATGACCTCGCTCGGCTGCTGCCGCCGTCCAAGCGGGGTCGGCGGGCAACTGGACCGCAGGGGGTTTCGGGCTAGGCAGCCGGTAGCTCGGTCATTGGCGCGCGCGGCCGTGCGCTTCTGAGGGTTGTGTGAGCACGCACGGCCGTGCGTGCTTACCGGGCTATCCCGGTCTCGATGAGCCTAATCAGCGCGCGTCCTCCGGCGCCGCGCTTTGGAGATAGATCGCATGTCGCCATTCTTTCTGCCTCTCGTTGAGGGGCTTGCTGCCGGGCTGGTCGCCGCCACCGTCATCTTCGCCCTCTACAGCCGCGTCCAGCGGCAGAGCGCCGCCCGAACCCTCGCCGCTGCCCGCAAGGAAGCGGAGGCGATGGTCGTTGAGGCGTCGAACAAGGCGCAGGAGGCTCGCAACCAGATCGTCCTCGAAGGCAAGATGGAGACGCTCCGTCTGCGTGAGGACCTCGACAAGGAGGCGCAGCGCCGGCGGGAGGAGTGGGATCGGTTCGAGCGCCGGGCCGAGGAGCGGGACAAGTCCCTGGAGCGAAAGCTCGAAGAGGTCCGCAAACAGGAATCAGGATTCGGCCAAAGGGAATCGACGCTCGCCAAGCGCGAGGAGGCGATCCGGCTGCGTGAGGTGGAATCGGAGCGCGCCGCGGGAGAGGTCCGGCAGCGGCTCGAGCGAATCGCGGGACTCACGGCCGAGGAGGCCCGCCGGGAGGTGCTGCAGCGGGCCGAGGACGAAGCCCGCAGCGCGGCCCAGGCACTCGCCCGCGACATCCGGGAGCAGGCCAAGCGCTCTGCGGACAAGGACGCCCGCAAGATCGTCGCGCTCGCGGTCCAGCGGATCGCCGCCGAACACACCGCCGAGACCACCGTCTCTGCCGTGGCGCTGCCGAGTGACGAGATGAAGGGTCGCATCATCGGCCGCGAGGGGCGGAATATTCGCGCCTTCGAGCAGGCCACCGGCGTCGACGTCATCATTGACGACACCCCCGACACCGTGATCATCAGCTGCTTCGACCCGGTGCGCCGCGAGGTCGGCCGCCGAAGCCTCGAGGCGCTCATCGTCGACGGCCGCATCCATCCGGGCCGGATCGAGGAGCTGGTGGCCAAGGCCCAGAAGGAGCTCAACGCCGAGATGCAGGAACTCGGCGACAAGGCAGCCTTCGAGACCGGGGTGCACGGCCTGCACCCCGAGCTCATCCGGCTGATTGGCCGGATGCGCTACCGTACCTCGTACGGCCAGAACATCTACGACCACTCGAAGGAAGTCGCCTGGCTCGCGGGCATGATGGCTGCCGAACTCAAGCTGGACGTGCATCTCGCCAAGCGCGGGGCGCTGCTGCACGACATCGGCAAGGTGCTGACCCACGACCACGAGGGCACGCACGTCGAGCTGGGAGTCGAGATGGCGCGGAAGTACGGCGAGAGCTCCCTGGTGATCAACTGCATTCAGGCGCACCACGATGACGTGCCGCACGAGACCGCCGAGTCGGTGCTGGTCCAGGCGGCGGACGCGATCAGCGGGTCCCGGCCCGGGGCGCGGCGCGAGGCGTTCGAGAGCTACGTGAAGCGCCTCACCAAGCTCGAGGAGATCGCCAACGGCTTCCAGGGTGTCGAGAAGTCGAATGTGATTCAGGCGGGACGCGAGGTCCGGGTCATCGTGACGCCCGAGAAGATCGATGACGGCGCGGCCATCGCGCTCTCTGACCAGATCGCCCGCCGCATCGAGAACGAACTCCAGTACCCGGGACAGATCCGGGTTGTCGTCATCCGTGAAACCCGAGCCGTGGACATTGCCCGATGAGTGCACGCATCATCGACGGAGTCGCCCTTGGCAAGACCATCCGTCAGGAGGTCGCCGAGGAAATCACCCGCCTGAAGGCCAGGGGCCACGCCCCCGGCCTCGCCGTGGTCCTGGTCGGCGAGGACCCCGCCTCCAAGGCCTACGTCGGCAGCAAGGAGAAGGCGTGTCTCGAGGCGGGCATGAAGTCGGTGAAGATCGCCCGGGCGGCGACGCTGCCGGAGGCCGATCTGCTGACCATCGTCGATCAGCTCAACAACGATCCGACCATCCACGGCATTCTCGTCCAGCTGCCGCTGCCGAAGCACATCAACACCGAGAAGGTGCTGCTGCGGATCGATCCGATGAAGGACGTGGACGGCTTCCACCCGGTGAACGTCGGCAAGCTGGTCATTGGTGACCCGACCGCGCTCCGCCCCTGCACGCCATGGGGCGTGATCCAGATGCTGATCCGCAACGGCATCGAGACGAGGGGCGCCAACGCCGTGGTGGTCGGTCGCAGCACGATTGTGGGCAAGCCGATGGCGAACCTGCTCATCCAGCAGGGCCCCGGCGGCGACGCGACCGTGACCGTCTGCCACTCCAAGACTCGCGACCTGCCCGCCGTCTGCCGCAGCGCCGACATCCTGATCGCCGCCATCGGCAAGGCGGAGTTCGTGAAGGGCAACATGGTCAAGCCCGGTGCGGTCGTCATCGACGTGGGGATCAACCGGGTCGATGACCCGTCCCTTCCCAAGGGCTACCGCCTGACTGGCGACGTCGCCTACGCCGAATGCGCCGAGGTGGCCTCCGCCATCACCCCGGTGCCGGGAGGGGTCGGGCCGATGACGATCGCGATGCTGATGGCCAACACGCTGCAGGCGATGAAGCAGCGGATGTGAGCCAGGAACCGGATCTCTTCACCCAGGGGGACGCCCCCTGGACGCCCTCGCTGCTGGCCAAGGCGGCGCGCCGGGTTCTGGAGGGAGGCATCGGTCCCCTCTGGGTGCGCGGCGAGGTGTCGGGGCTCAAGGCCTATCAGAGCGGGCATTGGTACTTCACCATCCGCGACGCCGAGGCGCAGATCCGCTGCGTGATGTGGCGGACCTACTCCGCTCGGGTGAAGGCCCAGCCTGCCGAGGGCGCCCAGGTATTCGTCTTCGGCACTCCCACCGTGTGGGAGGAGCGGGGCGAGTTCCGCCTCTCCGTGACCGAGTTCCTGGTGACCGATCAGGTCGGTCAGGCGCAGCTCGAGCTGGAGCGCATCCGCAAGGCGCTGGAGAAGGACGGGCTCTTCGACCCGGCGCGGAAGCGGCCGCTGCCCCCGCTACCGGAGCGGATCGCGGTGGTTAC
>DAINRP010000286.1:0-3709 GCA_036741755.1 Gemmatimonadales bacterium
GTGCCCCGGCCGCTGACAAACCTAGCCAACGCCCTCCGGAGTGGCTACGGCCGGGTCCCCCACCCCTGTCCCCTCTTCCGCATTGCGGGAGAGGGGAATGCGTTTCCCTGATCCGCCCCTTGAGCCCCTCACCCCTGTCCCCTCTCCCGCCTCGCGGGGGAGGGGAACGCGTTTCCCCGATACTCAGCTGTCGACTCATGATGGCGCGGTTGCCCGCATTCCGGTGAGTCTCCATGGATGGCAAGACGCCGAGGGGTCACCCCAACGAAACTCGCACGCGCGAGAGCCTTCCGAAGACAGCCGACGGAGTCGGAGGCGCTTGCCTGGGAGCTGCTGCGTGATCGCCGAATGCTCGGACTCAAGTTTCGAAGGCAGCAGGCGATCTACGGCTACATCGCCGACTTCTTCTGCGTCGAGCATCGCCTCGTTCTGGAGATTGACGGCGACATACATCTGGATCCCGAGCAAAGTCGATTGGACGAGGAACGGTCGGAGCACCTTCGTGCCCTAGGACTTGTGGTACTCCGGATTCGGAACATTCAACTCGACAAACGCTACCTGGAACGAGTGCTGAATCAAACCCTAGGACTACCCCCTCTCCCGCGAGCGGGAGAGGGGGCAGGGGGTGAGGGCTAGGAGCCCTCCCCACCCCCGAACTCCCGGCTGACGACGATCTTCAGCGAGCGGGCATTCATCGGGGTGAGGAACCGTTCGAGGTTGCCGGTCTGCCGGTTCTGATTGAACGTCCCGAAGACCGCCCGGTGCGAATCGAACAGATTGCTCAGCACGGCGTTGACCTCCCACGGCCCGGAGCTGAATCCCGCGCGGACATTGGCGGTGAAATAGCCGCTGAGCGGCCGGGTCTGGTTCGCTTCATCTCCCCGCATCCATTGCCGGCCGGTGTAGCGCCCATCGAGCCCGAGACTCAGCCAGCGATTCAGCTTCACCAGGGTGCCCGCCTTCACCTGGTGGTCGGGTACGGACGGAATGCGCGAGCCGACCCTGATCGCGTTGCTGCCGGCCAGCGGGCTCGCGGCGAACTGGGAATCGGCCCTGATGCTGAAGATGTCCGCGGCGGTGCGATAGGTGGCGCGGGTGTAGGCGTAGTTGGCATACAGCGAAACCCGCTCCGAGGGGAAGTACTGCAGCGCGAACTCGGCCCCTTCCCGCCGGGTGTTGCCGATGTTGGCGAAGTAGCCCTGGAAGATCGCATTCTCCGACTGGATGAAGCCGATGTCGTGTTCGACTTCCGTCCGGTACAATGAGGCCGACAGCATCGCGGCTCCCACGACCCAGTTGCCGCCCACTTCGTAGGTCGTGGCGATCACCGGATCGAGCGGCGGATCGTCCCCCAGCGCAAAGGGGAGCGGACAGGCGGCCAGCGAGTCGGCGCAGGCGAGTTCGAGGATCGCGGGGGCCCGGAAGCTCCGGCCGAGTGACCCGTAGACCGAGGCGCCCTGGGCGACCTCCACGCTGATGCCGCCTCGCGGGCTCAGCCGCTTGAAGGTGTTGCTGGTGTCGACCGTCGGATCGAGCAGGTTCTTGTAGGGCACCCGGATGTAGTCGAAGCGGGCGCCGCCGGAGAGCGTCACCCGGCCGAGCTTGTAGTCGGCCAGCGCGTAGCCGGCGACATCCCAGCTCGGACTCTTCACGTTGGTGTTCAGGGTATCGTTGCCGGGAACGACGCTGCTCTCCTCGAAGAGCCGCACGTGCACCCGGTTGACGGTCCCGTCCACCCCGCCGCGCAGCGACAGCACGCCCTTGCCCGCCGCAGTTGCCCAGCGCCAGTCCGCACTCCCGCCCACCGTACGATTCTCGGTGAACGACCGCACGTTGTTGTCAGGCGCCTGGTTGACGTTGAAGCGCTCGGCGTTGGTGCGCCGGTGGTACAGCGTGAAGTTGAACCGGCTCGTCCCCGCCAGGACGAAGCCGTGCCCCGCGAACTGCAGGATGTCGAGATCCTCGAAGTCGCCGATGGTGAAGTTGGTCCGCGGGTTGATGTCGAAGAGGGTCTCCGGCAGGGAGCCCGCGGCCTGGGTCCGGGACTTGGCCCCGAACGCCTGAAAGCTGACGCCGCTCCGTTCCCCGGACTTCCCGAGGTTCAGGAAGCCGTTGTAGTTCCTGGCGCCGGTCGCCTGCCGCCACCCTTTCTCGCGCTCGTAGCCGCCGGCCCCGTAGTAGTTGAGCCCTCCCTGCGATTGCCCCGAGACGCTGCCCTCCCCGGACCAGTTCCCGAACGACCCGCCGGACGCTTCGACATGGCCGCCGAAGGGACCGCGTCCGCGCCGGGTGATCAGGTTGATGGCGCCGCCGAGCGAATTGGGGCCGAGGAGAGAACCGCTGCCGCTGAGCAGCTCGATGCGCGCGATGTGCTCCATCGGCAGCAGGTCGAAGTTGACCTCGGCCGCATCGGGTTCGTTCTGGCGCACGCCATCCAGGAACACCGAGACGCCGGGCGGCAGCCCCACCACCGGCCCGACGTTCCAGCCCCGGGTGCTCAGATTGAGCTTCCACGGCGTACCGAGGTCGTCATAGAGGGAGATCCCCGGCTGGGCGGCGAGCGCATCGGTCAGCAGGCGGGGCTCCCACGCATCGATCTGCTCGCCGGTCACCGTGGAGATGCGCGCGGGCACACCGGACCCGATCGTGGGACCGGCCGTCGGGATGATCGAACCGACGACCTCGATCGGGGCAAGTTCGACGATGGCGGAGTCCTTGCGGACCCGGGCACTATCGGGCTGCTGGGCGACGAGGGGCCCAGCGAAGAACGCGATCAGCAGGAGGCTGACCTGGAGCGGTCGGTACATGACGTCGTCAGCGAAGGGGAAACTCGGGCGCCGGGGCGGCGCGGAACGCGCGGATGTAGCCATACACCACGCGGTCGCAGGCCTCGTACCTGGCCTGGCGGCGCGCGGCCGCGGCCGAGAGCGCGGCAGGCGGCGTGGTGGCGTTCAGCGGGCGATCAGTCATCGCTGGGAGAGAGTATACGCAGAATAGGCCCGTGCGTCACACGGGCCCCCTGCCGCGGCGTGTCCGGCTCGGGAACCGAGTCAGCTCTGGGGCTTGCAGCACCCCATATTGGCGCAGCTGACCCACGGCTGCTGGCCACCGGAGAGGAGCATCCTCATGGCGCCGACCTTCTCTCCGATTACGCCGGGGAGCTGCCACTGAGCCACCGACTGGCGCCAGGGACGGGTAGGCGGGTGGAGGATGGTGGGAACGTCGACCACATCGTATTCGCCGGACTCGGTGTCGGCGATATAGGCGGACATGAGCTGCTTGTCCTTGCGGTAGATGAACCAGAAGGTCGTGCCGTTGGGGATGAGGCCCAGCCGCTTGAGCGGGGTATCGCCCTCATTCCGGAATCGCGCCACCACCACCCCCTCGTCCAGGGTGCCCTCGGCCAGGTTGTAGGCGCCTTCATCGGGTTCGATCGTGGCCTGGACGCCCCCGTCGAGAACGGCCTTGAGCGAGGAGCCCGGGTTCTCGTCGTAGCGCTGCGCGCGGCCCGCGGCGAGCACCCTGGCGCGATCGATCGACTGACCGGCACCGAGCCCGACGGGCTTCGGTGGGGCAGGCGTCGGGACCGGGGCACTCCGGCCCGGCTGGCAGGCGAGCACAGCGGCCAGCGCCAGGATGGCCCAGCGTCCGTGGTAGATCGTGTCGGGTCTCGTCACGTGTGCCCGTCCTCCCGTGGATGGCGAATACT
>DAINRP010000287.1:0-3705 GCA_036741755.1 Gemmatimonadales bacterium
AGCTCCGCCTGGCTGCTCCGCGCGGTCGCCTCGGCACGCTCCAGATCGGAGGTGGACGAGGCCCGCTGTGCCAGCAGGTCCTTGGTGCGCGCCAGCGCCTGACGCGCGAGGTCGCGGTCCGCCTCCGCGCGCGCGACCTGCGCCTTGAGCTCCTGGTCGTCGATCCGCACCAGCACGGTGCCAGCCGCGACTTCGGTGCCTTCGGTCGCCGGGATCTGCACCACCCGCCCTTCGATGTCCGGCCGCAATTCGATGGCCTGGATCGCTTCGATCTGCCCCGTCGCCTCGAGGGCATCGATCACCGTGTCCTTCCGGGCCACTGCGACCTCCGCCGGACTCGGCGGCATCTGTCCGCCGGGCGCGCCGGGGCCGCCCGCGCCACCGGGCTTCGCGCCCGACTTGCCGCAGGCGCTGAGAGCGAGGGCACCGAGCAGGAATAGCCGCGCGAGGGTCACTGACTGCCTCCCTGAGTGGTGTCGAAGCGGGTGCCGAGCAGCGATTCGAGCAGCGCCCGCGCGAGCCGAGCCGTGTAGCGGGCCTGGACCACCTGGGCCTCGGCGTCGCTGAGATCGTTCTGCGCCTGCAGCAGGTCGAGGACGGTGGTGGCGCCGGCGCGATAGCGCGCCTCCTGTACCCGGTAGCTCTCGTGCGCGGCGGCGAGCGCCTGCGTGTCGAGCCCGAACTCGCCGCGCGCGGTCTCGTAGGCCTCGTAGGCCTCCGTGACATCGCGGAGCGCGCCCAGTTCGAGATCAGTCCGCACCGCGCGGGCGACGTCCCGGTCGGCACGGGCGCGGATGATGGACAGCTCCCGCTGGCCGTTGTTCCAGATAGGCAGCGCGATCGTCAATGATAAGGACGACACGTTGCTCGCGCCGGGAAACACCTTGACGTCGAACCGGCTGTGGGCCGCATCGAGGGTGAGCGTGGGGAGATAGCCCCCCCGGCTGCCGCGGAGCAGCGCCTCGGCCGACCGCTCCCGCGCCCGGGCCACCCGGTATTCCGGACCCTGCTCCAGCGCCTGCGCCACCGCCTCACGCAGCCCGAGAGGCAGCGGGGGTGGCGGCGCGGTGTCGAGCGGCGCCGCGTCCACCGGCCCCTCGACACCAACCCGGCGCCCGAGCTGGAGCTGCGCCACCCGGAGCGCCGCCTCACGGCGCAGCAGATTCACTCGCGCTCGTACCGTTTCGAGCACCACCGTCAGCGAATCCGACTGCACCGCCGCGCCGGTACCGACCCGCGCACGGGCCACCGCAAGCTGATCCTCGGCCCGCGCGGCACGTTCCCGCGCCACCCGGGTGAACTCGGCATCCGACAGCACGCCGTAGTAGGCCGATTCCGTGAGCAGCGCCGCGACGTAACGCTGCTGCGCCTCGGTCGACGTGGCGGCCTCGAGTTCGGCAGCGGTCCGCGCCAGGTCAGTGAACTTGCGGGCGCTGAAGATCTCGTAGCTCGCCCCGAGCCGGAAGGTGGACGACGTGCTCGACTGATTGAATGTGCCGATGTTGAAGAACGCCTTCGAGTATTTGGTGTAGTCGAGCGTGGCGCCGATCGATGGCGCGACGAACGCGATGCGCGCCGCCTTCCTCGACCAGTCGGCCTCCGCCACCGACCCCAGCGCGCGCACATACGAGGGATCCAGCCGCACCGAGCGCTCGAGCGCCTCAGCGAGAGTCACGACCGGCAGCGAATCTTCGGCTCGGTACGTCACTACTCCTCCCCCACTTCGTGGGGGAGGCTGGGAGGGGGCCAGCGGTGGAACGGCGGTGGGGGCCGCGATGGCAAGCTGCAGTAGGAGCCCGATCATCGCGCCTCCACGGTCACTGGCTCCAGGGCCTCTGCGGGAAGCTCGAGATCATGATGCTCGTGCGCGACCAGCCGATCGAGCAGGGTATAGACGACGGGGACCAGGTAGAGCGTGAGCAGCGTGGAGACGAACACCCCGCCGACGATGGCATAGCCGAGCGGGCGCCGGCTGATCGAGCCGGCACCGAGCCCGAGGGCGACCGGCAGCGCGCTGGTGATCGTCGAGACCGAGGTCATCAGGATCGGACGGAGCCGGATCCGTCCCGCCTCCTGCATCGCCTCGAACGCCGTCTTGCCCCTGTCCCGCAGCTGATTGGCGTACTCCACCAGCAGGATCGAGTTCTTGGTCACCAGGCCGATCAGCAGGATCATCCCGATCTGGCTGTAGAGATTCAGGGTCGAGCCCGCGACCCAGAGCACCGCGAGCGCGCCGGTGACGGCGAGCGGCACGGCGAGGAGCACGGTGAAAGGGTGCACCAGCGACTCGAACTGCGACGCCAGCACCATGAATACCACCAGCAGCGCGAGGCCGAACGCGAAGTAGAGCGATCCGCCGCTCTCCTCCAGTTCCCGCGATTCGCCGGCGAGCGCGGTCGTGCTGCCCTTGGGGAGCACCTGCTTCGCCAGGGCATTCAGCGAATCGAGTGCCTCACCAAGGGTGAAGCCGGGCGCGAGGCCCGCGCTGAGCGTAAACGCCGCGATCCGGTTGTAGTGGTTGAGCTGCTTGGGGCTGATGCCCTCGTCCACCCGGGTGACCGCCGAGAGCTGCACCAGCTGCCCGTTCCGGCCCCGGACGTAGAGTCCCGAGAGGTCGCTGGGCGTCGCACGTTCCCGCGGATCGAGTTGTACCAGCACGTTGTAGAGCTTGTTGTCGCGGGTGAAGGTGCTGACCTTGCGGCCCCCAAGCATGGTCTGCATCGTCGCGGCGATGTCTCCCACCGGCACGCCGAGATCCTCGGCGCGGTCACGATCGAAGTGCACCGACAGCTGCGGCTTGTTCACCCGGAGATCGGTGTCCACGTTCTGCAGGCCCTTGATCTGCCTGGCCCGGGCCACGAAGGTGTCCATCACCCCGCCAAGCAGCGCGAAGTTGGGGTTCTGCACCACGAACTGCACCGGATTGCCGAACCCGCCGAAGGCCGGCGGATTGGTCGCGAACGCGAAGATGCCGGGAATGCCGAAGAGCTGGCCCTGCACGTCGCCCACAATCTGCTGCGAGGAGCGGCTCCGCTCCTTGTAGTCCTTGAGCTTGGTGAAGACGATGCCGTTGGTCGGGCCACCCCCGAAGTTCACCACGCTGAAATAGCTCTGGGTTTCCGGCGTCTTGCCGATGATCGCCTCGACCTGCCGCTGGTAGCCGTCCGTGAACGCGAGGGACGATCCTTCGGGGGCGACCGTGAAGGTCAGGAACCAGCCCTGGTCGTCGGAGGGGATGAACTCGCGCTTGAGGCTCTTGAAGAGGACGACTGCGGCGACGGTCGTCAGCGCGGCCGCCGCCAGCACGACGCCGCGACGGTGGAGCGACCAGGCGAGGGACCGCTCGTAGCCGCGGGTGATCGCATCGAAGCCGCGCTCCAGCGCCTGATACAGAGCGCCGTGCCGCGGCGGCACTCTCAGGATCCGGCCGCAGAGCATCGGGGTGAGCGTCAGGGCCACGAAGCCGGAGATGAGCACCGATCCCGCTACCGCGATGCCGAACTCGTTGAAGAGCCGCCCGGTGTTCCCCTGCAGGAAGGCCAGCGGCGTGAACACCGCGACCAGCGAGATGGTGGTCGCGATGACGGCGAAGGCGATCTCGCGGGTGCCGTTCGTGGCCGCCACGACCGGACTCTCCCCCAGTTCCTCCTGATGGCGGTAGGCGTTCTCGAGCACGATGATCGCGTCGTCCACCACGATGCCGAT
>DAINRP010000288.1:0-3685 GCA_036741755.1 Gemmatimonadales bacterium
CGAGGTCGCCGGCTCGCTCTATCTCGTCATGCCCTTCGTCGAAGGGGAGTCGCTCAGGGCCCGGCTGGTGCGCGAGGGTCCGCTCCCGATCGGCGACATCATCCGGATTCTCGCGGACGTGGCTGATGCGCTCGCCTACGCGCACGGCAAGGGCATCGTTCACCGCGACATCAAGCCCGATAACATCCTGCTCGCGGGGCGCCACGCACTGGTCACCGACTTCGGCGTCGCCAAGGCGGTAAGTGCCGCGACACTCGAACAGCGCGATCTCACCGTGGGGGTCGCTCTCGGCACCCCGGCCTACATGGCGCCGGAACAGGCCACCGCCGATCCGAACCTCGATCATCGCCTGGATCTCTACGCCCTCGGTGTCGTCGGGTACGAGCTGCTCACTGGTCGCCCGCCCTTCGACGGGCCCACGACGCAGGCGATCCTCACCGCCCATGTGCTCGATGCCCCGGTGCCCGTGGGCGAGCGGCGTCCGGATGCGCCTCCGGCGCTGGCGGCGATCGTCATGCGCGCGCTCGAAAAGGCCAGGGGCGACCGCTGGCAGAGCGCGGAAGAGCTGCTGCAGCAGCTCGAGCCGCTGGCCACGCCGAGCGGTGGGAGCACACCCGCCAGCGTCATCCCCGTGCATCAGCGACCGCGCTGGGGACTCTGGGCGGGCGGTGCGATCGCAGGGCTCGTGGCCCTCGCGCTGCTCGTACGCCTGACCTTCGGCGTCGCCCGTGCGACGGCACCGATGCCGGTCATGACGTCGCAGCGCCAGCTCACCTTCACCGGCGGAGTGTCGTCTGCCGCGATCTCTCCTGATGGCCAGCTGCTGGCCTTCATCGCCGAGAGCGGGGGGCGGGAGCGCCTGATGGTGCAGGATGTCCGCGGCGGGTCCGCGATCACCGCGGCCGAATCACGCCGTCTGGATTACCCCACCTGGTCCGGGGACGGGTCGGAGGTCCGGTTCTATGCGATGGACTCCACCCGCATGAAGCTGCAAGCCGTTCCCCGGCTGGGAGGCCCGATGCGCGCGCTTGGCGCGGCGGCCTATGCCGCACTCAGCCCAGACGGAACCCGGCTCGCGATGCTCCCAGGCGCCGGGACGCACCTCACCGTGACGACCGTCGCCACGGGCGACTCACTGCGGGTCAAGCTCACGGGCGATCGGTGGGTGAGTCAGATCAGCTGGTCGCCGGACGGGCAGCGGCTCGCCTACGCAACCGTGCGGATGACGGGGCGCCTGACGGCGCTGATGATTGCCAGCGCTCCCGGATTCGTACCGCAGGTCGTGGCGGAGGATTCGGTGCTGCTCGGTCCGCCGGGGTGGGGGAGCGATGGGCGTACCCTCTTCTACCTGCGCCGCGCGGGGGACCTTGCCGACCTCATGGGACTGCCGCTCGAGCGGTCGGGGCGTCCGTCTGAAGCACCCAGGCTGATCGTCTCCGGGCTCATTGCCGGTTCCGAAGACACAGGCGTGCCGTTCCTTTCCCCGGTGTCGTTGACGGCCGATGGCCGGGAACTGGTATATACCCAGACCCAGCGGTGGTCCAATCTTGCCACGACCACCATCGGGACCGCAGCCCGTTCACCCGCGCGTACGGCACTGACCGACGGGTCTGCCCGCTACCACGCCGCCCGCATCTCTCCCGATGGCGGGTCGGTGGCCCTCATCAGAAGCCAGCAGGATGGACTCACCCTTCGGGTCATGTCCACCAGTGGTGGGGCGGCCGCGGAACTCGGCCGGGCCGATGGAGCGATCAGCTTGGCATGGTCGCGCAACGGGCACCAGATCGCCGTCACCGCACCGGACGCCGACAGCGGGATCGGACTGCGGATCTTCAGCGTTGATGGTGGGGCCATGCGCACGGCATTCGCGGGCCGGGTCGGGGCGACTCTGGACTGGCTGAACGATTCGGAAATCGTGGTGGCGCGCGTTGGAAACCGGTCGCTACAGATTGTGGAGCCCGCGACGGGGCGGGAACGGCTGGTGCCTGGACTGGACACGGTCGGGTGGTACTTCTACCCGCGGTTGTCGCCGGACCGTTCGCGTCTCGCCTTTGTCTGGAACCGGGGCGGTGGGGTCACCGGAGTCTCGGTCCTCCGGTTCGGCGATGCCGCTCCGCGGCCGGTCTTCTCCGGACTGGCGAATCCCGTCGGCTGGTCTGTCGATGGCCGCACACTCTATCTCGCCACGCTGAACTCTTCGGGCGACAGCGTCCACCTCTCCTCCATTCCCGCCGAAGGGGGACCGCCGAAAGCGATGCTGACGCTGCCGCCGCGCTTCGAAGTGCTCGACGTCACGCCTGATGGCCACACGGCGCTGGTGAATATGGAGCAACGGCGGTCGGATGCCTGGGGCATTCAGCTCGCGCCCGCCCCTGGTCACTGACGGACGGCTACGCCACCAGCGCCGTTTCCTCCGCCCAGAACTCGCTGAAGTCCTCGGCGTCCGCTGTCGCCGGACGCACGATTCCCCGCTCCACCGCCAGGTCCCACAGCTTCTGCATCAGCAGCTTGCGGCCCCGGTGGAGCCGCGAGCGCACGGTGCCGATCGGCCGCCCCACCACTGTCGCGATCTCCTGGTACGACAGATCCTCGACGAAGTACAGCGTTGAGACGACCCGGTAGTCCTCCGGCAGGCCGGCGAGGGCATCGGCGATCTCCGCTGAGTCCAGCTGGGTGATGAACTCGGCGTCGGGCAGCGGGTCGCTCATGTCGCGCGAGATGTGCCCCGGGATCATCTCCTCGCCGTACTCCGGCTCATCCATCGAGACGCCCTGCGGGGAGCGCTTGCGGCGCCGGAATTCCGTCAGGCAGACGTTGGTGACGATCCGGAGGAACCAGGCCCGGAAGTTGGTGCCTTCCTCGAAGCTGCCGAAGGCCCGCCACGCCTGCAGCGCCGCCTGCTGCACCGCATCCTCCGCATCCGCCGCGTTGCGGGTCAAGCCCAGTGCGGCCCGGGTCGCCACCGGCAGCACCGGCGCGATCAGCGCTTCGAACGTCATCTGGTCGGGGGTCATCGGGATCATCTGGCCCATCCTTGCCGTGGGGTGCGTTGCCTGACATCGCCTCTGCCGCTCGACGTCGGCGGCCTCGGCGACTTGCTAAAGCACGGCGGGTGCCACGCGGCACAGCTCGCCTGGCCGTCCACGTTAGTGATTGCTGATATTGGTCTTATGGGTTCTGTGACTGCGGCGGGACGATCCGGAAATGCAGGCCGCGCTCCCAACCCTTCGTGAGCGTCACGAAATATTGGGAGCGCGGATTGGGACTGTCACTGTGGGCTGCGACAGCCTACGGGTTGACGATAATGGTGCCGACCATGCCCGGATGGATGGTGCAATGGTACCCGTATGTGCCGGCGGTGGTGAAGACGACGCTGGCCGTGTCACCGGGTGTCAGGTTGCCCGTGCCGAAAGTTGGTGCTGCGGCGGTGTCGGTGGCGGTATGGGGAACGTTGTCGTCGTTCCGCCAGGTGACCTTCCCGCCAAGGGCGAGAGTCACCGTGAACGTGGCAGGCGCGTAGGCGGTCGTAGTTTTCGATGCTGCACCGGAGGTGACCAGCACGTTTGCGGCGGGCTTGGGATTGTTGCTGGAGGTCGAGCTGCTGCAGGCGGCCAGGATCGCGGCGGCGGCAAGGGGAACGACGAGTGTGAAGCGGGATAGTGGCGAGATCATGGGCGGTATCTCC
>DAINRP010000289.1:0-3645 GCA_036741755.1 Gemmatimonadales bacterium
GGCTGCCGCTGACGCGGGGCGGAACTCCAGACCCTGAGACAGGTCTACAAGGGTTGTCTGGTCGGCTCCTCCCGCTCTGCCCGACGCTCCATTGCTTCGGTGCGGGCAAGAGCGTCGCCCAGCTCCTGCCCGCACCCGCATCCGCATCCGCACCCGCACTTCACGAACAGGAACAAACTGGCGCGGCGCCATCACGAGGGCCCCACGCTCCACCTGTGGTGAATCGATACAGGAATGCCGCGACTCGTGAGGCGCATGCATCGCGGCTGGCGAAGTAGAGATGTAAATTGGACAACGCGTGCTCCCGGTCCGGCAGCAATCCTCCCGGGCCGCCGAGGTGGTTCCCCGGTTCGATCCGGAGTTGCCCATGAAGTGGATGGACGATTCGACCGGCAGTCTCTCCGTACTCCAGCTGCTCATCGATTCCCTGCCGGCCTATATCTCCTTCGTGGATGCGGAGGAGCGATACCGGATGGTGAACCGGCGCTACGAGGAGTACTTCGGCCCACGGGCCGAGAAGCTCGTCGGCCAGCGCCTGCGCGACGTGCACCTGCCCGATGACTATGCGAAGATGGAACCGCATATCCGTGATGCCCTGGCCGGCCAGCCGGTGCAATATCAGATCAATCCCACCAGCCCCACCGGCAAGTCCTACTGGTTCGACGTGCAGTACATCCCGCGCGCCGGTAGTGACGGCACGGTGCTGGGATTCTTCGTGCTGGTGGGGGACATCACGGAGGTGAAGCGCACCGAGGACGCGCTGCGCGAGAGTCAGGTCCGCCTCGAGACCCTCGTGCGCCACCTTCCGGGCATGGCCTACCGCTGCCAGAACGACCCCGACTGGACGATGACCTTTGTAAGTGAGGGCTGCGAGGCGCTCACCGGCTACCGGCGCGACGAACTGGAAGGAAACCGCGTCGTCAGTTATGGCACCCTGGTCCATCCGGAGGATGCCACCTGGCTCTGGGCGAAGTGCCAGGCCTCACTCGACGCGCGCATCCCATGCCAGAACGAGTACCGGATTCTCGACCGGCACGGCAGCGAGCACTGGGTCTCCGAGCGGGCCTCCGGGGTCTACGCCGCCGATGGCACCCTGCTCTGCATCGACGGCTTCATCCTGGATATCACCGCCAGCCGGCAGGCGAAGCTGGAACGCGACAAGCTCGAACGGAAGATGCTGGAAACGCAGAAGCTCGAGAGCCTCGGCGTGCTGGCCGGCGGCATTGCCCACGACTTCAACAACATCCTCACCGGCATCCTCGGCAATGCCAGCCTCGGCCTCATGTGCCTGCCGCCCGGCTCCCCCGCGGAGGAGAATCTCAAGGACATTACGGAAGCCTCGTTCCGCGCCGCCGACCTCTGCAAACAGATGCTGGCGTACAGCGGCAAGGGGCGCTTTGTGGTCGAGAAGCTCGACCTCGGTCAACTGGTCGAGGCGACCACCCAGATGATCCAGATCTCGATCAGCAAGAAGGCCGTGCTCCGCCTGCAGCTTGCCCGCGGGCTGCCCGCGATCGAGGCCGATGCGACCCAGCTCCGGCAGGTGATCATGAACCTGGTCATCAACGCCTCGGAGGCCATCGGCGAGAAGAGCGGCGTCATCAGCATCAGCACGGGCGTGACCCGCATCGATCGCCCCTACCTCGCCGGCACGGTGGCCACCCCCGAGCTGCCCGAAGGAGACTACGTCTTTCTCGAAATCTCCGACAGCGGGTGCGGCATGACCCCGGAAACCCAGGCCCGCATCTTCGATCCCTTCTTCACCACGAAGTTCACCGGGCGCGGACTCGGGCTCGCCGCCGTCCTGGGGATCATCCGGGGACACAAGGGGGCGCTGAAGGTGTATTCCGAACCGGGTCGCGGCACCACCTTCAAACTCCTCTTCCCGGCGGTGCCCGGCCCGCTCGACCCCGTCCCGACGGACCCGATCTCCACCGGCGACCGGCTCGGGCCCGGCACCGTGCTGGTGGTCGATGACGAAGAGACCATCCGGACTACGATTGCACGAATGCTGCGCCACATGGGTCTCGGTGCCGTACTTGCCGCGGATGGACGGGAGGCGCTGGAGATCTTCCGCGCCGACCCCGACCGCTTCGCGCTGGTCCTGTGCGACCTCACCATGCCACACCTGGATGGGGAGCAGACGTTCACGGAGCTGCGGCGGCTGCGACCGGGAGTACAGGTGGTCCTGATGAGCGGCTTCAGCCAGCAGGAAGCGCTGGTGCGCTTCACCGGCAAGGGGCTGGCGAGCTTCCTCCAGAAGCCGTTCTCCTTCGAATCGCTGCGTGAGGTGCTCCAGGCAGCGTTGCGCTGAGAGAGCCCCCTTCCCACAGCGCGGGTTCGATGCCACTGCTGTTCGCCGCTCCAGCCTGCCGGCTACCGCACGCCGCTCGGGTCGAGCCTCTCCACGGCGGCGATCATGGACTCCGCGCGACCATCGAGTCTCGCCGTCATCCGCCCCGCCCCGTCGATGAGATAGGCCAGACGCGGATGGACGATCTCCCCAGTCGTCGCGTTCCGGCTCCGCGGGACCTTCCAGGCATCCAGCACGGCCTCCACCTGCAGTACCTCGCCGCTCACGACGTGCATGCCGGGAGACAGCTCCCACGCCCTGGCGATGGCGGGGAGTCGGGCGGGCGTGTCGCGCCACGGATCGAGCGTCACGAACAGCAGTTCCGGCGCCCGGGTGCCTAGCCGGACAGCGGCCGTGATCAGGTCGTGGACGATCACGGGACAAACCGTCTCGCAATGCCCATAGGCGAATGCCACCACGACGGGTCGGCCGGCATAGTGATCCAGGCGGATGGTGTCCCCCGCCTGGTCGAGCAGCTGAAGCGGCGGCGGGGCATCGTCCAGTCGCTCCGGCACGCCGGCGGCGGCCACATCAAACGGTTCGCCTCGCGCATCCGCAACCCGCTGGCTGACCCAGCGCACCCCGAACAGCAGGCCCACCGCCGAGGCACCCAGGAGAAGCTGTCCTGCCCCTCTCCGGGCGAGGGCGCCGAACGCCTCACGCACGGCGTCGCCCCAGACGACCAGCAGGACGGCGAGCATGCCGATCGGCTCACCCAGCAGCAGCACCCAGCCGCCGGCGTTCGGGAGCTCGTCGCCTGCGTTTCCGAAGCAGACCTCGCGGGCCCGCGCCAGCCACACCGGCGTGGCCGCCGGCATCGGCCACAGCGCGAGCGCCCACCACGACACGGTGATCGCCCCGATGAGCCCGATCGCCAGCAACGCGAATCCGGCCCGGCGGCTCATCACCTACCCGATCTTCCAGACAAAGGACAGAATCTTCCAATTGGTGAAGAAGTAGAGAACGAATGCCGCCAGGAAGACGAACACCAGGATGAGCGTTCCCGGCGCCGGACCCATCCGCCAGGTGTTGCCCGCATGCAGCTCGGCGTTGCGCTGGTCCACATCCGCCGCGTGCCGTGGCGGATGGGTGATGCCCCGGGGAAGCCCCGCCACTTCGACGCCGGGCACGATCTCGCCCACCGGCTTGCCGAAGAACACCGAGGCGACGGCAATCGCGACGAATGACAGCGCCCCGGTGGCCGCAACGAGACCTCCGATCCCCATGACCGCGAGGATCAGGTCCACAGCCGGGTTGAACTGCACGTCGAACGGCGCCTGACTGAAGCTGAT
>DAINRP010000290.1:0-3629 GCA_036741755.1 Gemmatimonadales bacterium
GGCCGTGGTGACTCAGGTGGTCGATACTGCGATCGCGGCCGTGGTCCTGGCACTGGTCCTCCCGCTCTTCGGTGTCCACCTGAGCGCGGCGCTTCTCTGGGTCCCGCTGCTGCTCGTGCTCCTGATCCTGCTGACTACGGGAACCGCCCTGCTCGCGAGCTGCGCCAACGTCTTCTTCCGCGACGCGAAGCACCTGGTCCAGATCGTTGTCAGCTTCGGCATCTTCTTCACCCCGGTGATCTTCGATGCGGATGCCTTCGGACCCAATGGCGCCCGCTGGCTGATGCTCAATCCCCTCGGCCCGGTCTTCGAGGGGCTTCGGCTCGCGATCGTCGGCGGTCATGACCTTACCCAGCCGCTCATGGGCGCGCGAGGTGCGCTGGTCTGGAGTCCCTCGTTCCTCGTCTACTCCGCGGTCTGGGCCATCGCAGGGACCGCGGCGGCCACGGTGATATTCCACCGGGCGGAATTCAAGTTCGCGGAGTACGTGTGAGGACGACCCCGTGAGCACCGGGTATATCGAGTTCGAGCACGTCTGGAAGAAATTCCGTTACGGGGAAGTGCACGACCGGCTCCGCGACGCGATTCCGGCGCTGGTTGCACGCCTGCTGGGCCGCACCGATCCCGACGAAGGGCTGTGGAAGGGCGAGTTCTGGGCGCTGCGCGATGTGAGCTTCGTCGTCAACCCGGGCGAGGCGCTCGGACTCATCGGCCCGAACGGCGCGGGCAAGTCCACCATCCTCAAACTGCTCATCCGCATCATGCGGCCCACCAGCGGTCGCTGCGCGATCACCGGCCGGGTCGGCGCGCTGATCGAGGTCGCGTCCGGTTTTCATCCGGACCTCACCGGCCGGGAGAACGTCTACCTGCAGGGCGTGATCATGGGGATGCCGCGGCGCGAGATCACCCGCAAGTTCGACGAGATCGTCGAGTTCTCCGGTGTGCTCCCGTTCATCGATACTCCGGTGAAGCGGTTCTCCAGCGGCATGCAGGCCCGGCTCGGCTTCGCCATCGCGGCGCACCTCGAGCCGGAGGTGCTGCTGATCGACGAGGCGCTGGCCGTGGGAGATGCGTCATTTCAGGAGAAGGCCTTCGTCAGGGTGCGCGAACTGGTCGCCCAGCAGATCCCGGTGGTCGTGGTCTCCCACCAGCTCGATGCGATCAGCAAACTCTGCAGCCAGGCGATGCTGCTCGATCGCGGCCGGGTCGTGCGCACCGGCACGCCGCAGGAGTGTATCACCGCCTACCTGCACGGAGAGGCGGGCGTCCTGCCTCCCAAGGCGGGGGACGGCGCGGTCCGCATCGAGTCGGTAGACCTCTCGGCGGTCGCCGCCGAGTCAGGCGGGCGGCTCCGGGCCACCCTCGGATGCGTTGTCGTCGATTCCGGCCGCGCCGAACGGGAGAACGTCAAGGTGCGGCTGCGCTTCGCGCAGACCGGAGAGACGGTGTTCGAGACCGGCACCCAGCAGCTGGGTATCGAGCTGCCGCTCGCCGGCGCATATAGGGTGGGGTTCGATCTGCAGATGAATGTCGCCCGCGGGATCTACCTGCTCGAGACCATCGTCTGGGACCGGCTGACCTCCCGGGAGTCGTTCGTGGGGCCCTCCACCTATATCGAGATCCACGGCGGCGCTGCATTCGACGGGACCGCCCAGCTGAATCCGCGAGTGACGATCGAGGGCGGCGCCGGGAATCTCCGGGCGCCGGTTGTGTCGTCCCGTTCCGCGCCGTCCTGACCCCTTTCCAGCCGCGCCCCACGATGCCCACCGCCGTCCTCCAGTTGGAGGCCTCCGCCCTGCCACCGCGGCTCGACGTCGCGGCCGGCTACGAACACGCCCTGGTGCTCTTCCGCTGGAATGGCCGCCCGGTGGGGCAGGCGACGCTCCGCGTCGATCGAGGCTCCATCGCCGGCGAAGTGCTCCGTCAGGCGGTGCTCGACTGCGCCGGAGAGCGGATCGCGACCTGCCGCGTCGAGGAGTACCTCGCCCTCGACCGGGAGGATACCCGCCAGCCGCCACTCACCTGCACGGTGGCGGTGTGCACCCGCGATCGGCCGGAGGATCTTGGCCGCTGCCTCGAGGCGCTGGCGCGACTGCCCGATGACGGGCAGGAGATCGTGGTGATCGACAGTGCCTCGACGAGCGACGCCACCCGGCGGGTCGCGGAGCAGTTCCCGCGGGTGCGCTACATCCGCGAAGAGCGCCCTGGGCTCGACATCGCCCGGAACCGCGCCCTGATGGAGGCGCGGCATGAGATCGTCGCGTATACCGATGACGACGCCGCGCCGGCCCCCGACTGGCTCCGCACCCTTCGGAGTGGATTCGCCGATCCGCGCACCCTTTGCGTTACCGGACTCACCCTGCCGATCGAGCTGGAGACGCCCGCCCAGGAGTGGTTCGAGCTGAGCAACGGATTCGGCCGCGGCTATCGCCGCATCGTCCACGACGGCATCGAGGCCGATCCCTTTCTCGTTGCGCGCGTGGGCGCTGGGGTGAACATGGCGCTCCGGCGCAGCATCCTCGAACTGGTCGGCGGTTTCGACGAGGCGCTGGACGCGGGGACGCCGACCCACTCCGGCGGCGATCACGACATGTTCACCCGCATCCTCGCGGCGGGGTACCGGATCGTCTACGAGCCCACCGCGCTCAACTGGCACCGCCATCGGCGGGAGTGGCCCGAGCTACAGCGCGCCCTCTACGGCTACGGCGTCGGGGTGTACGCGTATATCACGCGGCACTTCCTGAACGGCGAGTGGCGCGCACCTCTCCTGGGCCTGCAGTGGCTCCGGTCCCAGCTCCCGGCGCTCATCGGCTCGCTGCTCGGGCGCCCTGGCCGGATGCCCAGCGATCTCGCCATCGCGGAGTTGCGCGGTTGCCTGGCGGGGCCCGGCGCGTACCTGCGCGCCCGCCGCCGATTGCAGAAGCGCGCATGACGGGACGCCCCGCACCGCTGATCTCTGTCGTCACACCGACCCACAACCGGCGGGACTCGGTCGTGCGCCTGCTCGACCGGCTGCGGGACGGCAGCTATCCCCACGCGGAGTTCGAGGTGATCGTGGTCGCGGACGGGTGCGTCGACGACACCGTCGCCGTCCTCCGCGCCGCGAGCTACCCCTTCCCGTTGCAGGTCCTGGAGCAGTCGCCGGGGCGGGGTGCTGCCACCGCGAGGAATCGCGGGGCCGCCGCGGCGAGTGGCGCCATTCTGATCTTCATCGACGACGACATCGAACCGCTCCCGACGCTCCTTGCGGCGCATGCCGCGGCCCACGCCGCTGCGGGTGAGCCGCTGGTCGTCATCGGCGCGCCGATCCCGGTGCGAACGCCGGAGAGCGACTTTCAGCACATCGCCGTCTGGGGCTGGTGGGAGCAGCAGTTCGAACAGATGCGGCTGCCGGGGCACCGCTTCACCTATGATGAGGTGTTCAGCGGCATTCTCTCCATGCCCGCCGCGCTGTTCTCCGCCGTCGGCGGATTCGAGGTGGCGCTCAACAGCTGCCGCGATGACTCCGAGCTCGGCCTCCGGCTGATACGCGGTGGCGCGCGGATCAGCTACTCCCGGGAGGCCGGCGGCTACCATCACGAGATGCGGGATCGCGCGCGGCTCATTCTGCGCAAACGCGCCGAGGGCCG
>DAINRP010000291.1:0-3622 GCA_036741755.1 Gemmatimonadales bacterium
GACATCGCGGCCGACCAGGAGCGGGATGCCCAGCCGGCTTTCCTCGACGGCGATGCGCTGCAGTTCGTTGACCGTATCCACATGGACTTCGTTCAGCACCGACCCGATCCGCCCCTCACGCAGCGCGTCGCGCAAGTGGTCCGGCATCCCTCCGCCCGCCGCCGGCACCAGGGCCAGCTGGCCGATCTTCTCCTGCAGCGTCATCTCGCCCAGCAGCGCGGCGATCCGCTGCTCGAGCGCGGCCGGATCGCTCACCGGCTGGATCAGGTCGGTCTCTGGCACGATTGCCATGGCGGAGGTGCGCGACGATTCGGATTGGTCGGCAGCGACCACCGAAGCGTCACCAGCCGACCGTCAGATAGGTGCGGATCTCCCACTCCTGCCCGTCCCGCCCCGGCGCGGTCGGATCACAGACCTGCGCACCGGTCTGGTTGGTCACCTGGGCGGGGCAGTAGCGAGGCGACAGGCGATCGAGCGAACGCCAGGTCCCGCGGACGCCGATCTTGGTGGACGGAAGGTCCCACCATTTGGGCTGCCCCAGGGAGTACGAGAGGTCGCCCATCAGCTGCATCGGGAAGGTGAGGTTGAAGTCGCGGTGGTAGTCGTACGGGCCCCAGTCGTTGAACCGCGCCGAGGCGACCAGTTTGAGGTGATCCTTGACCAGCCGGGCGTCGCCGCCGTAGCGGTGGACCAGCCGCGGGCTGTCGCCGTTGGGCTCGCCGGTACCGGCGAACAGGTTCACGATGAATCGGAGATCGGGTCTGAGTTGGGAGACGATCCGGCTATGCACCTCCCAGAGGTCCCGCGCCGGCGGTGCGCCCGGGAAGGCGAAGGTCGTGCGGCCGTCGCCGAGGATACCGATGGCCGCGTCCTGGGTCGTCGGATGGTGCTTGTAGGTGAAGCCGGCGCTCACTGCGAGCTTGGCATCTTCGCGGAGATCGCTGTCCCAGGCGTACATCCAGGTGGCCGGGGTCGGGTCGTAAGTCAGCAGCAGCTCGCCGGCGGTCGTCTGCCGGTTGGACCGCACCGCGAAGGGATCGTCGAGGATATTGCGGGGCCGGCCGGGCGCGGGGGCGGTATTGGGCACCGGCCCGACGATCGGCTTCTGCCACAGAAAGTTCGGCGCGATCTGGAAGCTGCCCCTCGTGTAGGACACGCCGGTGATCGCATTCCACTGGTTGCCGCTGCCGCTGTCCTTGAGATACCAGCCGGTGAAGGTCTGCACCGAGGTCGGGCCGCCGTCGGCTACGAGCCCCATGGCCGCGCCCTGGGCGTACCAGTTCCACGGGCCGCTGGACACCGTCACCTTGGCCTTGGCGCCAAAGGCGTCGGAATGCTTGATGCGATCCTGCAGCACGCTGTCCCCGACCGGTGTGCGCTTGACCAGCTGAAAGGTCTGCCCGGTCTTGGTGTCGCCTGCCCAGATGCCACCCAGCTGAATGCCGACCGGCCCGCGGGTGGTCGAAACCGAGAGCGTCGCCTTGCGGGTCTGGGGGACCGGTACCGCGACGGAGCTGCTCGTCGCGGACTGCTGGGCGATGTCCTCCTGATAGATCCCGGCGATATCGAAAGCGCCTACCTGGCGGCGGTACTTGGCCATGAGGCTCGGGTTGGCGCCCCACCAGAGCTGAGGACCGATGGCGAACTTGAGGCCGGCGAGCTGCTTCTTGCCGGTGATCTCGACACCGAGCGGTGCATCGGCATTGTAGGTGTCGATGTTGACGCCGTAATTCGCCTCGCGGTACAGCCCGAAGAAGTCGCCCTCGTAGCCCCAGTGGTAGTGACCGGTGCGGTAGAACCCGTCCAGCCGGAACAGCCGATCGTCCCATGACACGCTGGCGTGGTACACTCGGACCCGCTCCAGACCGGTGAGCTTCACCGGCTGGCCGTTGGCGTCCACGGTCTGGGTGCGGCCCCGATTCTCGTAGAAGATCTGGTCGATCGGGTTGTCGGGGACGTTGCCGAGAATGTTCACCGACATCGACGCGACCAGGTTATTGGTCGGATGCGCCTCGAAGTCGGCGTAATACGACTCGAGGTGATCGAAGCCCCGGAACGAGGGGAAGATCGTGCCGTTGGGGGCGGGCCTCTTCGGCGTGCTGAGATTGCTGCCGCCGGTGCTGAAGGTGGAAAGCTCCAGCCGCATCCCGCTCACCCGGAACTTGCTGGCGATCTCCGACGAAGCGGCCGACTGATCTGCGCGGGCCCGAAGCGCCATCTCGGTCGGCTGGATCGCACCAAAGTGTGCCCGGATGGCGGCGAGGTCGGTGCCCGGGGCGTACGGAGCCAGCTTGTAGGCGCTCTGGAGGGCGTAATAGGCTGCGCGGGGATAGAGCTCGAAGTGGCCCTGGGCATCCGTCGGCCCCTTGGCCATGATGCCCCACCACTCCTCGTTCATGTTGTTCTCGCCCGCGACGAAGTCTTCCTTGTAGGCCCCGTTCGGCCACGAGGCGTTGGCATCGTGGATGTCGAGCCGCTCCTCCTGGCCCGCCTTCCACCAGCCGTCGCTCCACTGGAAGGTGAATCCGCCGATCGCGTTGCCGGTCAGTCCCTTGCCGCTCGAGTGCTCGTAGATCTCCTGCCACTGGCCGATCAGGTAGCGGGCCTGCATCGCCTGGTCTTCCCGCATCTCCCTGGCGTTGTAGGCGTCGGACCCGAACTCGGTGAACATCACCGGGAGACCCAGCTTCTCCTTGACCACCTGAAAGAGGTCGCCGAAGGAAACGCCGCGGTAGACGTTGGCGCCGAACACATCGAGCCCCTTGGTCTCCTGCGCGATGATATCGATGTACTGGAGATCGCCATTGGCCATCGCGACCGGGTGGTCCGGGTCGCGCTCCTTGATGGCGCGGATCGCCTCGCCGAAGAGCGAGTAGAGGTAGCGGGCCTTCGCCGCATCGCGCTCCCCCTGCGGGAGCGCCTCGGTGGCGGCCGACTTCCAGGTGAGCCCGTAGTTGTTCTCGTTGCCAAGCAGCCACATCAGCAGGCCAGGCGTGCCGCGGAACTGCTCGGCGAGTGCCGAGATCTCGGCGACCAACTGGCGGCGGACCCGCGGATCGGAGTAGTCGGTGTTCGCGGTGTAGGCCCCGCCCAGCGTGACACCATACCGGCCCATGGAGTGGTTCAGGACGGTGAAGATGCCATAATGCTCATAAATGAAGCGGACCCAGCGGGGCGGGATGCCGACATACTGCCGGGTGGCATTGACCCCCATGGCCTTGAGCAGCGGCATCTCGCGGTCGAGGGCGGCGATGATGAAGTCGTCCGGCTGCCCCCAGAAGTTGTAGGCGTAGTTCTGACCGATCGGGACGTAGTCCCAATTCATGCCCAGGACCATGAAGTCCTGGCCATCGACCTGAAGCCGCGAGCCTGCCGTGTCCGAGACGACCTGGATCGTGGGGGTCTGTGCCGCCATGGTCGGCACGGCGGACAGCAACAGGGCCGTAGCCACGGCGAAGCCCCTGCCGAGGTACCGGAGGGCACAAGCTCGAGTCGGACTCATCAGAGCCTCCTCAAAGGGGAGCGGTGGGATGTCGGGACCGCGACCCGGTCAGATTGACTTTGTTCGGGTAGAGAACAAAGTGTCGCCCGTCCGGTTCCGTGTCAAGATCCCGGGCCGGGA
>DAINRP010000292.1:0-3577 GCA_036741755.1 Gemmatimonadales bacterium
CAACCAGCTCCTGCCGCTTGCGCGAGCCGGCGAGCTCGATCTCCGCCGGGCCGCGTCGCGCGTAGCGGCGCACCAAATCGTACGGAATGGTGGTGCCCTCGATGGCAGCCCGCGGCACGCCGAAGCGGTCCGCGAAGAAGCGCAGGCTGCCTGCCACCGCGCCCCAGCTCCCCGCCACCGAGTTGCGGGAGACTCGCGCCTCCTGGCGGTCGGCGGTGTGTTCGTCGATCACCAGGTCGAACGGCATGATGCGGGCGACCAGATCGATCCACTGGCGCTGCAGCTCGCGGCCGGCGTACGGCAGCTTCTCCGGCAGCGGGATCTCGATGGCCCGGAACACCGAGGCGGTGCCCAGCGCAATGTCCTCGATCGCCTTGACCAGCACCCCCCGCTCCTCCGCCCACTCCGCCAGCCCATCCTCGTCGAACAGATGCCGAGGCAGGCCATATACCTCGCCCAGGTAGCCGTGCTTGTTGACCGCCTCGGCGAAGAAGTTGTAGGCCGTGAGATGATCGCTGCCGTTGACCCGCACGCCTTCGAGATCACGCTCCTCGCGGGTCATGCGGTGCAGTGAATCGATGTTCGAACAGACGGCCACGATCGGCGCGAGCTCCGCGCCGGCATGTACCAGCAGCTCGCCCCACGACCGGTCGACTGGCATCGCCTCCACCTCGCGGCCGTAGCGAGTGAGCCGCCCTTCCTCGATCAGTCCCCGGTCAGTCAGCAGCGTCATCGCCTTACGATAGCCGGTGCGGTCGAGCGGGATCGGCAGATCGAGGTCGCCGGCATCGACGCCCAGCGCGGCGCAGGTGATCGCGACCCGCTCCGCGTCGCCGGCGAGCTGAAACTCCGGCGGCGTGGGCCGCAACCGGTCGAAGACCAGGTCGCGATCGGTGAGGATGAAGACCTGCCCGTCCTGTACCCGGCCGTGGACCCGCCCGGCCATCTGCAGGATCTCGTTTGCGCCAAGGTATTTCCGGTGCAGCACGTTGCGGCCCCGATCCACCACGTTGGCGTAGCGGGCGTCGTAGATGACCACGGTATCGAGCCCGCGGATGTTCAGCGCGGATTGTCCCGCCGCCGTCATCGCGAGCAGGAAGGGGTGCTTGACCTCGCCTTCCAGAAAGGGCCGGATCACCCGGATCGGCTCGCCGCCATGGTAGAAGGCCGCGTTGAGCTTGGGCCAGCGCTCCCCCAGCCCGCGGGCGAGCTGCTCCACCTCGGCCCGAGTCGGGACGAAGACGGCGACGCCCCGTTTCTCCTTGATCAGGTGCCGGACGAACTTGTCGTCCAGGAACTCCTCCGCCCTGAGCGACAGCACCTTCACCTTCGCCTTGAGCCGCGGATCGAAGGCACTGGTCTCGAGCACTTCGGCGGCGTTCAGATAGCGCGCGTAGAAGGAAGGGTCCACCGTCGCGCTCAGCCAGATGAAGCGGCAGCGGGCGCGCTTGCCAAGCGCGAGGCAGAGTTCGAGTTCGGCCGAGGTCTGGTGGATCTCGTCGACGATGAGGGTGTCCCGCGCCGTGATCAGGTCGTCCTCGAACCAGCGCCGGGCAATCCCCGTCGTTACGATGACCACATTCCAGCTCGGCGTCTCCGGCGTCGCCTCCCGCTCGCGATTGACGACGCCGACCTTGAGCGGCTCCTGCAGGATCGACTCGGCGATCGGCTTGATGCCGAGGGTCTTGCCGGTCCCGGTGCCAGCGACGATGCCGAATCCCTTCCCTGACGCGGCCAGCTCGCGAAGCTCCCGGCCATGATCGCGCTCGAGGACCGTCTCCACCCCGCTCAGACCCAGGGCCAGCTCGATGGTTTCGCAGGCAGCCCGAGTCGGTGCGATGATCAGGATCCGGCCCCGCGGATGCTCCGCGCGGCGGTAGGCCTCGAGGTCGGGCGGGAGGAGGTGGTCGCGATGGGGGGACACGCCGGAAAGGTAATGGCCAGCGGGAGCCGGGATTGATCCCCGCCTCCGCTGGCCATTCAGGTGGCCCGCCGTGCTCAGTTACGCAGAAAAGCGATCGTGATGATTGCGCGGGGACGGAGCGCGACGCCGGCCGAGTCGGGGACGACCGGCTGCCGGTCCCGGCTGATCTCGGCGAGCCCCCTGGGGGAGCCGACAACTGGGCGGTAAAGCGCGGAGGCGAGCGCGGCCTGACTCGGACCCGCCAGCAGCACCTGAGCCCCGACTTGCATATCGCCCCGGCTTTGAGCCTGAAGTCCCGCGGCGAAGCCCAGGACCAGGGCACTGAGAAAGAGCCCAATAACGGACATCATTCGATGGCTGGCGGCGGGACGCGCCGGTGGGTGAGCGGGGTCACCCCCACCCGCGCTCCGGCTCAGTTCAACATCTTGAGCGGTAGGCATTTAGCCCCCCCTGCACGACCGTGAATCGGTGCCCAGAAGTTGCCTCAAGGTGTACAAGACATATACACCTTGAAGTCCTATTACTGTAACCACTTACCACGCCGACATATCGGTCATTTGACACGCGGCACATAGGTTGCCCTCCCCTCCCGCCAGGGAACTGGCATTCCCTGGATTCAGCAGTCGACGGGACCACATCTCCAACCACGTGAGGGAAGGGCAATGCGCACTACTACCCGAGTATCGGCAGTCCTGGCCGCGTTCTTGAGCCTTGGGGCTTCGGCCGCCATGGCCCAGAGCGCCAACATCACTGCCACCGCGAATGTGTATCAGGCGATGACGATCACCGGGGCTCGCACCCTGGACTTCGGCAACGTCTTCCCCGGTGTCGCCAAGGCTATCGGCGTCGCCGCGGCGACCTCCGGTCGCTTCGACCTTACCGGTCAGGCGAGCGCGAACGTCGACCTGACGTTCACCCTGCCGGCGAACCTGACGAGCGGCGCGAACAACCTGCCGATCGGCAGCTGGACCGGCTGCACCAACGCCACCAACACCACCACGGGCTGCACCGCGTTCACGCCCTCGGCCGCCGCGACGGCCAGTGCGTTCAGCGCGGCCGGCGCCCTGTTCGTGTGGGTCGGTGGTACGGTTACCCCGGGCGCCGCGCAGGCTGCCGGCACCTATACCGGCACGGTCACGATGACCGGCGTGTACTTCTAAGTCCCGAATCCAGGGCTTTCCGGGCGACCCACGGGTTGGGTGGACATCGCTATCTTGCGTTGTCCCTCACCCGTGAGGCCTCCCCGGGGATCCCCTCATGCGCTCATGCTTTCTCTCGCTCACGCTCGCGCTGCTCACAGCGTCACCGCTCGTGGGACAGTCGTCGGTCACCGGAATCCGGAATCTGGATTTCGGGGTCGTCATTCGCGGCGTACAGACGAGCGTCTCGCCGAACGACCCGGTGAGGAGCGGGCGTTTCTACGTCAGGCATGTCCTCAACCGGCAGGTGCAGGTGAAGTTCACCCTGCCGACCCGATTGGCACGGGTAGCCGGAGGAGCGAATCTGCCGATCAGCTTCGGCACCACGGACGCGGTGGCAAAGGGCACGGCCCCGACCAGCAATCCGCTCACCTTCAATCCGAACAACACCCAGACCTTCACCCTGGTGACCAGCGCCGACTTCTATATCAACCTCGGCGGGCGGGTCTCGCCG
>DAINRP010000293.1:0-3572 GCA_036741755.1 Gemmatimonadales bacterium
CGATACGAGGCGCTGGTCCGTCACGGCTCTGACCTGGTGATGGTGGTCGATGCGCAGTCGATCATCCGTTTCGCCAGCGCCTCGGTGCGGCGGGTCCTGGGGCGGGAGCCGGAGGAGCTGCTGGGCATGACCTTCGGCAACCTGGTCGTTCCGGACGACCGTGCCGGGGCGGAGCGGTCGCTCAACGACGCGCTGCTCCGCTCCGAAGGAACCACGACCGTGCAGTGGAGGCTGCTGCACGCGAGCGGGCAGGCCCGGTCGCTCGAGACCATCGTCACCAATCTGCTGAACGAGCCTTCGGTCGCCGGGCTGGTCCTCAACGCGCGCGACGTCACCGAGCGCGACCTGCTCGAGGAGCAGCTCCGGCAGGCGCAGAAAATGGAGGCGATCGGGAGGCTGGCCGGCGGGGTGGCGCATGACTTCAATAATCTGCTCACGACCGTGCTCGCCTCGAGCGACCTCGCGCTCACCCAGGTGCCGGCCGGGCATCCGGCGCGGGGCGACATGGAGGAGATCCGGCACGCGGCGGAGCGGGCGGCGGCGCTCACCGGCCAGCTGCTCGCCTTCAGCCGCAAGCAGGTGGTCGAGCCGCGGGTCCTCGATCTCGGCAAGGTGGTGCAGGACACCGTCCGCATGCTGGAGCGCCTGGTCGGGGAGCGGATCCGGGTGGTGTCGCTCGTGGCCCCCGACCTCGGTCTGGTCCGCGCCGACCGGGCCCAGCTCGAGCAGGTGCTGCTCAACCTCGCGGTCAATGCCCGCGACGCGATGTCCGGCGGCGGCGTGCTGACCATCGAGGCCGAGAACGTCGAGTTCACCTCGCCCCGGCAGACCCCGTTCATGGAGCTGCCGGCCGGCCGATACGTCCTGCTCGCCGTCGCCGACACCGGGCACGGCATGAGCGAGGAGACGCTGCTCCGGGTCTTCGAGCCGTTCTTCACCACCAAGGATCGTGGCAAAGGCACCGGGCTCGGTCTCGCCAGCGTGTACGGCATTGTCCGGCAGAGCGGTGGCAGCATCACGGTGGAGAGCGGGGAAGGGGAGGGCGCGCGCTTCGTCATCTACCTGCCGCGGGCGAGCGGAACGGTGGTACGCGAGGAGGCGCCGACCCACGGCGCGACCGAGGCCGGGAGCGGCACCATCCTGCTCGCGGAGGACGAGGCGGCGCTGCTCAGCGTGGCGACCCGGATACTGCAGAATCTCGGCTATACGGTGATCGGGGCGCCGAGCGCCGAGGCGGCGCTGGACATCGCCGGACGGCATCCGGGCAAGATCGATCTGCTGCTCACCGACGTCATCATGCCGGGCGAGTCGGGGCCGGTGCTCGCCGCGCGCCTGACTCGGCAGCGTCCCGGGCTCCGGGTGCTCTTCATGTCGGGGTATGCCGGCGACGAGCTGGGCGTGCATGGCGTCCTCGACCGCACCGTCGAGCTGTTACAGAAGCCGTTTACCGCACAGGAACTCGCCAGCCGGGTGCAGAACGCGCTGGCGTCGCCGGGGACCCCGGCGCCGGGTTAAGTTGCCTGCCATGGATCATCCGATCGACGATTTCGTGCGGCTGGTGGCGGGGGCGCGGGCGAACTATGCGCTGCCGGTGCAGGCGCGCCGGCTCGCCGAAGACTTCACCCATGCCGCCCTCGCCCTCCTCTTTCCCCATTTCGCCGCCTCGGAGAGCGCCTCGCCGGGGGAGGTGCGGGCGGAGCTGGAGCGGCTCCGGGGGCAGCTCGACGGCTTTCAGCTGGCGCAGGGCACCCCGCACGAGGCCGCCGTCCAGCTGAGCGCCGCCTTTGCGGCGGAGCTGCCGGCGCTCCGCCGGCTGCTCGAGCGCGATGCCGTCGCCACCTGTGAGGCCGATCCGGCCGCGAAGAGCATCGACGAGGTCCTCCTCGCCTATCCGGGGTTCTTCGCGCTGGCCTGTTACCGGATCGCGCACGGGCTGAGTGAGGTCGGCGTCACTCTGCTGCCGAGGCTCATCACCGAATTCGCGCACCGGGAGACCGGTATTGATATCCATCCCGGCGCGCGGATCGGCCGGTCGCTGGCGATCGACCACGGTACCGGCATCGTCATCGGGGAGACCACCGTGATCGGCGACCGGGTGCGGCTCTACCAGGGCGTGACCCTGGGTGCGCTGAGCGTGCGGAAGGAGCTGGCCCAGCAGAAGCGCCATCCCACGATCGAGGACGACGTGGTGATCTACGCCAACGCTACCATCCTCGGCGGGGACACGGTGATCGGGGCGGGGAGCGTCATCGGCGGCAACGTCTGGCTCACCCATAGCGTGGCGCCGGGCTCGGTCGTCACCCATGGCGCCACCATCGAGCGCCCCCGCGCAGCGGACGAGGCGCTGCTGGAGTACAATATCTGATTCAAACGCAGTAGGGCGACCCTCCGCGGTCGCCCCGCTGCGTGGTTGTGCGAAGGGTAGGCGGCCACGGAGGGCCGCCCTACCACCCAAACGATTACGGGGGACCTCGGCATGAAGGCCAATTCGATTCTGGATACCATCGGCAACACTCCGCATGTCCGGCTGGGCCGGCTCTTTCCCGGCAAGGTCGAAGTCTGGCTCAAGCTCGAGCGCGCCAACCCGGGCGGCAGCATCAAGGACCGGATCGGGCTCGCGATGATCGAGGACGCCGAGCAGCGGGGCGTGCTCAAGAAGGGCAGCGTCATCATCGAGCCCACGTCGGGCAACACCGGTATCGGCCTCGCGATGGCCGCGGCGGTGAAGGGGTATCGTCTGATCCTGGTCATGCCGGAGTCGATGTCGGTCGAGCGCCGCCGGATCCTTGCCGCATATGGGGCGGAGGTCGACCTCACCCCGCGAGAGAAGGGGATGAAGGGCTCGATCGCGCGTGCGGAGGAGCTGATCGCCGCCACGCCGAACTCCTGGATGCCCAACCAGTTCGAGAACCCGGCGAACATCGAGATCCACAAACGCACCACCGCCAGGGAGATCCTCGCCGATTTTCCCGAGGGGCTCGATTTCCTCATTACCGGTGTCGGCACCGGTGGGCACCTCACCGGGGTGAGCGAGGTGCTCAAGCAGAAGATGCCGAGGCTCAAGACCTTCGCGGTCGAGCCGGCCAAGTCGCCGGTCATCTCCGGGGGCGCACCGAGTCCGCACCGGATCCAGGGGATCGGGGCGGGGTTCATCCCGGGGAACCTGCACACGGCGACACTCGACGGCGCCATCCAGGTGACGGAAGAAGATGCCTTTGCGTATGCCGTCCGTGCCGCGAAGGTGGAGGCCATCTTCATCGGCCCGTCCTCGGGCGCGTCGCTGGCCGCGGTCGCGCAGAAGCTCCCGGAGATGCCGGCGGGGAGCCGGGTGCTGGCCTTCTGTTACGACACCGGAGAGCGGTATCTCTCGGTGGATGGACTGTTTGTGTGATGCGCTGATCCGGTCAGGGTGACACCTGGCCGGGCAGTTGTGGGCCTCGATGCAAGCGGTGTGCCTGACACCGCTTGCGTCTTTTTTCTCTCTGCATCTCCGTGTCTCCGCGTGACTCCCCGCTCGAGTGTCCTCTTTGGTTGACAGTGTCACCCCGAAAAGTCTCCGATTGAGGACACTT
>DAINRP010000294.1:0-3569 GCA_036741755.1 Gemmatimonadales bacterium
TCCGGCTGCTCATCGCCACGAGAGACTCAGTCCAGTGGAAGATCGAACTCGGCGCGCCGAGTTCCGGCGTGCCGCCGAAGGCGCTGGCCGCCTTCGTCACCGATCCCGCCAACGCGCTCCCCACCAATCCCGATCCGGTGGATTGGCACGACGACCATGTCGCCCTGGCCATGGACTGGAACGCGTCGATCGTCATGCGCTTCGATCCCGCCGCGGCCAAGCCTATGTTTGATACCGTGGCAACCGGCGGCCGGTTCGCATCGCTCTCGCCGAACGGCAAGCTGATGCTCTCCCAGACCACAGAGGGCAACCGGATCGTGGTCTCCGCCTTTCCGGTCGCCGGGCGCCAGTGGCAGATCTCCTCCGACGGCGTCGAACCGCTCTGGCTCTCGGCGACCGAGGTGCTGTACCGCGCCGGGGTGTCGTGGTTCGTGGCGCACGTCAATCCGGAGACGGGCGAGCCGGCCGGCGCCCCGACCTTCTGGGCGCGCGATCCCCGATTCTCCGACACCTCCGGCTGGTCCAACCGGGTCTCGCACGATGGCGGGATCATCTACGTCGAAGGACCGGCCCAGACGACCACTTCCTACCTGCGGGTCGTGCCTGACTGGGTGGCGAGAATGAAGGCCGCGGTGGATTCGGTGAATCGATGAACGCCTCGCCCCGATCCTCCCGGGGCCTCAGCTCTTGTCTTCGTTGCCATCGAGAATGAAGGCCACCGGCAGCCGAGTCGACTGACGGACCGCGTGTTCGCCGTAGCGGGCCGGGGTGAAGCGGGCTTCGCCGATGCCCTCGCGGGCAGCCGCAGCGAACGCCTCATGCGTCGTCTCCAGCACCCGCACCGACGTCGGTTCAACCTCCCCGAGGGAATCGACGATGAACTGCATCGTCACCCGTCCGGTGACCCCGGCCGCGAGCAGGGCTCGCGGATAGATGAAGCGGGGTTGGACAACCAGCTCCGCTGGCACGAATCGGGCGTCGTTCAGCTCGGCCGCGTACAGTACATCACCCATGCTCACATCGGGCACCGGCTGGTCCGGTGAGCCCGTGCCCCCCACCACGCCCCACCCCACCCCGCCTTCGGCCCCGCGCCCGGTGAAGTCCCGCGGGTCGAGGACCCGCTGATTCAGATCCACCCCGGGAATGCCGGTCGGGACGGTCGATACGACGTCGACCACCTGGAAGCCGCGCGGGGGTGGATTGGCGGAGAGCACCATTCCGCTAGCCTCGCCGCCGCCGCCACCACCGGGTCGGCCAACATGGCGCGGCACCGACTGGGCCACCGCCGGCGGACCGAGCCGGGGAAGGAAGATGAGCGTTGTGTCGTCGACCGCCCGCTGTTCGATCTTGACGGTGGTCCGGGTGCCAATCACGCAGATTGTGAGGGCGGCGATATGAAGCAGTGAGGCACCGACGAAGGAAGCAGGCTTGGCCTGCGCTCCAGGGCGGGAGGCAACCAGAACTTCCAGCATAGGGCCTCCAAGCTGCTGGCGATACCATGGTAGCACCGCGCCGCGGAGGAGGTGATGACGGGAGCCTGAATTCTGCTTCAGCAAGATCCCGAGGAATCCCTCAGGGATGGCTCTGTCAGTTCCTGCGGAGCCTCGCTGGAATGAGACGACGCCACCGACCGGCCCCCCGACTCGCATCACCGGGCCAAAGCCTGCATCTTCTGTCTCCGTGACCACCCTCCCCGCCCGCCTCGTCGCCGCCCTTAGCCGCAGCTACCGCATCGAGCGGGAGCTGGGCCAGGGTGGCATGGCCACGGTCTACCTCGCCGAAGACCTGAAGCACCACCGCAAGGTGGCGATCAAGGTGCTCCGCCCCGAGCTCGCCGCAGCGCTGGGTCCCGAACGGTTCCTGCGCGAGATCACGATCACCGCTCAGCTCGATCATCCCCACATCCTGTCCCTGCTGGATTCGGGCATCCTGCCGGACGGGCGTACGGGCGACCCATCGGGTCGCCCCTACTACGTGATGCCATTCGTGGATGGCGAATCCCTCCGCGATCGCCTGACCCGCGAGAAGCAGATCCCGATCGACCAGGCCCTGCAGATCGCCCGGGAGGTGGCCGACGCCCTTGGCTACGCGCATGCCCGAGGGGTGATCCACCGCGACATCAAGCCGGAGAACATCCTGCTCTCGGACGGGCATGCGCGGGTGGCAGACTTCGGGATTGCCCGCGCGATCGGTGTCGCCGGCGGCGAGAAGCTCACCGAGACCGGCCTCGCAGTCGGCACCCCGACGTACATGAGCCCCGAGCAGTCGATGGGCGAAGCGGATCTCGACGGCCGGAGCGATCTCTACGCGCTCGGCTGCGTGCTGTACGAAATGCTGGCGGGTGAACCGCCCTACTCCGGTCCCACGGCGCAGGCCATCATCGCCAAGCGTTTCCGGGAGCCGGTGCCGCGCGTCTCCACGGTGCGGGAGACTGTGCCGCCAGCTCTCGAGCTGGCGCTCACCCGAGTCCTTGCCAAGGCGCCAGCCGACCGGTTCGCCACCGCGGAGGAGTTTGCGCATGCACTCGCCGGCGGCACCGTGGCGCCATTGAGCGGGTTGCGATCCCGACACGCGCTGCTGGCCGTGGGTGGCGTCGCGCTCGCCGCGACCGCCGTCCTGGCCATCATGCTGCTCCGCCCCCGCGGCGCTGACTCATTGCCGAGCATCGGCCGCACGATCCAGGTGACCCGCGATCCCGGGCTCGAGATCGATCCGGCGCTCTCGCCCGACGGCGCCATGGTCGCGTATGCGCAGGGCCCGCCGACGCGGATGCAGATCTATGTGCAGCAGGTGAGTGGCGGGCGGCGAGTCGCGCTCACCAGCGACTCCACCGACAACCTCCGGTCGCCCCGCTGGTCTCCCGACGGGACCCGGATCGCCTATCAGGGGAACGATGGCATCTTCGTCGTCCCGGCCCTCGGGGGATCACCGCAGCGCGTCGCCCGAATCGATGCCACCGCACTCAGCCTGGGCTCGGGGTCCTTCACTCCGGTGACGGGCCTGACCTGGTCCCCCGACGGCAAGCGGCTGGCCTACACCGCCAACTACGGCGACCAGCAGCTCTACACCGTATCTCTTTCAGGCGGTGAGCCGACCCGGATTGCCGCTCCGGTCGCCCCCCATTCCCCGGCCTGGTCGCCGGATGGGACCCGGCTGGCGCTGGTGTCGGGCAATCCGCTCTTCCCCTTCGGCACCGGCTATTTCGGGAATGTCGGCGCCTCGTCCATCGTCGTCGTCCCGGTCAGCGGCGGCGCGCCGGTCTCGATCACGAAGGACGAATATCTCAACGTGAGCCCGCAATGGGCCCCCGACGGGCGGGCCCTCTACTGGGTCTCCGACCGGGGCGGCAGCCGGGACATCTATCAGGTCCGCCTCGATCGGAGCGGCGCGCCAGCCGGTCCCGCGCAGCGCCTGACAACCGGCCTCGACGTACACAGCATCAGTCTGGCCGCCGACGGAAAGCGCCTCGCGTACTCCAGTCTTCGGACCCTTGCCAACATCTGGTCCATCCCCGTGCCGCGTTCGGGGCCGGTGTCGGCACGCATGTGTTGCCGATCGGATAGGCCTTC
>DAINRP010000295.1:0-3566 GCA_036741755.1 Gemmatimonadales bacterium
CGCGGGCACCGGCGGCGGGGCACGCGCGGCGGTCGCCGCCGCGGCCAGTCGCGGGGCACGGGTCGCGATCCGGTCCCGCGATCCCGAACGCCGCAGCACCTTCGAGACCTGGGTGGGGGCGCAAGGCGTCACGATCGCGGCCCACGCGGAGTGCGACGTGCTGATCAACACCACCCCGCTCGGCCTGCACTCGGGCGATCACCTCCCCCTTGCCCTCGAGGATGCTCCCCACGCCACCGTCGCGTTCGACATGGTGTACCACCGCGGCGAGACGGCCTGGGTGAAGCTCATGCGTCAGGAGGGCTTGAAGAGTTGCGACGGGCGAGTGATGCTGGTGGCGCAGGGGGCTGCGGCGTTCCGCCGCTGGTTCCCCGGCGAAGACCCTCCGGTGGACGTGATGCGCGCCGCCGTGAATGATGCCCTTCGCTGAACTCGGCCGGCTGGTCCGTGCGGCGGAGCAGTGGATGCTCCCCGGCGAATGTCTCACCTGTCGCGGCCCGGCGGGCCCCGGCGATCCCCTCGTCTGCCCGCTCTGTCAGTCCCGCTGGCGTTCACTTCCTCATCCGCAATGCGATCGCTGCGGCCAGCCCCTCTCGGGCATGGCAAGCGGCTGCCGCGTCTGCGCCTCCTGGCCGGAGGAGCTGGGCCGGGTGCGGAGCGCGGTCTGGTTCGATGAGGCGGCGCGGCCAGCGGTGCATCAGCTCAAGTACGGCGGCTGGTGGCGGGTGGCGGAGCCGATGGCCCGACAGATGGCTCGTCTCGATCCTTGCAAGGAGACGGGGATCCTCGTGCCGGTGCCGCTGGCTGCCGCGAGGGCGCGGCTCAGGGGCTACAACCAGGCAGAGCGGCTCGCCCGCGCGCTCTCGAACCTGACGGGGCTGCCGCTCCGCACCGATCTGCTGCTCCGCTCTCGCGAGACCCGGACCCAGACGGCGCTCGCGCCGGAGGCCCGACGGGCGAACGTCGCGGGGGCGTTCCGGGCGGTGGCCGTGCAGGCCGGAATTCGATTAATTCTGGTTGACGATGTCTTCACAACCGGGGCGACGCTGCTGGAGGCGGCGACGGCGTTGCGTGAGGCTGGAGCGGGGCGGGTGGAATCAGTTACCTTTGCGCGTGCCGTACCGCCAGTCTGGTAGCAACACCACCATGGGAGAAATCATGTCCGTCACAGTTGCCATCAACGGATTCGGCCGCATCGGCCGCAACGTCCTCCGCGCCGCCAAGGCGATGGGTGCCACCGAACTCGACTTCGTCGCGGTCAACGACCTGACGGACACGAAGACGCTGGCGCACCTGCTCCGATACGACTCGGTGCACGGCCGCTACCCCGGCAAGGTCGAAGCGACCGCCGATTCGCTGATCGTCGACGGCGACACCATCAAGGTGTTCGCGCAGAAGGATCCGGCGACGCTCCCGTGGAAGGATCTGGGCGTCGACATCGTGCTCGAGTCCACCGGCATCTTCACCGATCGCGACAAGGCGGCGAAGCATCTGGACGCGGGGGCGAAGACGGTGGTCATCTCGGCCCCGGCCAAGAATGAAGACATCACGATCGTCTATGGCGTCAACCACACCAAGTACGACGCCAAGACCCATCACGTCATCTCGAACGCGAGCTGCACCACCAACTGCCTGGTGCCGGTGGTGAAGGTGATCCTCGACAACTTCGGGTTCGTGAACGGGTTCATGACCACGGTGCACTCCTACACCAACGACCAGCAGATCCTCGACCTGCCGCACAAGGACCTGCGCCGGGCGCGGGCGGCGGCGGTGTCGATCATCCCGACCACGACCGGTGCCGCCAAGGCGACCAGCCTGGTGATCCCCGAGGTGAAGGGGAAGATCGACGGCGTGGCGCTCCGGGTGCCGACCCCCGACGTGTCGATGGTGGACCTGACCTGCATGGTGGAGAAGAGCACCACGATCGAGGAGATCAACAAGGCCTTCCGGGCCGCCGCGAACGGGGCACTCAAGGGGGTGCTGGCGGTGTCGGACGAGCCGCTGGTGTCGGTGGACTACATCGGCGACCTGAGTTCGAGCACCGTGGACCTGGCGCTCACCAACGTGATCGACGGCAAGCTGATCCACGTCTCGTCCTGGTACGACAACGAGATGGGCTACTCGGCCCGGTGCGTGGATCTGATCCGGTACATCGGCGCCCATCGCTAAGCTGGCGCCCGGACGGTTGTGCTCGACGGGCGGGCCTCATGCCCGCCCTTCTCACCAGACAGAGAAGCCCATCGCATGAAGAGATCGCTCCGCTCCCTCGCCGCCGCCGCGCTCGACGGCCGCCGCGCCCTGGTGCGCGTCGACTTCAACTGCCCGCTCAAGGATGGCGCGGTCGCGGACAACACCCGCATCCGCGCCTCGCTCCCGACCATCAAGTATCTCCGCGAGAAGGGCGCACGGGTGGTGCTGCTCTCGCACCTCGGCCGCCCCAAGGGGATCGACCCGAAGCAGAGCCTCCGCCCCTGCGCGCTGGAACTCGAGAAGCTGCTCGGCGCGCCGGTGACGTTCATCGATGATGCGATGAGTCCGGACGCGATCCAGGTGACGAAGCGGCTGGCGCGTGGCGGCGTCGCGGTGGTCGAGAACACCCGGTTCCACGCGGGGGAAGAGAAGAACGACCCGGAACTCGCCCGGGTCTTCGCCGGTCTCGGCGACTTCTACGTGAACGACGCCTTCGGGTCGGCACACCGGGCGCATTCGAGCACCGAGGCGGTGGCCAAGTTGCTCAAGCCTGCCGTGTCAGGCTTCCTGATGGAGAAGGAGCTGGAGTATCTCGGTGGCGCGCTCGAGAACCCGAAGCGGCCCTTCGTGGCGGTGCTGGGTGGCGCGAAGGTGTCCGGGAAGATCGACCTCATCGAGAACCTGCTGCCGCGGGTCGATCAGATTCTCGTGGGTGGCGCGATGGCCTGCACCTTCTTCAGGGCCATGGGCCTGGAGACGGGCAAGTCGCTGGTGGAGGAAGACTGGGTGGAAATGGCCCGTTCCCTGATGGCGAAGGCCGGGACGAAGCTGGTGCTGCCCAAGGGGGCGGTGATCGCGGAGAAGCTCGAGGCCGGCGTGCCGACCCGCACCGTCGCGCGAGACAAGATCCCGGCGGGGTGGGCGATGTTCGACATCTGCCCCGACACTGAGAAGGATTTCGCGGAGCGGATCAAGACGGCCAGGACCGTGGTGTGGAACGGACCGATGGGGGTATTCGAGACGCCGCCGTTCGATCGTGGCACACTCGCGGTGGCGAACGCGATGGCCGAGGCCACGGGCAAGGGCACGATCACCATTGTGGGTGGCGGTGATTCGGCCGCGGCGGTGGCGCAGCTCGGGCTAGAAGACAAGATGAGTCACGTCTCGACCGGCGGCGGCGCGTCGCTGGAGTTCCTCGAAGGCAAAGTGCTTCCCGGCGTCGCGGCTCTCGACGATGTCTGACGGTCTCCCCATGCGCCCGCTGATCTACGCCGCGAACTGGAAGATGCATCTCGCCCCGGACGATGCCCGCGCGTACGCGACGCACTTTCTCGCCGCGGCGTCGGTGATTCCCGAGCGCTCGCTCTGGTTCTTCA
>DAINRP010000296.1:0-3559 GCA_036741755.1 Gemmatimonadales bacterium
CCGCCCCAGGCGGCGAGCACCCACCAGGGCTGCCCGAACCATCCGAGCCTGGCGCCCCAGGCGGCGGCGCCCAGCGCCAGAGCCAGACCACCGGCACCGAGGCCAGCCCATGCGATGAGGCTGAGCCGGCGGAAGCCGTGCACCAGCAGCGTGAGCAGCGTGCCGGTGCGGCTCATGGCAAGGCTCCACCGTAGCTCACGGCATACGCAAAGAGGTTCACGCCCATGCGCAGCGCGGCCTCGTGCTTTTCCGGCGGGTCCTTGTGGACGTCGGCATCTTCCCAGCCATCACCAAGATCGCACTGGTAGTCATAGAAGACGGCGAGGCGGCCATCTAGAAAGAGGCCGTACCCCTGCGCAGGCTTCCCGTCATGCTCGTGGATCTTGGGGAGGCCCTTGGGAAAGTCGTAGATCAGATGGTAGACGGGGTGATCGAACGGCACTTCCACCAGCGGATGGTCGGGAAAGAGTCGCGCCATCTCCCGGCGGAACGAAGCATCCATGCCGTAATTGTCGCTCGCATGCAGGAATCCGCCCTGCCGCAGCCAGCGCCGTAATACCACGATCTCGGCGTCGCTCAGGCGGAAGTTGCCGTGCCCCGTCATGTGCAGGTAGGGCACGGACCAGATGTCGTCATCCACCAGTCGCACCACGCGCTCCCGCAGCGCGACCCGGAGCCGGGTCCGGGTGGCGATGGCCTGCAGCAGATTCGGCAGACTCGACGGGTTGGCGTACCAGTCACCGCCACCGTCGTAGTGCAGCCGGCCGATCGTCATGGTCGCAATCGTCTCCGCCGGGCGGTCCTGCGCGTGCAGACCCGCGACAACCCCAACGGCCAACCACGCCGCAAGAGAGAGGCGCCCCAGATTCCGGAGCCAGCGATTCATCAGAGGGATGTCACGATGCGGTAGGCCTCATTCCGGGGAACACCCAGTTCGATCACGAGCCGCTGCACCGCTTCCTTGCGGGTGACACCCGCCGCGAGGATGGCGCGGGCCCGCTCCTCCACCTCGGCGACCGGCAGCTGCTCGGCGGCGCCGTCGGGACGGCCGGCCATCACGACCGTGATCTCACCCCGCGCCGGCGATGCCTGGTAGTACGACCCGAGTTCGCCCAGGGTTCCGGCGCGGAATTCCTCATACAACTTGGTCAGTTCCCGTCCTACCACGGCTTTCCGGTCCGCCCCCGCGAACCCCGCAAGGTCATCCAGCAGATCCGCGAGCCTCGGAGGAGCTTCGTACAGCACGACCGTCCATTCGGAGGCGGCCGCTTCCTTCAGGAGGCGATCGCGCTCCTTGCCCTTCCGCGGCACGAAACCCAAGAAGAGATAGCGGTCGGCTGACAATCCGGAGGCCGAGAGCGCGGTGGTGACCGCGCAGGCACCCGGAATGGGGACGACCCCGAACCCGGCGGCCCGCACCGCGCCGACCAGGCCCTCCCCCGGGTCGCTGATCCCGGGCGTACCGGCGTCCGACACCAGCGCCACGTCCCGTCCCTCGCGGAGAATATCGAGCAGCAGGTCCTGCCGCCGCTCCGGCGAATGGGCATGGAAGCTCAGCACTCGCGGATGGGCGTCGAGATGCGACAGCAGGCCCATCGCCCGCCTGGTATCCTCTGCCGCGACCACGGCCACCCGCCGCAGCGTCTCCGCCGCGCGCGGGGTGAGATCACCGAGATTGCCAAGCGGTGTCGCCACGACATAGAGCGTGGCGGGAGGCGCGACGGGTGTCATGGGTCAAAGGTAAGTCCGGAACGGACAGAGTGCGGAGGGCGCCGTGGCGAAACGACGAAGTGCCCCGCTCCCTCGGGGCACTTCGTCACCTGCGCCGTCGCAACGCCGATCGGCTCAACCCATGTGCTGCTGGATCTTGCCTTCCAGGATCGTCTTGATTCGCGGGTCGGCGCCGATGATCGTGTCAACGTGCTTGCCGTCCTTGAACAGCATGATCGTCGGGATCGACCGGACGTTGAAGCGCACCGCGGTGTTCTGGTTGGTGTCGGTGTCCAGTTTGGCCACCTTGATCTTGCCGACGTACTGGTCGGCAAGCTGATCGATGACTGGCGCAATTGCCTGACAGGGGCCGCACCATACCGCCCAGAAATCGACGATTGCCAGGCCCTTGGCCTGCTCGATCTGGGCGGCGAAATCCTTGTCCGTCACATTCACGACATTCGCGCTGGCCATGCGTTCCTGATCCTTTCCGGATATCTTGAGCAAGACGCGGACGCCGCCGCGCCAGTGAATTCATCGTCTGCCGCCGGACACCAATCGCCCGTGACTGACCGTCCCCGCATCGCCCACATCGGCGTCGCCGTCGAGAGCATCGAGGCCGCGCTGGCGTTCTATCGTGATGTCCTCGGACTGCTCCCCGGTCACCCGGCGGAATCCGATGGTGCCCGCATCGTGTCGCTCCGGTTCGGCGAATCGGACGTCGAACTGCTGGAGCCCCGGTCCCCCGACAGCCCGATCGCGAAATTCCTGGACCGCCGCGGACCAGGCATCCACCATGTCTGCTACCGGGTCGCCGATCTGGATGCCGCCCTCGCCGCCTGCCGGAGCGCCGGGTACCAGCTGGTCGATGAGACACCCCGTCTCGGCGCCGGCGGACACCGCATCGCGTTCGTCCATCCGAAGAGCACCAGCGGGATCCTGATCGAACTGACCGAATGAGATTCGTTCAGTTCCCGCTCTTCCGCGCGCCGCAGGACCGCCCCGGTGTACCGGCCAGGGTCAGATCGATCGAGGTCACGATCCAGCCATGCTTGCCCGAATTCAGGACGGTGAAGGGCACGTTGCGGGTGCAGCGGGTGCCGTCCGGATCGGTCCGGTCGAGGTCCACCTGCACCAGCTGACGGTTCTTGTCCCCACTCACGACGTCGCTTCGGAGAATATGGAACGGCGTGTCGCGCAGGAAGGATTGCGTCACGAACAGGCGCTGCTCGTAGTCCGCCGGGTGATGCACCAGGCTCGCGGGACCCCGGGAGGTCCCCCAATAGCGACCCATCCGTGTGATATTGCTGTCAGCCACGGCCTGCATGAAACTGCGCACCGCACCTTCGGGAGTGGTCGCGGAATCCGCCGGCACCGGGGCTCCGGGCCCGCCGCCACAGGCGAGCGAGAGCAACACAAGACCGGACACGAAACGGTAGGACACGCAGACCTCCGGCCGAACGGGAATCGAAGGGCGCAACATAAACGAGGCTTCTGGAGCGGGCAATGACGCCGATGCGTCTCTACATCAACATCGATCACGTGGCGACGGTTCGGCAGGCGCGTCGCACCGATGAACCCGATCCCGTCGCGGCTGCGGCGCTGGCCGAAGCCGCCGGGGCGGACGGCATTACCGCCCATCTGCGCGAAGATCGGCGGCACATGCAGGACGAGGACATCGTGCGGCTCGCCTCGAGCCTGAAGACGCCGCTCAATCTGGAACTCGCTACCAGCGAGGAGATCGTTGCCCTGGCCTGCCGACTCCACCCTTTTCAGGCGACGCTGGTGCCGGAACGCCGGGAGGAGGTCACCACAGAAGGGGGGCTCGACCTCACCCGCAACGTGGGCC
>DAINRP010000297.1:0-3558 GCA_036741755.1 Gemmatimonadales bacterium
CCAGGACTCGGAGCGCAAGAGCCACTACATGCGCTGTCCGAAGTGCGGCGGCTCGCTGGTCACCGAGGAGTTCAACCGGGTCCAGGTGGATCGCTGCCCCGAATGTCACGGACTCTGGCTCGATGCCGGCGAGCTCGACGCCGTCCTCAAGCACGATGACAAGGGTCTGCTGGTGCGGGCGCTGGGCGAGTTCATGGGCAGCCTGAAGAGGAAGAAGTGACCCAGGCATTCCCCTTCCCTGGCGAGCGCCCCGTCACGGCGGCGGTCGTGAAGGAGCACAACCTCACGCCGTTCGAACATGGCAAGATCGTCGAGCTGCTGGGACGCGAACCCACGCTGACCGAACTGGGAATCTTCAGCGCGCTCTGGTCGGAGCACTGCTCCTACAAGCACTCGAAGCCGATCCTGAAGCAGTTCCCGACCCAGGGACCGCAGGTGGTGCAGGGACCGGGCGAGAACGCCGGGGTGCTCCGGCTTCCGCAGGGCTGGGCCGTCGCGTTCAAGATCGAGTCGCACAACCACCCCTCCGCGGTCGAGCCGTACCAGGGCGCGGCGACCGGCGTGGGCGGCATTCTGCGCGACGTGTTCACGATGGGTGCCCGGCCGGTCGCGGTCCTGAACAGCCTCCGCTTCGGGCCGCTCGACTCGCCGCGGAACCGCTATCTCTTCGCCGGCGTGGTGAAGGGCGTGGGGGACTACGGCAACTGCGTGGGGGTCCCGACGCTCGGCGGCGAGGTGGACTTCGCCCCCGGGTACAGCGGAAACCCGCTGGTCAACGCCATGTGCGTCGGACTGCTGCGCGAGAAGGATCTGACTTTCGCCAAGGCGCACGGCGTCGGCAACATCATTCTCGCCATGGGGTCGAGCACCGGCCGGGACGGCATCCACGGCGCGAGCTTCGCCTCCGAGGACCTGTCGGAGAAGAGCGAGGCACGACGGCCGCAGGTGCAGGTCGGCGACCCGTTCACCGAGAAGCTCCTGCTCGAGGCAACGCTGGAACTGATCGAGAAGAAGCTGATAGTCGCGATCCAGGACATGGGCGCCGCGGGGCTGACGAGTTCGTCGGCCGAGATGGCGGCCCGCGGTGGCGTCGGCGTCGAAATGGAGACCGACAAGGTCCCCACCCGTGAAGCCAACATGACGCCGTACGAGATCATGCTGAGCGAGACCCAGGAGCGGATGCTCGTCGTGGCCGAGCCCCACCGGGTCGCCGACATCCAGGCGGTGTGCGAGAAATGGGAACTCCGGGCGACCGCGGTCGGGCGTGTCACGGATGACGGACTGTTCCGGATCCGGCACCACGGCGTGACGGTCGCGGAGATCCCCGGCCAGCGGCTGGTGGACGATGCGCCGGTCTACCATCCGGAAGCGGCCGAGTCTCCCGCGGTGGTCGAGCTGCGGAGCCAGCAGCCCACCGCCGCCGCGCGCGCCGACGTCAGGGGCGCCCTCGAACTGCTGCTGGACGAACCGAGCATCGCGAGCAAGCGCTGGGTCTTCGAGCAGTACGACTCGACGGTGCAGGCCTCGACCCTGATCGGCCCGGGCGGTGACGCCGGCGTGCTGCGGGTGGCGAACACCGATTTCGGGCTCGCGGTCACGGTCGACTGCAACAGCCGGCTGCTCGCCCTCGATCCCTACGAGGGAGGCAAGGCCACTGTCGCCGAGGCCGCGCGCAACATTGCCTGCACCGGAGCCACCCCGCTCGGCATCACCGACTGCCTCAACTTCGGCAACCCGGAGCGTCCCGAGGTCTTTTTTCAGTTCCGGGAGGCCTGTCGCGGCATCTCCGACGCCTGCATTGCGTTCAACACGCCAGTCACTGGCGGCAACGTCAGCTTCTACAATCAGAGCCCGACGGGCGCCATCGACCCGACCCCGACGGTGGGAATGGTCGGTCTGCTGGAGAAGCTCGACCAGAAGGTCGGCAGTCACTTCCAGAAGACGGGCGACCGGATCCTGCTCCTCGGTACGACGACGGGCGTACTGGGCGGGTCCGCCTATTGGGCGCATGTGCGCGACTTCGCCGGCGGTGCGCCCGCCTCGGTCGACCTCAAGGCAGAGGCCGCGCTGCAACGGCTGCTGGTCGAGGCAGCCAAGCGCAAGCTGCTGCGCTCCGCGCACGACTGTTCCACTGGCGGACTCGCTGTCGCTGTGGCGGAGGCGGCAATCGGCGGGCCCTATGCGGCAGGCAGCTTCGGCGCCGGACTTGGGCTCCAGGGATACGCCAGCGCCGTCGATGATGTGGCCCTGCTGTACGGCGAGGACCAGGGCCGAGTCGTGGTGTCCTGCGATCCCGCCAACGAGAAGCCGCTGCTCGCGCTGGCAGGCGAGTTCGGGGTCCCGATCTTTGCGGCGGGTGTGGTGGGCGCGCCGAATGACGCGCTGGTGGTCGCGACCGGCACGGCCCGGTACAAGTGGGCGACCGAGTCGCTGCGCGAGATCTACTTCAACGCGATCCCGCGCCGCATGAGTCATGTAGACGAGGATCGGGCTGCGGTATGAGGCGCAACCGGCCCGGTCGCCCGCATGCCGCCGCTCCCATGAGAGGATAGACCGTATGTGCGGAATCTTTGGAGTTTCCGGCGTCCCGGACGCTGCGCGCCTCACCTACCTCGGTCTCTATGCCCTGCAGCACCGGGGGCAGGAGAGCGCGGGCATCGTCGCGGTGGACGAGCAGGGTCAGGCGCGATCGCACCGGGGGATGGGGCTCGTGTCGGAGAACTTCAACGAGGCCAACCTCTCGAAGCTCTTCGGAGATGTCGCGGTCGGGCACACCCGCTACTCCACCGCCGGCGGGTCGATCCTGACCAACGCCCAGCCGCTGCTCAAGGACCTGCGCGGCGTCCCGCTGTCGATCGCACACAACGGCAACCTGACCAATGCCGCGGTTCTGAAGAACGAACTGGAGCAGCAGGGCTCGCTGTTCGACACCACCGCCGATACTGAAGTCATTCTGCATCTCATCGCCCGCTCCCGGCAGCCCACGATCGAGGGGCAGATCCGCGACGCGCTGGAGCGGTGCGAGGGGGCCTTCACCCTGCTGGTGAGCGCCGGACGCACGATCTACGCCGTGGTCGATCCCCGCGGCTTCCGGCCGCTGGTGCTGGGCCGCATCGCGGGCGGCGTGATCGTCGCATCCGAGACCTGTGCGCTCGACCTCGTCGGCGCATCGATGGTCTGCGAACTGCAGCCGGGCCAGTTCCTCAAGATCGAGGACGGCCATATCACCGAGTTGCCGAGGCTCACCGCGCGGCCCGAGAGCCGCTGCATCTTCGAGCTGGTCTACTTCGCTCGCCCCGACAGCCGGATCTTCGGTGAGTCGGTCGACCGGGTGCGCCGCGAACTCGGGCGTCAGCTGGCGGTGCAACACCCCGCCCCCGGCGCCGAGGTCGTCTTCAGCGTCCCGGACAGCTCCAACGCGATGGCGCTGGGCTTCGCGGAGGCCTCCGGCATCAAGCTCGAGAACGGCCTGATCCGGAACCATTATGTCGGGCGCACGTTCATCAATCCGACCCAGGCGCTCCGGGTCGCCAAGGTGAAGATCAAGTTCAATCCGGT
>DAINRP010000298.1:0-3546 GCA_036741755.1 Gemmatimonadales bacterium
GCCCGAAGATTTCGTGGATGACGATGATCGCGGGCGCCTTGTCCTTGCGTTCCGGGTAGGCGACGTAGGCGCGAATCGAATCGCCGGTGGCGTTGGCGAATTTCACCCACTCGCCGTGGGTGGTGGGATCAGCTGTCAGGGCCAAAGCATGCCTTGGCCCTGCAATCAGCCACGTCCCCGCCGCCCCGGCCACCACACCCAGCACCGCCACCACGATGGTTGGCACTGATCCGCGTCGCATATCGTCTCCGTTGGGCCTGCGGCCCGCCCTACTGCTTCCGGAACAGCCGGGCGAACACGCCGCTCTCCTCCGCGCCCTCGAGGGCTTCGACGAAGGCGGTCATCGTGGTGTAGCGATCTCCCGGATCGAGCGCCATCGCCTTGTTGAGCACCTGCTCCAGCCGGCCCGGCAGGTCCTGCTTGACCTCGCGCAGCAGCTTCGGCTTGCCACGGAGCCGCGCGATCATCATCTCCTGCGCGTTGCGTCCCTGGAAGGGGAGCTGACCGGTGAACATCTCGAAGCCGACGATCGCGAGCGCGTAGATGTCGCTCCGCGGGTCGAGCGGCTTGCCCCGGATCTGCTCCGGGCTCATGAACTCCGGCGTGCCGAGCACGATGCCGGTCGCCGTGAGCTTGGCGACTTCCGGCTCCTGCCGCCGCTCCTTGGCGAGACCGAAATCCATCACCACCGCGCGCACGCCGCCCGGCCCCTGCTCGTCGGGGACCAGCATGACGTTCTCCGGCTTGAGATCGCGGTGGATGATCTGCAGCTCGTGCGCGTGCTGCAGCCCACGGGCCATCTGCACCAGCAGCGGCACCCCGAAGTCGAGCGGGAGCGCGCCCTGCCGCACCTCGCGATCGGAGAGCAGCTCGCCGGCGAGATAGGGCATCACCAGATAGATCAGCCCGTCCTCGGTCTCGCCCAGGCGGAAGATGCGGCAGACGTTGGGATGGTCCAGTCGCATCGCGAGCCCCGCCTCGCGGCGCAGCCGCTCCACCGAACTCTTGTCTTCCTTGAGCTTGGGAGTGAGGACCTTGATTGCAACGGTCTCACTGCTGGTCAGATCCTTGGCGAGGTACACGTAGGACATCCCGCCCTCCCCGAGCCGCTTGCCGACGTCGTAGCGGGAATCGAGCAGGGAGTTGGACAGCGAACTCGCGCGATCCATGCCCGGGCCACGCTTGAGCGCGGCCTGCCGTACCAGGGTACGCAGGCCCACGCTGGTCTCCGGCGCCGGCGAACCGCCACCGACCTCGACCAGGGGGCTGCCGTCCTGGGGACAGAAGCGGGCCGGATCCGAGTACATCCGGTTACACCGGGGACAACGGCGGCTGCTCAATCGCGGTACCGGTTACGGCCATCGAGCTTGGCCTTGTAGAGATTCTGGTCGGCGAGCTTGAGGAGCGACTCTCCGTCCTCGACCCGCGGATCGGGAAAGCAGGAGATGCCGACGCTGATCGTCACGTTGATCGAGCGGCCGGCCTCGCCGAAATCGGTGCTGGCGACCTTCTTGATGATGCGATCGGCGAAGATCCGGGCGCCGCTCACGGCCGTTTCCGGCAGCAGGACCACGAACTCCTCCCCGCCGTACCGGGCCACGATGTCCACCGTCCGCTGCTCCCGGCGCAGGATCGCGCCCAGCGCGCGGAGCACGCCGTCGCCGGCCAGATGGCCATGCGCGTCGTTGATGTGCTTGAAGTTGTCGACGTCCACCATCAGGCAGGCGAGCTGGGTCTCGTAACGGTCGGCCCGCTCCATCTCCTGCACCAGCTTCTCGGCCAGGGCGCGCCGGTTGAACGTCTCCGTCAGCGGATCGGTCTCCGCCAGCGCCTTCATCTGCTCGCGGCCGATGACCGCGCTCTCGAGATCGTACGCCTTGTCCAGCGCCTGGGCCGCCGCGCGGATGACCTGCTCCGCAAAGGCCACATCCGACTGGTTGAGCGGGGTGTCCTCCGCCGTGGTGCGGAGGAAGAATACCCCGGCGCGCTGGTCCCGCATCACGAAGGGAATCGCGATGGCCGACTTGGTCGGCACCGTCCATCCCTCCTGCTCCCACTCGTCACGAGCCTCCGCGTAGAGCGGGTCGGTCGCGACGTCGGTGATCAGCACCGTCTGCCGGGTGTCGAGCGCGCGGCGGATCTCCGGATAGCGCTTGAGGTCGATCTGCAGGTCGCGCAGCATCGGGTTCTCGTAGGAGGCCACCACCGTCGCCTCCTCTTCCCCCGGGGTCGAGAATACCAGCGAACATTTTGAGATCTTGAGCCCGCGCGCCACCCGGCGCACCAAGATAGCGTAGATCTCCTCCGGCTTGAGCGAGGCGGTGACTTCCTGCAGGATGTCCACCATCTCGGTCCGGGTCCGCGCCTCGGCCCGCGCCTGATTGAGCTCGCGCCCCACCCGGAGGTGCGCCTTGACCCGGGCCAGCAGCTCGCGGACCCGGAACGGCTTGGAGATGAAGTCCGCGGCACCGAGACCGAGGGCGCGCACCGTCGCCTCTTCGGGAGGCATCGAGGAGATCATGAGCACGGGGACGTCGCGGACCAGCGGGTCAGTCTTCACCCGCTCCAGCAGCTGCAGCCCGTCGGCGCCCGGCATCATGATGTCGAGCAGCAGCAGATCGTACTGGTCCTGCGCCAGCCGCTCGAGGAGGTGCTCGCCACTCGACACCGTGGCCACCTCGTAGCCGTTCTCCTTGAGGATCCAGGAGAGGGTGCGGGTCAGCGCCTGATCGTCATCGGCCACGAGGATCTTCGGCGAGACGCTCATGCCTGCACCAGGCGCTGAAAGACCTCTGGGTCCACGTTGCCCCCGCTCACGACCGCCACCACCGGACCTGCGGACGACACCGTGCCCGCCAGCAGCGCCGCCACCGTCACGGCGCCCGACGGTTCCACGACCAGTCCCTGCGTCTCGAAGAGGAAGCGGACCGCTGCTGCGATCTCCGCTTCGGTCACGGTAATGGCCCGATGCACGTGCGGCTCGATCAGCGACCAGGGGAGCGCCCCGATCGAGCGGGTCAGCAGCCCGTCGGCGAGGCTCGCGGTCGCTCCGAGGGTTTCCGGGTGTCCGGCGGCGAGCGCGGCCGAGAGTTTGGGCGCTCCCGCCGGCTCAACTCCGATGATGGTCACGGCCGGTCGGAGCGCGGTGATCGCCGTGGTGATGCCCGAGAGCAGCCCGCCCCCACCGACCGGCACCAGCACGGTCGCGACCTCCGGGACCTGCTCCAGGATTTCGAGCCCCACGGTGCCCTGGCCGGCGATCACGTCGATATGATCGAACGGCGGGATCATCGTGAGCCCTTCTTCGACGGCGAACCGCTCGGCCCGGAGCTGCTGCTCCGCCGAGCGCGTCGCACCGGCGAAGACCACCTCACCGCCGTGGCGGCGCACCCCGGCCACCTTCACGGCCGGCGCCGACTCCGGCATCACGATGACGCTGCGGATCCCGAACCGCTGCGCGACCCAGGCGACGGCCTGGCCGTGGTTGCCGCTGGAGGAGGTGACCACACCGGCGGCGCGGCGCCCGGCATCGAGCCGGGCGATCGC
>DAINRP010000299.1:0-3507 GCA_036741755.1 Gemmatimonadales bacterium
CGCTCGGCCAGCAGGTAATCGTCGACAACCGCGGGGTGCTCGCAGCGGACATCGGGGGAACCTCGGCGCGGCTGGCCCTCATCGAGGTCGGCAACGGACCCATGGTGATCCGGGACGAGCAGACCTACCCGAGCGGCGCCCACGCCGGCCTCGAGGAGATCGTCAGCGCGTTCATCGCCAACCACCCGACGGGCTTCGAGGCCTCCGCCTTCGGGATCGCCGGCCCGATCCAGGATGGGCGGGTGGAAACCTCCAACCTCCCCTGGGTGATCGACGCGCGGGCCCTCGCCAGACAACTGGGATTGCCAAAGGTTGGGCTGCTCAACGACCTCACCGCCACCGCGCATGGGATCGGGGAGCTTCCCGAGACCGACTTCCTGGTGCTCAACCCCGGTGTGCCGGTGCATGGCGGTAACGCCGCCGTCCTCGCGGCCGGGACCGGGCTGGGCGAGGCGGGCCTCCTCTGGGATGGCGTCCGGCATCAGCCGATCCCCTCGGAGGGCGGCCACGCCGACTTCGCCCCGCGCAACGAACTCGAGATCGGGCTGCTGATCTACCTCATCGGACGCTACCGCCGAGTGAGTTATGAGCGGGTGCTGTCGGGGCCGGGGCTGGTGAACATCTACGAGTATCTGCGGGACTCGGGGCGGGGAAAGGAACAGGCCTTCGTCCGCGAGCGGATGCGCGAACATGGCGCCGCCGCAGCCATCAGCGAAACGGCGCTTGAGGCTCGGTGCGGGCTCTGCGAGCAGGCGCTGAGCATGTTCGTCGGCTGCTACGGGGCCGAGGCGGGGAACTTGGGCCTCCGGTATCTCGCCCATCATGGCATCTATCTCGCCGGCGGCATCGCCCCGAAGATCGTCCCGGCACTCATCGGCCCGGCGTTCATGACCGCCTTCACCACCAAGGGCCGCCTCTCCCCGCTGGTCGCCTCCATGCCCGTCCGGGTGATACTGAATGAGAAGGTCGGATTGCTCGGAGCAGCGCGCTTCGCCGTGACGCACCATCCGGACGCAACCGCACGGAGCTAGGGCGGGCAATGACAGGAGGCTGAGACATGGCGCGAAGTTCCGTGCCTTCTCAGCGTGTCCGGTGATTCCGCAGTCGCTCCAGCAGCTTGCGCCAGCGGCTGGTCCACTGCGGGCGCAGCGGATTCACGTCGAGCCGCCGACCCTTCTCACTGAGAAATATCGAGTCCCGCAGGGCTCGCGCGATCATGTCGGTGGTCGAAGGGCCCGGCATGGCCGGCCGCTCCCGCTCGGCCGCGAGTACTCTCGTGAGGAGGTCCTTGAGCGCCTGAGGCGAGTCACGGGCGGCTCCGGTCAGGCAGCCGTGGTCCCTCAGGGCGACAAAGATCGCGTCGGGTTCCAGGGCGGTGGCACCGAGGAGCGTGGTGAGGCCGGTCGGGGGCAGTACCATCTCGGGCTCCTGTCAGACGCCGGGCTGTGATTTCGAGAAACCCTTCCAGCGGAAGTAGAGCGTCTTGACCACGGTTGCATGAGGGACACCGGCATCGTCCGCGAGGGTGACCTCGAAATCGCGATCGAGCCGCCCACTCCGCATCACCGCGGCCCGGACCTCCTCAACGGTCTCGGCATCAAGCCGGAAGGTCGCGCGGAGCGTGGTCCGCCCCGGTTTGAGAAAGCGGATGGTCGCCGCCTTGTCCCAGACCACGAAGTCGGGGCCGAGCAGCCGCATGAACATGAGCATGTACATCGGATCGACGGCGGCGTAGAGGCTCCCGCCGAAGATGCTGCCGACAACGTTCCGCGTCCGCCACGACAACGGAAGCCGTACCCGGACTTCCATCCAGTCCGCGGCGATGTACTCCACCCGGGCTCCGGTGCCGCGATAGGCCGGGAACCAGTTGAAGGACCAGCGGGCCCGTCGGCTGGCCCAGGATTCCGGCATGGCAACATCCTGCATTGAGATCGTCTGCATACGCTCGATCGAAGACTATCCCTCCGGCGATCTGCTGTCAGGGTCCCCCCTCGAGTGCTTGCCGCTCGCGGGGAGGCGGGTGCATACTCGTGACGCTCGCGACCACCCGAACCTCCCCAGGTGATTCATGCGCTACGTCCGGATGCCGATCGAGATCGAATCCCCCGAAGAGACGGGTTACGACACGATTGCCTGCAACCTGGCGGAGAGCTCCATGCGGGACCGGGTCCTGGGCGACGTGGGGCTCGATGTCGACCTCGCCGGGATGGTGCTTCTCTACGGGGACCATCGCGGACACCAGGCGCTGCGCGCCCTGCTGGCGGCGGAGGGCGGTTGTGCGGTCGATCAGGTCCTGCTGACGCCGGGGGCGGCCGGGGCGCTGTTCATCGTCGCGACCACGCTGCTCCAGCCTGGCGACCACCTGGTGGTGCTGCGCCCCAACTACGCTACCAATATCGAGACGCCGCGTGCCATCGGGTGCGACATCTCGTACGTCGATCTCTCCTTCGAGCGCGGCTGGCGCTACGACGAGCGGGTCATCACGGCGGCGATGACGCCGCGCACCCGGCTCGTCAGCATCACCACGCCGCATAACCCCACCGGCGTGGTCCTCGATCCGGTGGCGCTCGCCCGGATCATCGCGCTGGTGGAATCGCGCGGCGCCCACCTGCTGGTGGACGAGACCTACCGGGACCTTTCTACCGAAGCCGCGCGGCCATTCGCCACGGCGCAGAGCGAGCGGGTGATCAGCGTGGCCTCGCTCTCCAAGGCATACGGCCTCCCGGGCCTCCGGATAGGCTGGCTCATGACGCGGGATCGGGAGCTCAACGAGCGCTTCCTGGCCGCCAAGGAGCAGATCTTCATCTGCGGTGCGGTGCTCGACGAGGAGATCGCGTATCGCGTTTACCGGAAAAGAAGCGCCGAACTGCCGAACATCATGGCCGACGTCGCCCGCGGCCGCACCGTGGTGCGGGAGTGGATCGCGGCGGAGCGACGGATGGAATGGGTGGAGCCGATGGGCGGGGTGGTCGCGTTCCCGCGGATACGGGAAGATGCCGGCGTCGATATCGCGCGGTTCTACGCGGTGCTCAACGGCGAGCGGAAGACGCTCGTCGGTCCTGGCCACTGGTTCGAACAGGACGACCGCTACATGCGGATCGGCTTCGGGTGGCCGCAGCCGCAGGAGCTGCGGGATGGCCTCGCAAACATCAGCGCGGCACTGGACAGGAGCCGCTGAACCCGGTGGCGCAGCGCGATCGCCATGAGCCGGTCATGAAGGCGGCGATGGGGAAGCTGTTGAGGACCTGATGCGGCGTGCCGATTGTGTTCTCACGCTGCGGGCCTGAGGTCCCAGCCCGGCAGGAGCCGCACCGCGATCATGGCGCCGTCGGCCACTCCGCCGAGAGCACTGCGGAGGTGGACCGTCGAGGCAATCTCCAGCAGATCCGGGGAGAGCCGGTCGGCCCGGAAGACTACCCCCACCGCCTTCTCGTCCAGCACCACCGGGCAGAACTCCCAGTGCCGTCCGCCGATATCGAGCACGAATGGGTCCTCCCACTCGATCGA
>DAINRP010000300.1:0-3495 GCA_036741755.1 Gemmatimonadales bacterium
CCCCGCTCACCCTCGCCGGACTCAGGGGTCGAGTGGTACTGCTCAACTTCTGGACCTTCACCTGCTGGAACTGCACCGGGCTGGTGCCATCGCTGGTGGCCTACGACGGCGCCTATCGCGACCAGGGACTCACCCTCATCGGGATTCACGATCCGGAGTTCCCGCCCTACGGCGGCGAGCACGACAGGTCGAACGTCGCCGATGCGCTCCGGAAGTACCACATCGAATACGCCAACGCCCAGGACAACGACCACGCCACCTGGAATCTCTACCGCATCCAGGCATGGCCGAGCTACGTGCTGATTGACAGGCGGGGCAACATCCGCTACGAAGGAGCGGGGGAGTTCCATGTGGACGACGGCAACTACCGGGAATGGGACGCGCGCATCCGCGCGCTGCTCGCAGAGTGACCGCGGGTGTTGCGTGTGCCGCTGCACTGCTCCTCGCCTCCGCCTGTGCACGGCCGCCCGCGCCGCTGGTGAGTGTCCACAAGGTGCCTACCGCGGCCGGCACTCGGTTGATGTTGGTCGGCGCGCCCGGTGCCCGCATCAACGCCCGGCTGGCGCCGTCCCTCGAGCGGCGGGACGGCTCGGTGCTCCGCTTCGCGGGCGGCCGAGTTACCCCGGACTCCAGCTACTTCGTCGCCCCGCCCACACTCGATGTGATGGGCGACCCGGCGGGCGTCATCCGCGCCAGTGTCTGCCCGAGCCACGAATCGGTCTGTCGCAGGGTTGAAGTGATGGTGAGGTAGCTACCGGGGGTGTTAGTGCCTAGTGCGTAGTGCTTGGTGCCTAGTCTGAGTTGTACCCCCGCTCTTGATGTCGCAGGGTTTCCGACGCACCGTCACCAAGGTCTAAGCACTAGGCACTACGCACTAGGCACTCGGAACTCGGAACTCCCCGCCCTCCTTGTCCCCGCCCGCGCCGAGCGTCATCTTCTCCCCATGCCTTTCCCCGGCCTGCCGAACCTCACGGTTCTCGATCACCCGCTCATCCAGCACAAGCTGACGCTGCTCCGCGACAAGTCCACCAGCACCCGCGACTTCAAGCAGCTGGTCAGCGAGATCGCGACGCTGATGGCCTACGAGGTCACCAAGGATCTGCCGACGGTGACGGTGGAGGTCGACACACCGCTCGAGCGGATGACGGGCCGGATGGTCTCCGACAAGAAGCTGACCCTGGTGCCGATCCTCCGCGCCGGACTCGGCATGGTGGATGGCGTCTCCCAGCTGCTCCCGACCGCGCGAGTGGGGCACATCGGCGTTTCTCGCGACGAGAATTCCCTGGAACCGACGCGCTACTACGCCAAGCTGCCTTCCGACGAACGGGATCGCGACTACTTCATCCTCGACCCGATGCTCGCCACCGGCGGGTCCGCCACCGCGGCGGTCACCACGCTCAAGTCGGCGGGCGCGCGGCGCATCAAGTTCCTCTGCATCGTCGCCGCGCCCGAGGGGGTGCGCCGCATGCTCGAGGGGCACCCCGATGTGCCCGTCTACGCCGCCGCGCTGGATCGCGCGCTGAACGAGCATGGCTACATCGTGCCCGGGCTCGGCGACGCGGGGGACCGGCTCTTCGGTACCAGGTGACGCCCCCGACCCGTTCCTCCCGGATGCCACGAGGGATCTCCGATCCCAGAATCCCGTCGATCCCATGACCATCAGCCTCACATTCCACGGCGCGGCCGGGCAGGTGACCGGCTCGATGCATCTGCTGGAGGCGGCCGGTGCGCGAATCCTGCTCGACGCTGGGCTCTTCCAGGGCCGGCGCGCAGAGGCGCGAGCGCTCAACGCCAACCTGCCCATCGATCCGCGACGCATCGACGCGGTGATCCTGAGTCACGCCCATATCGACCATTCGGGGCGACTGCCGCTACTGGTCAGCTACGGGTTCCACGGTCCCATCTACGCAACGGCGGCCACCCGGGATCTCTGCGCCATCATGCTCGCCGATGCGGCCCACATCCAGGAGAAGGACGCCGAGTTCCTCGCGCGCCGGGGGAAGGCGGGGCCGGAGAGCGAGCCGCTCTACACCATGGCAGACGCGGTGGCGGTGCAGGATCTGATGGTCGGCGTCCCGTACCGGCGGGTGCAGCATCTGCGCAAGCACCTCGCCTTCGAGTTCACCGAGGCCGGCCATATCCTCGGCTCCGCATCGGTGGACCTCCGCCTGACAGAAGGCGCGGGCCACCGGCTGGTCTTCTCGGGCGACATCGGCCGGGCGGGGCTGCCCATCATCCGGGACCCCGATCCCCCCTCCGGGCCGATCGACACCCTGATCATCGAGTCCACCTACGGCAATCGCGTGCACGACTCGATCGCGGGTGCCGAGGAAAAGCTCGGTGAACTGGTGCGCCGGGTCGCGGGGCGCGGCGGCAAGATCCTGATCCCGTCGTTCGCGGTCGGGCGGACCCAGGAGCTGGTCTACAGCCTGCACCAGCTCTTCCGTGCCGGAAAGATTCCTGGGCTGCCGATCTACGTCGACAGCCCGCTCGCCGTCGACGCCACCGCCGTCTTCCGGCTGCATCCCGATCTCTTCGATCGCGGCGAGCAGATGATCGAGAAGACCACGGCGCTCTTCGACTTCCCGCTGCTCCGGTACGTGCGCGACGTGCAGGACTCCAAGAAGCTCAACACCATGCCCGGTCCGGCGGTCATCATCGCGGCGAGCGGCATGGCGGAATCGGGGCGGATCGTGCACCATCTCGCCAACCACGTCGGCGACCACAAGACGCTGGTGCTCTTCGTGGGCTTCCAGGCCGAACACACCCTCGGCCGCCGCATTCAGGATGGCGCCAAGGTGGTGAAGCTCATGGGAGAGGAGATGCCGCTGCGCTGCGAGGTGGAATCGATCGGCGGCTACTCGGCCCACGCCGACAAGACCGAGCTGCGCGGGTGGATCCGCAAACTCGGTGGCCCGATCCTCCGGGCGTTCGTGGTGCACGGCGAACCCGACGCGGCGACGGCGATGGCGCAGATCCTTCGTGAGGAGGGGGTACGGAAGGTGGAAATCCCGCGGCAAGGGGAGGGCTTCGAGCTGGGCTAACGCAGCGGGAAGTGGAGCTCACCCTCCACCTCGCTTCCCTTTTCCCTTTTCTCTTTTCCCCGTGGTAAGTTGTTGCGGTGAAATTCGTCTCCCGCCGTATCCTCCTGGCCCTCCTCGCCGGGGTCGCACTCGCATATCTCGCGTGCTTCGTGGGCGTCCTGCTGGCAAGCCGTCAGGACCAGCGACATCCCGCCGGCGCCATCGTCGTGCTCGGCGCCGCGCAATACAACGGCAAACCCTCGCCGGTGTTGCGTGCACGGCTGGATCACGCGCTCAGCCTGTATCGCGAAGACCTGGCGCATACCATCGTCGTCACCGGCGGCATCGGCGATGGCGACCGGGTGAGTGAGGCAACGGTCGGCCGTCAATACCTCGTCGCGCACGGGGTGCCGGACAGCGCGGTCGTCGTCCGCTCCGAGGGCCGCTCCACGCAGGCATCCATTCGCAGCGT
>DAINRP010000301.1:0-3479 GCA_036741755.1 Gemmatimonadales bacterium
GGTCAGCCGGCGCAACTTCGTCGAGCTCTGTCACGAGCTGACCGGGCAGGACGACCGGCTCAGCGGGCGCCGTCGTGGGGGTGGCCTCGGGAACTGTGGTCTCGGCAACGGAGTCGGGTACGGTGGTGTACGGCACAGTCGTCTCGGGGGCAGCCGTGGTGGCCGGCGTGGTGATCATCGGGGTCGGCGCCCGGCAGCGGGCCTGAGCGGCGACACAGAGAGAAAGCCCAAATCGCGTGGACACCATGACCAGAAGGACCTTGCTCGTCGCGTTCGTGGTGGTGACTCTCGTCCTGGTGTTCTTCGGGAGCAACACCATCGCATCGGGCATGACGAGTGGCGGGATGATGGGTGGCGAAGGGATGGAGGACGTCACCTCCCGGATCGTGCCCAATATTCTCGTCCTCGGCGTGGCGGTCATGCTGGGGTGGGCGCTCTTCGGCAAGAGACACTAGACGACACCGCCGCCGGCAAGCCGGCGGCGGTGTCGAATCTGGCACCACGTTTCCGTCAGGAGACTGTCCAGGTCGTCCCTGCAGCTAGCAGCTTCTCCAACTGCCCCTCCCCACTCCTCGCCTTGGCGGTGTTGGACAGCTCCGCCATGCGTTCCTCGTAGGTCGGCACCCGCACCGAGCGGAAGATGCCGAGGGGAACCGGGAAGTTGGGTGGACCGAGTTCCGACAGCAGGTAGGCGAGCCCCGCGTCCTCGATGCGCGGGTCGTGCACGTGGCAGTCGGCCTCGAGAAACTCGGTCGCCCCGAGCCGGATCACTTCCGGCAACGCGCCGACGAAGCGGATCCCCCGGTCGCGCGCCTTCCCGAAGATCAGCGGCTTCCCCTGCTCCATCAGCACCCGATGATCTTCCTTGACGCTCCGGTCGGTGATGAAGTCGTAGGCGCCGTCGTTGAAGGTGACGCAGTTCTGGTAGACCTCCACGAACGCCGTTCCCCGGTGCTCGGCGGCCGCACGGAGCACCATGGCCAGGTGGTCCAGTTCGACATCCACCGAGCGCGCGACGAAGGTCGCGCCGGAGGCGAGCGCCAGCGATACCGGATTGAAGGGCCGGTCCACCGAACCCAGCGGCGTGGTCTTGGTATGAGCGCCGAGCAGTGAGGTGGGTGAGAACTGGCCCTTGGTCAGACCGTAGATCTGGTTGTTGAGCAGGAGCACCTTGAGGTCCACGTTCCGCCGCATCAGGTGGATGAAGTGGTTCCCGCCGATCGCGAGCGCATCGCCGTCCCCCGTCACCATCCAGACCGACAGATCCGGGCGGGCGAGCCTGAGCCCCGTGGCGATCGCCGGGGCACGACCGTGGATGGTGTGCATCCCGTAGGTGTCGACGTAATAGGGGAACCGGCTGGAGCAGCCGATGCCGGAGATGAAAACAAAGTTCTCCTTCCTGATGCCAAGTGTGGGGAGCAGCTTCTGCACCTGCGCGAGGATCGCATAGTCCCCGCAGCCAGGGCACCAGCGCACCTCCTGATCGGTCACGAAGTCCTTCCGCTTGAGCTGCACGGGCGCTTCCATCGGATTGCTCATGGGATCAGCTCCCGGATTCGGTCGAGGATCTCGCTGGATATGAATGGCCGCCCCTGCACCTTGCTGAGCGATACCACCGGGAGCAGATAGCGCTCCCGGAGCAGCATCGAGAGCTGGCCCATGTTGAGTTCGGGCACCAGCACCCGGCGGTAGCGGTTGAGCACCTCGCCGAGATCGGCGGGCAACGGATTGAGATAGCGCAGGTGGCAATGGGCCACCGAAATCCCATCAGCCTGGGCCCGCCCGACCGCCTGCGCGATCGCCCCCCAGGTGCTGCCCCACCCCACCACGAGCAGGTCGCCCGACGCCGGCCCGTTCACCTCCGTGGCCGGGATGTCCCGAGCGATCCCGGCGACCTTGGCGGCGCGGGTCTCGACCATGCGCTGATGGTTCTTCGAATCCCCGGAGAGATCACCGGTCACGGCATCCTTCTCGAGCCCGCCGATACGGTGCTCCATTCCGGGGGTACCGGGCCGCACCCATGCCCGGGCGAGGTGATCGTCCCGCGCATAGGGCTGGTAGCCCTCGGCCTGGGTACGGAACGTGACCTTGATCGGCGGCAGGTCGCTCACCGCCGGCACCCGCCAGCGTTCGGAGCTGTTGCCCATCCCGCCGTCGGAGAGGAGGATCACCGGCGTCATGTAGGTGACGGCGATCCGCACCGCCTCGATAGCGCAGTCGAAGCAGTCGGCGGGCGAGCAGGCGGCAATGACCGGCACCGGACTCTCGCCATGACGGCCATAAAGCGCCTGCAGCAGATCCGACTGTTCGATCTTGGTGGGAAGGCCCGTCGAGGGACCGCCCCGCTGCACATTGACCACCACCAGCGGCAGCTCGGTCATGACCGCGAGTCCCAGCGCCTCCGTCTTGAGCGACATCCCCGGGCCGGAGGTCGTGGTAAGCCCGATCGAACCGCCGTACGACGCCCCGATCGCCGAGCAGATCGCGGCGATCTCGTCCTCGGCCTGGAAGGTGGTGACGTTGAAGTGCCGCAGCGCGGCGATTGTATGCAGGATGTCGGATGCCGGCGTGATCGGATAGGAGCCGAGAAAGAGCGGCAGGCCGGAGAGCTCGGAGGCCGCCACGAAACCGAGCGCGGTCGCGATGTTGCCGGTGACACTCCGATACAGGCCCGGCGAGGTGGGCGCCGCACGCACGTGGTAGAGCACCGGGAAGGTGTCGGTCTCGTCGCCGTATGCATACCCGGCCTTGAGGGCCTGGATGTTCGCGGCCGCAAAGGTCGGCTCCTTTGCGAAGCGGCGCTGGATGCCGGCGATCTCCGGCTCGAGCGGCCGGTGGTACAGCCAGAGCATCAGGCCGAGGGCGAAGTAGTTCTTGCAGCGATCGGCTTCCTTGCGGGAGAGGCCCGATCCCTCGACGGCGCGGGCGGTGAACTCGCTGATGTTGATGGCGTACACCCTATAATGGGAGAGACTGCCATCGACGATCGGGTTCTCCGCGTACCCCGCCTTGGTGAGGTTGGCTTCGGTAAAGGCGCCGGTGTTCACGATGATCATCCCGCCATGCTTCACATCCGCGATGTTGATGCGGAGCGCGGCGGGATTCATCGCCACCAGGACGTCGGGGGCGTCCCCCGAGGTGAAGACCTCGTGGGAGGAGTACTTGATCTGATATCCGGAGACCCCGAAGAGGGTACCGATCGGCGCGCGGATCTCGGAGGGGTAGTCGGGACGGGTCGCGAAGTCAGTGCCGGCACCGGCCACCGACTTGGAGAACTCGTCCCCGGCGAGCTGCATCCCGTCGCCGGAGTCACCGGCGAATCGGATGACGACGCTCTCCAGTTCCTCGATACCGTGGTGCGGGTGGGGGGCGTTCGGCGCGGCGGAATCACCGGCCGGAGGGGCGACGCTACGGCTCACACGGGCCTCCTTGGGGAGCCGGGCCGTGAAAGCCGACCCGGTTCCTCCAAGTTACGGCCG
>DAINRP010000302.1:0-3436 GCA_036741755.1 Gemmatimonadales bacterium
GAGCGAGAGATCGAGCAGGTCGCTGGCGCGATCGAGCGCCATGTGCGCCAGGATCCGCCCGGCGATCCGGGTGCTGCCGAGTCCGTGCCCGGTGAATCCCAGGCCGTAACAGGCGCGGCCCCCGAGGGCCCGGCCGAAGAACGGAGTAAGCCGGGTGGTCGAACAGATCGCGCCGCCCCAGGCATAGGGCCACTCGAGGTCGGCAAGCGCAGGGAAGTGCCGCCGCCAGCTCTCGCGCAGGGTCGCGTAGTGGTGCGGCGAGTGGTCACAGGAGGGATCGACGCGATTGCCCCGATAGTACGTGGCCTCGCTGGTGCCCCAGAGAATCCGGCCATCGGCGGTGGGCCGGTAGTAGTTGAAGAAGGTTCGTCCGTCGGTGATGCCCTGCCGATTCTTCCAGCCGATGAGTTCCCACTGCGCGGCGGTCAGCGGCTCGCTCACGGTGATGTAGTCGTAAAGCGGTATGAAACGATGGGTGATCGAGGGGATCAGGTGGTGTGTATAGGCGCTGGTCGCGAGCACCGCACGGCGGGCCCTGAGCGTGGTGCCGTTGGCGCGGATGACGACGCCGGCACCCTGTTCACCGATGGACTCGACTGTCGTTCGCTCGTAGACCCGGACGCCGAGCCGCTCCGCCTCGCGGCGCAGCCCGTCGGTGAACTTCGCCGGGTCGAGAATTCCGCCGCCGCGCACCTCGACCGCACCCAGATAGAGCGGAGAGTGCACCTCGGCCCGGGTCTCCTCGCGGCTCAGCATCCGGAAGGTGTCGATGCCGAGTCCCGACGCACTCGCGACGTTGCGGCGGCCCTCTTCGAGGTGCGCTTCCGTCAGCGCGACCATCAGTCGCCCGCTCGGCTCGAAATCGCACTGGATGCCGCGGTCACGAATGAAGCCGGTCAGCTCCTGCACATTGCTCTCGCCCAGCGCGGCGAGACGCGCGGCCTCCGCGGCCCCGAAGTGCTGGATCGCGAGGCCATGACTGTGGTCCACGGTCTCCGACAGCATTCCTGCGTTGCGACCGCTGGCGCCGAACGCGGCGATGCCCTGCTCCACCAGCGAGACCTCGCGGCCGGGATCCAGCTCCTTCAAGAAGATGGCGGTCCAGAAACCGGTGAATCCGCCGCCGATGACGACGAGGTCGCTCTCGGCAGGGGCACGGAGCGGGGTGACGTCGCGGGGGGGAAGTCCGGCGAGCCAGAAGCAGGCCTGTTCGATCGAACGCATGCGTCCTACTTCATGATCATGATGTGCGCCCAGGGCTTGCCCGGAAACATCAGCCACGGCAGTCCGCCACCGGGAGTCGTCGGCAGCCCGGTGCTCTCGGCGGTGGCATACGGGATATAGACCACCGGCAGGCCTGCCGCGCCGTGCGCCAGACCGGTCGCGGCATCCACGCTGTCCGCAGGCGCGTAGAGGTTATAGAGAGTCCGCGGTCCGTCCGGCATCTTGAGCGTGCCGTTCTGCACCGCCACCATCCGGGCGCTGTCGATCTCGCTGTGCGAGAGCCCCGCCTCCCTGAGTTCCCGGCCGAGCCGCATGAACGGATCCAGATCCTTGTGATAACAGGCCACGTGCCAGGCGGCTTCGGACGGATCGTCCGCGAGGCAGACCATCGTTCCGGTGCCTTCGCGCAGGGTGGTCAGCTTGTGGTAGTTCCGATACCCGAGCACGGTGGCACCGTCGCGCAGGGCCTGCGGAGCGGCGCTGACCGCGCCAGCGATCTGGAGCGCCGGGGCGGGCACCTGAGCGGTGAGGGGAACAGAGACCCCGAGGAGCAGGACGAGGCCGGTGCAGTGAACCAGGTGGCGCATATGAGGGCTATCCGAAGAGAGGAGTGAGACTAAGCAACCGCCAGCGAAGCGACTCGGCAAGGGGAGCTACCGGGAGGCGGCGAGCGCCTGTTCGAGATCCGCAATGACATCATCCACGTGCTCGAGACCCACCGAAATGCGCACCAGGCCGGGGACAATGCCGACCCGCCGACGCTCCGCTTCGGTGAGCTTGGAGTGAGTGGTGGAACTCGGGTGGGTCACGATCGTGCGGGTGTCGCCGAGGTTGGGACTGTGGGACACCAGTTGCACCCGGTCGAGGAAGCGGCGGGCTCGCTCCAGACCACCGTTGACGACGATCACGACGATGCCGCCGCCCTGCGACATCTGCTGCATCGCCAGGGTGTGCTGCGGGTGGCTCGGCAGGAAGGGATATCGCACCGTCTCGAGATCGGGATGGCCCTCGAAATGGCGGGCCAGCGTAAGCGCGTTCTGGCAGTGACGATCCATCCGCACAGCGAGCGTCTCGAGGCTCTTCGAGAGAATCCAGGCGTTGAATGGCGAGAGCGCCGGTCCGGTGTGCCTGGCAAAGAAGCGGCATTCGGCGACCAGCTTCGCGCTGCCGAGGATCGCGCCGCCGAGGGTGCGGCCCTGGCCGTCGATGAACTTCGTCGCCGAGTGGATGACCAGATCGGCGCCATGGCGGATAGGCTGCTGCAGATAGGGCGTGGTGAAGCAGTTGTCGACCAGCAGGGCGATCCTGCGGTCCCGGGCCAGCCTGCCGAGCCAGTCGAGGTCCACCAGGTCGAGGCCGGGGTTGGACGGTGTCTCGACGAAGATCGCTTTGGTGTTGGGCTGCAGCAGCCCGGGCCATTCCTCCGGCGCGCCGAGGTCGGCGTAGGTATGGCTGATTCCCCAGCGGGGAAACAGCTTGCCGAGGATCTGGCTGGTGGACCCGAACAGCGATCGCGCGGCGAGCACATGATCGCCTGACGAGAGCAGCGCGGCCAGGCTCACGAAGACCGCCGCCATTCCTGACGCGGTCGCGATACCATCCTCGGCGCCCTCCATCAGGCAGAGCTTCCGGACGAACTCGTCGGTATTCGGATTGGAGTAGCGGCTGTAGATGTTGCCGGCGATTTCATCGGCGAACAGTGCCCGCGCCTGCTCGGCATCGTCGAAGATGAAGCTGGAGGTGAGATAGAGCGGAGTGGAGTGCTCCCGTTCCGGAGTCGTCGGAATCTGGGTCCGGACGGCGTCGGTCTCGAAGTGGCGCGGGCGATCGCTCATGCTGGAGCACTCTCGAGGGTGTGACTCCAGGTGATCGCCGCGGTGGGCTCGAGGATGCGCGCGACCGAGCAGTACTTGGACATCGAGAGCTCCACCGCCCGCGAGAGGTGCGCCTCGTCGCGCGGCCCGCGCACCGCGAAGTGCACGTGCACGGTCGTGAAGAGTGAGGGCTCCTTGCCCTGCTCCCGTTCGGCGTCCACGGTGATCGTGACACCGGTGACCGGCTCGCGTTGTTTCTGGAGAATGGAGACGACATCGATGCCGCTGCAGCCGCCCAGGCCGGCGAGGATCAGTTCCATGGGGCGGGCGCCGAGGCCCTGCCCACCCACGGCGGGCGCACCATCGATCGGGACGACGCCGCCCCCTTCGGTCTTCGC
>DAINRP010000303.1:0-3433 GCA_036741755.1 Gemmatimonadales bacterium
GGGTACCCGCCAGTATGCCATTCCTTTCGGGGAGTCGCCAGTAGGCAGGCGATGACAAGGTGACCCTTCCCGATCCCTTCAGACTTCCGTCACGAATCGCCGCCTTTGCGGGCCCGGCTCCCCCTCCGCCAGCTCTGCTCGAATCCCGTCCCACCCAGCACTGATGCTCCGGCCACCTGTCCCGAAACGGGCGAGGGTGCACTGAATCGGTAGGGCGGGGCGACTCCCCGATCCATCGGGTCAGCGTGCGCAACTCCATGTGTGGCATGGGGCTCGGCGCCGGCGTGTGTTAGGTGGAGCGGTGGCGCTTCGCATGCCTTTCTCCGGAGGTGTCCGCGTTCAGCGGGTGACCGCACCCGTTCCCTTTCCTCGGAGGATCAGATGGCCCGCTTCCACCAAGCGCCCCTGTGGTGCGCCCTCGTCGTCAGCGCCCTGGTCGCCGGCCGTGCGACAGCCCAGAGCCCGCGCCGCTTCCTCGAACTGGAGGCCTGGGGTGGTTACTCCGCGTTCTCCAGCCCGTCGCAGTCCCCGACCAGCCGCAAGGCGGACGGATTGGGTCTGCGGTCGATGGAGCTGGCGCTCTGGCCTTCGGGTTCCTTGCGCCTCTTCGGCCGGTACGACAACAGCCTGAGTCTCGACAATCTCACGCTACTCCGCACCGGTCGCCGGATTCCCACGTGGTCCGGCGGGGCGCTGGCGAACTGGGGCGGACATTTCACGACCGTCCTGCGGGCCGGGCGCCGCACCCTCCCCGGGGGAGTGGGGCAGACCCTCCTCGGCATGGAACAGGTGGCGTACACCCGCGGTGGGACTGCGCTCAAGGCGGGCGCGGAGCTGGGTCCGCGCGCGGATCACCGGACCGAGTGGGTCGCGCATGCCGGAATCAATGCGGCGGCGGGCGACCGCCTGCGGGTGGAACCGGTGTTCTTCTACAGCCGGAGCGGGCTCGCCGGCGAGCGGCAGTGGCGCGCCCTGCTCGCGAGTGAACTCCGGCTGGGCCAGCGCTCCTCGATCGCGGCCGGCCTCGCCGGTGGCCGGATCAGCGGTTCGCCCGCCGGCTTCAATGGCACGGTGTGGGACGGCTATGCCCGGGTCAGCACCGCACTCGGTGCGCTGAGCCGGGTGCACCTGCTGGTGCGGCATGAGCGCGCGCCCGGCTCGAGTCCGCTGACGTCGGTGGGCCTGGGCCTGTCGCTGACTGTGCATCGGCCATGACCCCCCCTCGTCATGCCGCCGCGCGGCCCACCCTCTACGCCACGATCTTCGCGACGTGGTTCGCCTGCCTCGCGTGGTTCCATCCGCGGCTCATGGCGCTGCTCGATCTCGCCCACGGACCCTTCGCCACGGGGGCGCTGCTGTTCTTCATCGTGTTCACCGAACTGGCCTGGCTGTACGGCATCTACAATGTCGGGGTGGTGCTGTTCGCCTGGCTGCACCAGCGCGTGCGCCGAGCGCATGGCGTCCAGCTCCCGCCACCGCTCGCGGAGCCGGCACCCCGGGTGGCGATTCTCTACGTCACCTGCAACGACTTCGTCGAGGAGAGCGCCGCCTCCTGCCTGCGGCAGGACTACCGCGGCTACTCGCTCTACCTGCTCGACGACAGCAGCGATCCGGAGTACCGCCACCGGGTGGACGCCTTTGCCGCACGCCATCCCGGCCGGGTGCTGGTGATCCGCCGGAGCGACCGCAGCGGGTTCAAGGCCGGCAATCTCAACCACGGGCTCCGGCATCCCGCGGTTACCGAGCCGCTGTTCGCGATCGTGGATGCCGACGAAGTGCTGCCGCGCGATTTTCTCCGGCGCACCGTGCCGATGCTGATGGCGGAGCCGCGCTGTGGCTTCGTTCAGGCCAGTCATCGCTCCAATCCGGCGGGGCGAGGGGCGCTCCAGTCTGCCGTCGGCGTCGGGATCGACATCCACTGGCGCTGGTATCACCCGCTCCGCAACCGCTACGGCTTCGTGATGCTCCTCGGACACGGCGCGGTGATCCGGCGCGAGGTGTGGGAGGAGATCGGTGGCTTTCCGGAGATCGTGTCGGAGGATCTTGCCTTCTCGCTCCGTGCCCGGCAACGGGGCTGGCATGGGGTGTTTGCGGAGGACGTGATCTGCTACGAGGAGTTTCCCGAGACCATTCGCGCCTTCCGGGTCCGCCACATGAAGTGGACGCGCGGGACCTGCGAGTTCTTCGCGCGGGAGATGTGGCCCGCGCTCCGCTCCTCCGGGGTTCCGCTGGTGGAGAAACTGGACGTCCTCTTCCCCGCCCTCAGCCTGCCGCTGGCGCTGGTGTACTTCCTGTTCGTGATCGATGCGAACCTGGTCTTCGCCGTGCTCTTCACCCACTCGCGCCCACTCACCTTCGAGCTGGCCGGACACGCGATGGTGCTGCCAACGCGGGCGCTCGATCCCGGATTCTCGGTGGTGCAGAGCTGGGATTTCTTCCTGATCACGCTGATGACGTTCCTCGCACCGATCCTCTGTTTCGTCATCGAGCTGGCGGGAACGCCGAAGCAGCTGTTCCGTTTCCTCTGTCAGAGCACCGTGATGTACGCTGCCCTCGGTCCGATGTCGTCGCTCGGCGTGCTGGGATACATGCTCACCGGCAAGGCGACGTTCCTGGTGACCGGGGACCGGAGCCGCACCGCGGAGGGCGCCGCCTGCGGACCCTCGCGCACCCGCGGGGGACGGGTGTGGCAGTGGCTGCGCCGCGCGGTGGTCGGCAGCCACCCCGACCATCCGCTCGTCCAGGGCTTCGAGGTCGTGTGCGGCATCGTGTTCGGGCTGGCCTGCCTGCAACTGGTGCAGGTGAGCTTCCTGGGGCTCGCGCTCGGCTTCGTCCTGCTGCCGGTGCTGCATCACGTGCCATGGGAACATCCGCTGGTGCAGGGCGTCGTCTACCTGCCGTTCATGCTCATTCTCTGTGGCCTGATCATCGGTGGGCTCGGCCTGCTCGGCATGCAGCCGGTGTTCTTCGGGTATGGCTTTCATTTCTAGGGAGTGTGGCGCCAGACTGGCGCTGGACAGAATCGGGATGCCGCTGCTCCTTATTGGCTGGGGGACGGAGATCGCCAATACCGGGAGGTGGGCATGCCGCAGGAACCAGCTTCGGCCGGAAACGCGTCGTTCGTGGGGAGTATCCCGGAGATCTACGATCGGCATCTCGGCCCGCTGCTCTTCCGCGATTACGCCGCCGACCTCGCGGCGCGGGTGCGGTGGCCCGAGGCTGGCGCCGGGCAGGTGCTCGAAATTGCCGCCGGCACCGGGATCTTCACCGAGCAGTTGCTCGCACGGATGCCGCGAGGGGTGTCGCTCACCGCGACCGATCTCAACGCCCCGATGCTGGCCGTTGCCGAGCGGCGGCTCACGGGGTGGCCGGTCACCTGGCAGGTGATGGATGCGACCACGCTGCCTTTCGCCGATGCGAGCTTCGACGTGAT
>DAINRP010000304.1:0-3424 GCA_036741755.1 Gemmatimonadales bacterium
GCCGGTCGCCGGTGGGTGATCGGGAGGTCCTCGTCTTGGACCAGGAGATGAGCATTTCGCGGGAGGAGTTTCTGCGCCTGCTGCCCGCGGCTGTTGCTCAGGATCCGTTCTCGGTCGCTGGCGAGGAGATCCGCCATCAGAGTGGGAGCCGCTCGTGGCGGATCGTGTTGGGCGTCCTGGCCGACCGGCCGCTGGGATTGTTGCGGCTCCCTCGCCTGAAGGTGAGGATCTTCCTCTGCGGGTATTCCCGGGCGGATACCGAGAGCTTTCTGGGACGTTTCGAGCTGCATTTCCGCCGGGCGGGAGGATAGGCCCGCTTCCTCCGACGCGGGGTCTTCGAGCACGCCGACGCGCGGCCGATGCGCGCGCAGGAGGGCATAGCGCCAGGGACCTGCTCCGCCCGCCTCACTGCCTGACGATCGCCGCCCGCCCGCCGCGCAGTATGTACTTCTGGATCTTGCCCGTCGCCGTCTTGGGTAGCTCGGGAACAATCGTCAGGCCCTTCGGCACCTTGAACCCGGCGAGCCGGGCGCGGGCGAACTCACGGAGCTCCTCCTCGGTGAGGGTGGTGCCTTGCTCGAGCACCACGAAGGCATGGGGGGCCTCGCCCCACGTCTCGTGCGGCAGGCCCACCACCGCGACCTCGCGGACGGATGGATGCCTGAGCAGCACGCCCTCGACCTCGATCGACGAGATGTTCTCCCCGCCGCTGATGATCACGTCCTTCAGGCGGTCGCGGATCTCGATGTAGCCGTCGGGATGGACGACGGCCGCATCGCCCGAGTGGAACCACCCTCCGCTGAAGGCGCGCGCGGTGGCGTCGGGATCGCGGAAGTACCCCTCCATCACCACGTTGCCGCGCGCCACGATCTCGCCCACGGTCTCGCCGTCGCGCGGCACGTCCCGTCCGTCGACGTCGATCACGCGTACCTCGCCCGACGTGATGAGCTCCACCCCCTGCCGCGCCTTGATCTTCGCCCGCTCCGCCATCGACAGCGACGCATGCTCGGCCCGCGGCTCGCAGACGGTGATGAACGGCGCGGTCTCGGTGAGGCCGTAGGCCTGCGTGATCGTCCACCCGAGGGAGCCTTCGACGCGCTCGATGGTGTGCGCCGCGGGCGGCGCGCCCGCAGTGAGCACCCGGATGCCCCGGGGCGCGCCGGCCCGGAGCTGCTCGCTTGCGCCGGCCACCCCGATCAGCACCGTCGGCGCAGCGCAGAACACCGTGATGCGCTCTCGGGCGATGTGTCCGTAGACACTCGGCGGGTCCACCTTCCGGAGGCAGACGTGGGTGCCGCCCGCCGCGGTGACGATCCACACGAAGGTCCACCCATTGGCATGGAACATGGGCAAGGTCCAGAGGTAACGGTCGGCGCTCGTCATCGGATGATGCACCAGCGTCCCCACTGCATTAACCCAGGCGTTCCGGTGCGTGATCATCACGCCCTTCGGATCGGCCGTCGTGCCGCTGGTGTAGTTGATGGTGAGCAGGTCGTCCTCGCCGATCCGTGGCCGCGCGATGTCCGGCGTCGCCTCCGCGAGCAGGTGCTCGTAGTCCAGCCAGCCCGTGCCACCCCCCTCGAGCGCCACGAAGTGCTCCACCGCCGGCATCTCGTGACGCACCTTGTCCACCAGATCGAGAAAGTCCTGGTGGACGCACACCACCCGGCTTCCGGAGTGGTTCACCATGTACACCCAATCGCTCGGCAACAGGCGGTAATTGAGCGGCACCAGGACGGCGCCGAGCTGCGGCACGGCGTAGAACGCCTCCAGCTGGGCGTGGGTGTTGGGTGCGATGTAGGCGACGCGGTCGCCCTGCACGACGCCGAGACGCCCGAGCGCGCTCGACCAGCGGTCGCACCGGTCGAAGAACTCGGCATACGTCCAGCGGGCGTCGCCGTCGACCACGGCCTCCCGGTCCGAATAGAGCGACCGCGCGCGACGCGCGAACTCGAGCGGCGTGAGAGGTGTCTTCACGGTGACGTAGACCTTGCGACAAAGGGTGGTGGAATGGGTGAGACGTTCAGGGGAACTCCCGCTCGCTCAGTCGAGAAGCCGCACGGCCGCCCATCGACCCACGTACATCCCTACCCCGGTGCCTACGACACTCAGGAGGAACCCGGTCGTCACGCCCACGCGAGCGCCTGCCCACCAGCCCACGGTGCCGCCCAGCGTCGCACCCGCCCACGTCAGCAGCTTGCTCATCGCATCCCGGGACTGTGAAGGTGGGCGCCCGCCCCTGCCGCGCGGCAGGATCACCAGCGTTGTAGCACGGGCCAGCTCCCCGATCTCAATAGTGCTGAGATCGGTCACGCGTAGCACCTGCGCTGAGGCCAGGCGAAACGGACTCGACTAGTCCCAGTACCCTTCGACGAAGTACCACCCCCGCCGCGTGTGAACCCAGTGGCCAGGCATCCAGTACCGATGCCCCGGCGGATGCGGCATCCACAGCCCGGAGATCCACACGAAATCACCGGCTCGCCATACCCAGTACCCGCCAACCCATACATAGCCAGGGCCGGGCGGGGGGGCCATTCTCTCCCATCGCGGGGGCGGCGGCCCCCGATCGATCACCACGACGGTCCCGGGTGGCAGCGGAAGACACGCGTCAAGTCCCATCCCCAACGCCAGTGCGGCTCCCGCGACGAGCAGGACGCGACGTGCCAGGCCAGCCATAGTTGCCTCCCCGGCGCCACGTGGCCCCATCTACCACGTGTTGGGCGCCGCGAAGTCAACCGCACCGGATGAGGTATGATGCCCACCCCGGCCCGCGGCTCGACCGAGCCCACGGCCTACTTCAGCATTCGATCCACCAGGATCATCATCAGCGCGATTCCCACCCCCATGAGGCTCTCCCCGGCGATGATCCCGGACGAAACCGGAATCGTGTAGGTCTCCGCCAGCTTCGGCTTGGCCCTCTGGAAGCCCAGCGCGAGCACCGAACCGATGAAGATCGAGATCACGTTGAAGCCGTTGATGGTGAAGGCGAGCCCGAGGCCGGTGGGCGACGGGATGTACCGCTTGTGCTTCGGGAAGCGCATCTCGAGCAGGGTGAGGATGATCCCCAGCGCGGCGCCGATCACGAGTCCGACGCGGGCGCTCTCCTTGAGCGAGCCCGGCCCCTTGGCCAGCAGCTCGGCCACGCCGCGCCATACCAGCGCGGCCGGCGCGGGCCACTTCTCGGTCGCGAGCATCGAGACGTCGGGAATCAGGATGAAGAACACCGGGACCACGACGCATGCGCCGGCCAGCACCCCGAAGAACTGCGCGAAGAACTGCTGCCGCGGATTGGCGCCGAGCAGGTAGCCGCTCTTCAGATCGGTGAGCAGGTCGCCCGCGCTGCTGGTCGCGCCGGCGGTGATGTTCGCGGTCATCAGGTTCACCGACACGTCGCCCGGCTTGATCGCGCCGAAGGTGAGCTGAG
>DAINRP010000305.1:0-3401 GCA_036741755.1 Gemmatimonadales bacterium
CCTTTCCCGACCTGAGCGCAGCTCTTAGCGGCGGCAATGTGTCGTTCGGGACCTACGTTTCCCTCGACGGATTCCACCCGTCAACGCTGGCCCAGAAGACCATCGCCAACGCGGTGATCGCCACCGTCAACGCCAAGTATACGACGACCGTGCCGGCGATTCCGTAGACGGTCAGGGGTGAACGGTGCGCGGGCGCACCCGCCGCCGTGGGACATCAAGCGGCCCCCCGGAACGTTCTGCCCGGGGGGTCGTTCTTTTCCGGGTCGCTCCGCTCACGTCGTACCGCTCACCATTTACCTTTCCTCCTGCCACCCGTAACGAGGCCCCGATGGACTGGACCCGCGAGCGCGCCCTCGCCCTGATGCACGAGTACACCCCCTCCGACGCCCTGCGGAAGCACATGTACGCGGTGGAAGCCGCGATGCGGGCGATGGCGGTGAAGGAGGGCGCGGACCCGGACGAATGGGGGCTGGTCGGCCTGCTGCACGACTTCGACTACGAGCGCTTCCCTAACGCGGCGCACTCCGCCACCGAGGAGCACCCCGCCGAGGGGGTCCGCATCCTCGCCGCGCAGGGCTTCCCCGAGCATCTGCAGCGCGCCATCCTCGGCCACGCCACCTACAGCGGTGTGCCCCGCGATACCCCGCTCGCCCGGGCACTCTTCGCGGTGGACGAGCTGTGCGGCTTCCTGGTCGCCTGCGCCCTGGTGCGCCCGACGAAGAGCCTCATGGATCTCGAGGTCTCCAGCGTCAGGAAGAAGCTGAAGGACAAGGGATTCGCCCGCGGGGTCAGTCGCGAAGACGTGCTGCTGGGCGCGGAGGAACTGGGCGTGCCGCTCGAGGAACACATCGCCTTCGTGCTCCAGGCCCTCCGCCCCGTCGAACAGACCCTCGGCCTCGGCGCGCCGTGACGGATCCGGGGGAGCGGCTGACACGGATCTCGACCACCAGCCGCCCTGATGGGCAGCGGGCCATCGACCGCGCCGCCGCCGCGCGACCGGTGCCGGGAAATCGGGTCTCGCTGCTGCAGGATGCCGAAGCTCTCAGCGTCATGCTCTCGTTGATCGCCCGCGCGACCCGCTTTGTGCATTTCGAGAACTACATCATCCGCGACGACCCGACCGGCTGGCGCTTCGCCGAGGCGCTCGCTGCGCGGGCGCGCGAGGGCATCGCGGTGCGGGTGCTCTACGACTGGCTAGGTTCGATGAACACGGGGCGGAAGTTCTGGCGCTTCCTCCGCGAGGCCGGCTGCGAGGTGCGCGCCTTCGGCCCGCCCTCGCTGCTCCGTCCCCTGCGCATGATCTCGCGCGATCATCGCAAGCTGGTGGTTGCCGACGGCGCGCTGGCGGTGGTGGGTGGGCTCTGCATCGCCGATGAGTGGGCCGGTGATCCGGAGAATGGAATCCCCGCCTGGCGGGACACCGCAGTCCTGATCGAGGGCCCCGCGAGTCACGCCCTCGACATCGCCTTTGCGCACATCTGGGCGCGGACCGGCCCGCCACTCCCCGCCGAGGAACGGGCGGTCGATGTTCCCGCGGCGGGCGAGGCCTCGGTGCGCGTGGTGGTGGGTGAGCCCGGAAAGGAGCGCGCCTATCGGGTGCTCGAATACCTCGCGGCGGGGTGCCGGCGCCGGCTCTGGGTGGTGGACGCCTATCTGATTCCGCCCCAACGACTGTTTGAAGTGCTGGCGCTCGCGGAGAAGGATGGCGTCGATATCCGCTTCCTCGTCCCTGGCTCGAGCGATGTGCCGCTCCTGCGCAACCTCACCCGCATCGGCTATCGCGACCTGCTGCGCGCCGGCATCCGGATCTTCGAGTGGAACGGCCCGATGATCCACGCCAAGACCATGGTGGCCGACGGGAGGTGGGTCCGCGTCGGGACCAGCAACATCAACGCCTCCAGCCTGAGCGGGAACTACGAGCTGGATCTGGTCGTCGAGGACCCGGAGCTCGCGCGGGCGATGGAGCACCAGTTCCGGCGCGACATCGGGGCCAGCGCGGAGGTGGTCCGGCAGAAGCGGCGGGCGCCGCGCGCCCTGGCCAAGGTGATCCCGTCACGACTGGAGGCACGCAGCGCCACTGAGTTGCCCAAGCGCAGGGGGCGCCGGGAGTTGCGCGCCCGGACGGTGATCGCGGCTCGGCGCCTCATGACCGCTGCGTTCCGCTCCGTGGTCGGGCCGATCAGCCTCGGCCTCCTGGTGCTGGGCGTGCTGTTCCTGGGATTGCCGAAGATCATGGGCTACGTCTTCGGCGGGCTGTGTCTCTGGTTCGCGCTGGCCACCGGCCTGCAACTCTGGCGGAGGCGGGATTCGACCTAGCGATTCGTGAGGCGACACCCCGGCGGGCACATCCCTGCGCTACGCCGGCACCGCCTCGCGGTACCAGCGGGCGAGCGCCGCGTGGTCGTCGGTGGCGCCAAGCTGATCGAGCAGCGCCAGGGCCGATTCCGCATCGATCCTAAGCGCCGACCAGTCCTGCACCAGCGCCGAGAGGCGCGCCCGGGCCTCGCGTGATTCCGCCTCGATCAGGGCGCTGCCATGCTCGTGCGCCAGCGCCACCGCGCGGTCGAGCACCTCTCGTGCTCCCGTCAGCGCGCCGAGCGCCATACGCGCCGCCCCGGTGATACGGAGGGCATCAGCCTCACCGAGGTGATCGGGAATCCTGGCGTATTCGAGCGCACCGAGCTGGGCGCCGGCTTCCGCGATCGCGGCTTCACCCCGCCGCAGGGAAAGCTCCGCCCGTCCCACCTGGGCCATCGCCAGCAGCCGCTTGTTACCCGCCTCACGGGCATAGGCGATCGCCCGCCGCTCCTGCTTGTCCGCAAGATCGAGCTGCCGGAGTTCGCGCAGCGCGAGTGCCATGTTGTGATGGGTTTCCGCGAGCCCGGCGCTGGCGCCGAGCCGCTGGTAGGCCGGCACCGCGAGCTGATACAGCGAAAGCGCCTGATCGTAGGCCCCGCGGATATGGGCGATCATGCCAAGGTTGTTCGTCGCCCGGCCGACGGTGAGCAGGTCGTCGCCCGCGTTCCCCAGCGCGAGCGCCTCCTGAAAGCGCTGCTCGGCCGGTCCCATGAGTCCGAGTTCGAATGCCGATGCGCCCAGCATGTTCACGGCCCGGCGATGCGCGGGGGTATTGCCCTGCTGCGCCAGGACCGGCACCACCGGCTCGAGCAGCGCGCGCCCTTCGGCCAGGAATCCGGTACGCAGACTGGCCTCGGCAAGCAGCAGCACCAGATCCGGCGTGCGCCCCTCGGCCGGCGTGAGCAGGAGCAGATCGCGCACGCCCCCCCACTCGCCGTCAGTGGCGAGGGTCTGGGCCAGCTCAAAGCGGGAAGCGACGGAAGTCATTGGCGGTGATCTCAGTAGGCCACGGCGAACCGGGTGAAGCCGGGGACCTGGGCCCC
>DAINRP010000306.1:0-3394 GCA_036741755.1 Gemmatimonadales bacterium
CGGGTCCGCCAGACACCGGGGCCGCACAACGCGCTCGGCCTGGTGAAGTTCATCATGCCGAACGACTTCCAGGTCTACCTGCACGACACGCCATCCAAGACGCTGTTCGAGCGCACCCGGCGCGATGCCAGTCATGGCTGCATCCGCCTCGGCGATCCGCTCGGCCTCGCGAGGCTGCTGCTGCACGATCAGCCTGACTGGACCGACGAGCGCATTCACGCGGCGATGAACGCCGGCGAGCCGACCCCGGTCCGGCTTCGCGCCCCCGTCCCGATCATCGTCACCTACGCGACCGCGCTGGCCCGTCTGGACGGCGATGTGTTCTTCTATCCCGACATCTACGGCCACGACAGGATCCTCGATCAACTGCTGAAGAAGGGGTACCCATACCCGCACTGAGCCGGTTGAGGGCAGCGGGCAGCGGGAATCTTCATGAAGGTTTTGCGGGGGCTTGGCACGAGGCGTGTCCGACCGGCTACATTACGCGCTCTTGTGTACCCATAATGTGAGGGATGATGAACCTGCGTAGAACGCTGGGACAACTTCTGCGTCTCACGACCGTGGCGATGCTGGTGACCGCAGCGCTCATGAGCGTGCTCGCCATGGCGGGCCCGGTCGAGACCGCGCCCACGTTGGCGGGCATCGCCCGCCCGGCCGTCGACAGTGCGGAGCGGGGGCTCGCCCGTCTGCTCGGCATCAGCGGCCATCTGCGCGCCGTCACGGTGGTGCCCGATGCGCCGCGGCCCAGCGCCTTCTCGGCACCGGATGGGGCGCCGGTCAACATCCTGCCGCTGGTTCCCCTCAGTGCCAAGCTCGGCGCGACCTGGCGCGGCTATCGTGTCGGCTTCTGGCCCGGGGAGCGCGCCACGCGGAACCGCGCGCGGTACCAGCTCCCCGCGGGCTTCCTCGAGGTCACACCGGATAACGAAGACGTCCCGCTTTCGACCCACTTCCGAGTCCGGGACTTTCTTACCCACGACCAGCAGGGCACCTGGCCCAAGGTTCTGGTGATCCAGCTGCCACTGCTCGACAAGCTGGAACTCATCTCCGCGGAGCTGGTGCGTCTGGGGAAGTCGGCGGATCTGCACGTGATGTCCGGCTTCCGTACGCCGCAGTACAACGCCCTCGGCGTCGGTCCGCTCGGCGGCCGCGCGCGCGACAGCCGTCACATGTACGGCGACGCCGCCGACATCTTCCTCGATGCCGACGGCGACGGGCGGATGGACGATCTCAACGGCGACGGCCGGGTGGATATCAACGATGCGCGCTGGCTCGCCTCAGTGGCCGAAGAGGTCGAGACGGCTCACCCGGACGTCACGGGTGGAATCGGCATCTACCGCGCCAACGCGGAGCATGGGCCATTCGTCCACGTGGACACGCGCGGCTTCCGGGCGCGCTGGTAACCGACGCGAGGCCGCGACGTCTAGTCGTGTGCCTCTTCGGCCGGGGCCATTCCGAGACTGATCGCGGCCCGAGCCGCCGCGCGCCGCAGCTCCCATTCCTTCCATAGCGAGTAGACCGCCGGGATCACGATCAGCGTCAGGATCGTGCTGCTCAGCATCCCGCCGACCATCGGCGCGGCGATCCGCTTCATCACGCTCGCGCCGGCCCCGCTCCCCCAGAGAATCGGCAGCAGGCCGGCCATGATCGCGGTGACCGTCATCATCTTCGGCCGCACCCGATCCGCCGCGCCCTCCACGATCGCCTCTTCGAGATCCCGCGGGGTGCGTCCCGCCTTCGCGGCCCAGGCCTGGTCCAGGTAGATCAGCATCACGACGCCGGTCTCCGCCGCGACTCCCGCGAGCGCGATGAACCCGACCGCGACAGCGACCGACCAGTTGTAGTCGAGCGCGTAGAGGAACCAGATGCCGCCCACCAGCGCGAACGGCAGCGACAGCATGACGATCAGACTCGACCCGACGCTGTTGAAGTTGAGATAGAGCAGGAGGAAGATGATGGCGAGCGTCGTGGGGATCACGATCCTCAGCCGTTCCGCGGCGCGCTGCATGTACTCGTACTGCCCGCTCCACACGATGGTGTAGCCGGGCGGGAGCGTCACCATGTCGTCCACCATCCGGCGTGCGTCGGCGACATAGCTGGCGATATCGCGGCCGGTCACGTCCACGTAGACCCACGCCGTGGGGATGGCGCCCTCGGTGCGCACCACCATCGGTCCGGCGACTTCGCGGATTGTCGCCACCTGACCCAGGGGCACGTAGACGGTGCCGGCGGCCGTGGCCGTCGCCGGGGCAGCTCCCGCCATCCCCATGCCGCCATCGCTCGAGGCGCGCGGGGTCCCGTGCGCCGCGGGGATCAGCACGTCGAGCAGCCGCTCGGGGTTGTCGCGCAGTTCGTGCGGGTAGCGGATGCGGACGCCGTAGCGCTCGCGGCCTTCCACGGTCTGGGTGATCGTCATGCCGCCGATCGCGGTGGCGATGACCGTCTGCACGTCGCCGACGTTGAGCCCGTGGCGTGCCGCCGCCGCACGGTCGATGTCGATGTCCAGGTAGTACCCGGACTGGGCCCGCTCCGCAAAAGCGCTGCGGGTGCCTGGCACGGCCTGCACCGCGCGTTCGACCGCGCGGCCGAGCCGCTCGAGTTCGGCGAGGTCGGGGCCGAAGATCTTGATGCCGACCGGTGTGCGGATGCCGGTGGCCAGCATGTCGATGCGGCCCTTGATAGGCATCGTCCATGCGTTGGTCACTCCGGGCAGCCGGACCGCCGAGTCCATCTGCGCGATGAGCTTCTCGCTCGTCATTCCCGGTCGCCATTCCGACTCGGGCTTGAGGGTGATCGTGGTCTCGAACATGTCGAGGCCCGCCGGATCGGTGGCCGTCTCCGCTCGGCCCGCCTTGCCCCATACCGTGGCCACTTCGGGGATGCTCTTGAGCACGCCGTCCTGGATGCGGAGGATCTCGCGGGCGCGCGCCACGCTCGCGCCCGGCAGCGTCGTGGGCATGAAGAGAATCGTGCCTTCATCCAGTGGCGGCATGAATTCGCCGCCGATGCGGGTCCACGGAATCCACGCGAGGATGAGCGCCGCTGCGGCCACCGCCAGCACCGACCAGCGATGCCGCAGCACCACCCCGATCACCGGGCGGTACATCCGGATGAGCAGGCGATTGATGGGGTTGGCGTGCTCGCGGAAGATGCGGCCCCGGATGAACAGCCCCATCGTCACCGGCACGAGGGTCACGGAGAGGAGGCTGGCCGCCGCCATTGCGAAGGTCTTGGTGAAGGCGAGTGGCTTGAACAGCCGCCCCTCCTGGCCCTCCAGCGAGAACACCGGCAGGAACGACACGGTGATGATGAGCAGCGAGAAGAAGAGCGCCGGGCCGACCTCCTTGCACGCGGCGATCATCGCTTCCAGCCGCGAGCCCCCTTCCGGCAGCCG
>DAINRP010000307.1:0-3347 GCA_036741755.1 Gemmatimonadales bacterium
GTGCGCCGGTGCCGGCTGGCAGCTCACCGTCCAGGCCGCGATGGGCGGCTTGTTGCCGACACCAACGGGCGTCACCGTCCACATGACGGCGTGCACACCCTGACCGGCCGGCAGATACGATTCGCCGACCACGATGCCCTGGTTGTTGATCCCTCGCGCCCTGGAGCTGTTCACCGCGGCGCCCGGCCAGGGGTCGAGCGGGATGTACTGCCCCTTCTTCCAGAGCACCCCGGTGGAACCGACCGTCCCGACCACATCGCCGCTGTCGTTGATCTCGCTGATGGTGTTTGCCAGCCGGGTCGGCATCGGCAGCGCCTGGACTTGGCCGTTCTTCCAGACCACCGGATCACCGCCGTTGCTCTGCCCCGCTACGTCGCCCCGGGAATTGATCGAGCGCCCCACCGACTGGAGGAAACTCCCCGGAAGATCCGGCAGCACGGTAAAGATGCCGTTGGTCCAGACGAAGGCATACTGCCGCGCGCCGGTGCCACCAGCGGTGCCCGTGCCGGTCACCTGTCCCGCGTCGTTGATGTCGTACGCCATGGAGTAGTTGCCACCGGGGATCACGCCGATGTCCCGGAACAGCAGGCCGTTCCGCCAGATGCCGGCATGCTGGTAGAGTGGGACCGTTCCACCGCCGCCGGTGCCGCCGCCCGCAACATCACCGAGGGCGTTGATCCCATTCGCGGCGGCTCCCGAGGCCGCGGTGCCCGGCAGCGGCTGCAGCTTCACCGCCGTCCCGTTGCTCCAGTAGACGCCGTATCCGATTCCCCCGCCTCCCTGGTTGGCGAAGCCCACCAGCTGCCGGTGTTCATTGAGCTGCGTCGCGGTGGTGACGGCGGAGCTGGGCTGCGGCAGGGTGTCCACGATGATGCCATTCTGCCAGATGACTCGGCGATTCATGCCGGCGGCATCCGACGCGATGCCGACGACTTCACCGATGTTGTTGATGTCGTAGGCGGAGGAGAAAGTGCCTCCGGGAAGCGTGCCGAGATCGGTGATGGTGACCTGCCAGTTCCCGACGATCCGGGTGACGGCGGTGGAGGTGGCGACCGCCGAGGCCGCATCGGCCGTCGGCACGCTTGCCGGTTCTGTCGTGCCGCGGTCGGCGCCATCCGTGCAAGCCCCGACGAGAAGCAGTCCGACGGCAGTGAATGCGGGAATGCGATTGCGGAACATGGAAACCCTCACGAGGTGGTGCGGCGTCGCGCCGGCTCCGGATGGAGGAGGCGCACTCCGGGATTGCGCGTAGCCCACGGGCAGTGAACTTAGCGACCGCTTCATGTGCTCGTGATGAACCTTGCATGAGTTTGTGAGGCGGCGGAACGGGGTATGCTGTAGCGCCCCGGTGCAGTCGCAGCAATTTGCTACGATCGGCCTGACAAGTGCTCTGCATCGTTCGATCTAGACGCCGGCGGTGCGGTGCATGGCTTGCAAGAAGCGGTCCGGGACGGGGGCGGTGGTCTGTCAGAGGGAAATGCAGGGAACTGAGGTGGCGGCTGCCCCGCCAGGCTGGTCCGGCACGATGCGCCCCGTCGCGTAACGAGACAGGCAGGATCGGTGTAGATTGTCCGGGTCTCTTTACACCAATTGGAGCATGCGGATGCGGATCCTGGTCACCGGCGGCGCCGGTTTCATCGGCAGCCATACCACGGTGGAACTTCTGAAGGCCGGCCACGACGTCGTGGTGGTCGACAATTTCAGCAACAGCAAGCCCGAGGCGCTCCGCCGGACGGAGGAGCTGGCCGGGCGGCCGTTCACTTTCCACCGGGTGGATCTCCTCGATGCGCCGGCGCTCGACGGCGTCTTCCGCCGCGATCCCATCGACGCCGTCATCCACTTCGCGGCGTTCAAGGCGGTGGGCGAGTCGGTCGCTCTCCCGCTCAAGTACTACCACAACAACATCACCGGCACGCTGATCCTCTGCGAGACGATGGTCGCGCACCGGGTGAAGACGATGGTCTTCAGCTCCTCCGCGACGGTCTACGGCGATCCCGCCTCGGTGCCGGTGCGCGAGGACTTCCCGCTCTCCGCGACCAATCCCTACGGCCACTCGAAGCTGATGATGGAACAGGTCTTCCGCGACCTGCACCGCGCCGACCCGTCGTGGAACATCGCGCTGCTCCGCTATTTCAATCCGGTGGGCGCCCACGAGAGCGGGCGGATTGGTGAGGATCCCAACGGCATCCCCAACAATCTCTTTCCGTATATCGCCCAGGTGGCGGTCGGCAAGCTGCCGAAGCTCCAGATTCACGGTGGCGACTACCCCACGCCCGACGGCACCGGCGTCCGCGACTTCATTCACGTGGTGGATCTGGCGGTCGGGCACCTCAAGGCGCTGGAGAAGCTCAAGGGGAAGACCGGCTGCGTCCCCTACAATCTCGGCACCGGCCGTGGGCACAGCGTGCTCGAGGCGGTGCGGGCATTCGAGCGGGCCAGCGGGCGGAAGATCGCGTACGAGATCGGGGCGCGGCGCCTGGGCGATGCGGCGAGTTCCTACTGCGACCCGTCGCTCGCCGAGCGGGAGCTGGGATGGAAGGCGGTCCGCGACCTCGACGCGATGTGCCGCGACGCGTGGCGGTGGCAGAGCCAGAACCCGGATGGGTTCCCGACGTAGATCGACTCTCGGTGGTCGGCCACTCGATGTGTCGGGTGGCCGGGCGCCTTGCGGGCGCGATCGAAGCGCCGTAACCTAGCCGCCTCCCTTCCACGCACGGGGCGGCTTCTTCATGGCGTACCGATTCCCGCACCGATCTCGTTTTGCGTCCCTCCTGCTGATTGCCGCCGCGCTCTCCTGCTCCGGTGAGTCGCGCACCGGCACCTTCGTCAGCATGATCGACAATCAGTTCAATGCGGCGGTCACCCGGGTGCCGGTGGGTGCGCGGGTCATCTTTATGAACGTCGGCGCCAACCCGCACAACGCCGTCGCCACCGACTCCTCCTGGACGACCGCGCTGGAGATCAAGGCGGGCAGCGAAGAGACGGTCGTCTTCGACAAGCCGGGCGTCTACAAGTACTACTGCACCTTTCACGGTACTCGAGACGGGATTGGCATGGCCGGCGTCATCGTGGTGGGCGATGTCGCCTACAGCCCGAGTCCCAGAGGCGTCGTGCCGCCGGTGGCAGCCGCGACCGGTGTCACCCGCCACGTGCCGAAAGACTACCCGACCATCCAGGCCGCGGTCGACGCCGCCGATCCGGGGGACCTCGTGCTGGTCGAGCCGGGGGTCTACAAGGAAGAGGTCACGGTCACCACCCCATCGCTCGTCATCCGCGGAACCGACCGCAACGACGTCATCATCGACGGGGAGTTCGTCCGCGGCAACGGCATCCAGGTCCTCGCCGAC
>DAINRP010000308.1:0-3284 GCA_036741755.1 Gemmatimonadales bacterium
CATCCCGGCGTCCCTTTGCACTGCGGATCTCGGCCAGCTCCGATCCTCCGGCGAAGGGGCTCCAACTCAGCATCACGCCGAGGGTCCAGGCGCTCTTCCCGCCGAAGGGGGTGTTGGGCGTGTTCCAGTCGATGCGTCCAAAACCGTTGAGATGGGGGAGATAGAGCGCGGTCGCCCGGCGTGCGTCGGCATTTGCGGCCTCACGCGCGAGACCTGCGGCCTCGACGTCGGCCCGGATCCCGGGAGCATCGGCCGCCGCGGCCGCGCGTGCAGCGATCGCCGTGACGGCGGCGGCGACCGGCAGCGAATCGGGGAGCGTGAACGCCGTGTCGGCTGGATCGCCCATGAGCACGGCGAGTCCATGCCGGGCCAGACGGGCCTGGCTCTCCGCGCCGAGCAGCATCGCCTCGACCTCTCCCGACTTCACGGAGGCGAGCAGTGCATCGGATCGCGTCGCCAGGCCCTGCTTTACCATCGACTCCGCCTGCCGCACGTGGGAATGCGCCGCGTCGAGTGCGGTGCGCAACGTCCGCACCTGATCGTGGGCGAGTACCGCGCCCCAGTAGGCCCGCACCACATCCACCGCCGTGCCTGAGCGGGTCCACCGCTCCGCCGCCCGGGTGGCCTTGCTCGCGCTAGCGGCGGCCGCGCGGCCCAGCCAGGCATCGGCATTGAAGATCGGCTGCTCCACGACCACGCCGGTCATGAGGTTGCCGGTCGCGTTGGGATCGTTGAGCCGCGCCGGCGCAAAGGCGGCGGGTGTCACCGCCCGCTGGCGCAGCGTGAAGCCGAAGGCGCTGAGCGGATCGGTGGTGCGCAGGTAGCCACTCTCGACCCGGAGAGTCGGCAGGATGCCGCGGTAGGGCGCCAGCGCCTGCCCCCCCTGCGCCGCGCTCTGCCCCGCCGCGATCCGATTGGCATAGCCCGATCGCTCGGCCCGCTCGAGCGCCTGCCCGAGGGTCAGTGGCGCCTGCGCCGCCAGCGGGCCCGCGATCAGGGCCGGCAGAAGCCACAGCATCCGATTGATGACAGCTCGCATGGTTGTCCCCGGGGCGGCCGATGCCGGCCGCGCTCTTGATAATTCTTACATAACCATATAGTAATACAGTCGTAGCGTCAACCCCGCCTCCCGAGCCGCCGGGGCGGGCGCAGTGGCAGGCGGCCGGGACCGTGCCCATCTTCCATGACCCATTGCAGCGGAGTGATCTCGGATCTCATGGCTGGCAGACACCTGACGCCGGAGCAGCTCCGGCATATCGCCGAGCGCTTCAAGGCCCTCGGCGAAGCGTCACGGCTCGACATCCTCCACGCCCTCAAGGGCGGGGAGCGCACCGTCAGCGACATTCTCGAGGCCACCAGCCTCGGGCAGGCGAATGCCTCCAAGCACCTGCAGGTGCTCTATGCCTCGGGATTCGTGCACCGGCGGAAGGACGGCGTCAGCACCTATTACAAGCTGGCTGACGCCGATGTGCTGCGGCTCTGCGAACTGATGTGCGGGCGGCTGGAGAAGGAGAGCACCGCCCGTAAGAAGGTCTTCAGGCCCTAGACGGAGCGCCGCTACCTGAGTCCGGCAATGATGCCGTTGATCCGGCCCTTCTGTCCCTCTGGCGCCAGGCTCAGCGCCTTCTGGTAGCTGGCCAGCGCCTCCTTCTTGTTCCCCTGCTTCGCCAGCGCCTCCCCGAGGCTGTCGTACACGTTCCACGAACGGGGGTAATCCTTCACGTTCTTGCGGAACATCGCCAGCGCCTCGTCCATCTTGCCCTGCCCCATCAGTTGATAACCGATGAGATTGATGTCGGCCTCGGTGGCGAGGCCCATCGAGCGCTGCCGAAGTTCTGCGGCACCCGCCGCGTTGCCCCGCTTCTCCTGGATCGCCGCCTTGAGTCTGAGCGCCGCGAACGTCGGCTGGAGCTGCGCCGCGGAGTCGGCCCATGCCTCGGCGACGTCCAGTTCGGCATTGTGCTGCAGCGCCCATCGGGCGCCCTCGATCCATGCCTGCGGGAAGAACCTGGGCAGGTCACGATATTGCTGCCGCAGCGTATCCATGACCACCTGGTTCACCGGCACGGTGATAGGAACGGATACCTGGAGCTTCTCCCAGTGCAGGGTGAGGGCCACGCCGCTGTCGGTCGGCTCATCGAAAGTGTATTGCAGGTGCTCGGTGAAGCCGCCCGGCGCTGGAGTCACCTTCAGGCGCATGGCGTCCTCGCTCTGGCGATAACTGAACGCGCCCCACGCGCCGGCCTCGCGGCTGAAGATCACGGTCCAGGTCGAGGGCGTCGGGATCATGTGAATCCCGTAGCGCCCTGCCGGCAGCCGCGTTCCGCCCACGCTGAAGGCCGAGGTGGAGGCGAACACGGTGTTCTGGTTGGCGCCGGCGCGCCAGACGGAATCGAACGGAACCAGCCCACCCCACACCCTCCTCCCCTTCACCGCTGGGCGGTGATACGAGATCGACAGATCGGTCATCCCGATCGTCTGGCTGGCAGACGCCGCCTGGCTCTCCCAGGGCAACTTCACGATCTGGGGGCCCTGCGCGCGGAGCGGCTGCACCATGAAGACACCGAGGGCCACGACACCTGCGGCCAGCGTACGACACTGCGACATGAAACCTCCGGGAGGGACCGGGAAGCGGGAAGCGGAGCGTGCCACTACGCGCGCGAACCCCAGCCGGTTCCGCACGTTTCGTCGTGAACGGTCGCTTCCCAGGCTCAGTTGGAGGTGCAGCGCAGCGCAGTGGCTTCCTCCGTTCTGCCTTGCGCCGCGAGGGCTTCCTTGCGGCTCGCACAGACGAAGGGGGTGCCGGGGTGAATCGTCTCGGCGATGGCGAGCAGTGCAAGCGCGCGCGCCGGGTTCTTCCCGGCCAGCGCCGCTCTGGGCTCGTAGAAGGCGGTGACCACAAAGATCTGCTCCAGCGATTGCTCGGCGCCGAGTGCGGCGATCCGGTCGCTCGTCTCCGCGGCCCGCTCCTTCAGCCGGGTGATCTGCAGCGCCTTGAGGGACCGTGAGAGCGCCTCGGGCTTCGCCGCTTCCCGGGTCCTGGCGATGAAGCGCTGCAGCCTCGCGAGATCGGCGCGGTAACGCTCGGCGACCTCGTCGCGGTGTTCGAGCGTCCGCCGGACCTGCGCCGTGCGCTCGAGCGAAACGATTCGCCCGCTGTCCGCGCGGACATCATGCAACCCGGCGAAATCGGCGCGAACTTCGCGATACGCCAAGGAGGCCGCGTACCCGTCCCCCGCGGCCTCCGCGGCCGCGGCACTGGCCGATCGGGTTCGGTACAGCGA
>DAINRP010000309.1:0-3256 GCA_036741755.1 Gemmatimonadales bacterium
CCGCTTCCGCGGCGCGCAGGCTCGGTTAGGCAGGAACTGGCGTGACTGGCCCGCGGCAGCGCAGGGAGGTATCCTGGCGCCCGAACATGTCGACCCCGAGGAGGAGCGCTTCCACCTCGTGGCCCAGACGATGGTGCGTCGTCAGCTGCACGACCTGAGGCAGCACCTCGACCGCGACGGCTTCCGCCTCGGGCTCGACCTCGCCGTGGGCGGCCACCCGGACGGCTACGACCCCTGGTCCAGGCAGGAGCTGTTCGCCGGGGGAATGTCGGTCGGTGCACCGCCTGACGCAGGCTTTCCGAGTGGGCAGGACTGGGGCTTCTCCCCGGTGCTCCCGGGGATGTCGCGCCGCGAGGGGCACCGCTACCTCGCGGCCTCCATCGCGCATCAGGCCAGCCTCGCCGGCGTGCTCCGGGTGGACCATATCATGGCGTGGACCCGGCTCTACTGGATTCCACACGGCATGGGGCTGCATCAGGGAACCTACGTCAGCTACCCCGCCGACGAACTCTTCGCCATCCTCTCGCTGGAGTCGAACCGGCATCGCTGCGAGGTCGTGGGGGAGAATCTCGGCACCGTGCCGCCGGAGATCTTCGAGGCGCTGCCGCGCCACCGGATCTGGGGCATGTACCTGGCGCTGTTCCAGGCCTCCAGCGGCCCGAACGTCACACCTCCCACTTCGGCGGACATGGCGCTGGTAGGCACTCATGACACACCCACCTTCGCGGGGTGGCTCGCTGGCGATGACATCAAGGACCGGGTGCGCTACCGCATGCTCGCCGAACCAGACGCACCGGCGGCCCGCGAGGAGCGGGGCCACGCGATCCGCTGGCTGGCGGACACCCTGGGCGTCAGCCCCGAGGATCGAGCGACCTTCTTCGCGACCCTCCTCGAATGGATTGGCCGCTCCGAGAGCCCGCTGGTGGTGCCGTGGCTCGAGGACCTCTGGTTGGAGGAGGTCGCGGTAAATCTGCCCGGCACGCCATCGTCGCTCCGCCCCAACTGGCAGCGCCCGATGCGTCGGTTGCTCGACGACGTCTTCGCCGATCCTTCGGTGGGCGACCTGCTGCGGCGCCTGCACCAGGCCCGCAACGCCGCGGACCAGACACTAAGCACTGAGCACTCAGCACTCAGCACTCAGCACTAAGCACTCGTCTTCCCCGACGCCCCAGGTCTTCCATGGCCGCGCACGCCACAACCGCTCCCGCTGCTCCCGCTGTCCGCACCAAGCCACGGCTCTCGTTCTGGGAAATCTGGAACATGAGCTTCGGCTTCCTCGGCATCCAGATCGGCTTCGCGCTGCAGAACGCCAACGTCAGCCGGATCTTCGAGACGCTCGGCGCCAAGGTCGAGAACATTCCCATCCTGTGGATCGCCGCACCGGTCACTGGACTCCTCGTCCAGCCGGTCGTCGGCTACTTCAGCGACCGCACCTGGAACCGCCTCGGCCGCCGGCGTCCCTATTTCCTCGGCGGCGCGATCCTCGCCTCACTGGCGCTGCTCGCGATGCCGAACTCGCCCACGCTCTGGGTGGCAGCCGGCATGCTCTGGATCATGGACGCCTCCATCAACATCTCCATGGAGCCGTTCCGCGCCTTCGTGGGTGACAACCTCCCCTCGGAGCAGCGCACCACCGGCTTCGCGATGCAGAGCTTCCTGATCGGCACCGGCGCGGTGGCCGCCTCCGTGCTGCCCTGGCTGCTCACCAACAAGTTCGGGGTGAGCAACGAGGCGCCTCCGCATGTCATTCCCGACTCGGTGCGCTTCTCCTTCATCTTCGGCGCCGCGGTCTTCTTTGCGGCGGTCCTGTGGACCGTGCTCCGGTCGAAGGAGTATTCGCCGGAGGAAATGGCCGCGTTCTCCGAGAATCAGACACGGGAGGTGACCGTGCGCGAGCGGCGGACCGCGGTGGAGTTCGCCGCAAACGGCGGCCGCCAGATCCGCCTGGGCTGGATCCTCCTCGCGGTGGGTGCGCTGCTGAGTGCCTGGCTGGCCAGTCAGGCGATCTATCAGGTCATGGTCCTGTCGGTGGGATTGGGCGTGGTCGGTCTCCTCCTTGTCGCGAGCGGCCTCCTGCAACGAGGCGGCCGCTACGATAACGGCTTCGTGACCATCCTGAACGACTTTCAGGACATGCCGCGCACCATGAAGCAGCTGGCGTCGGTCCAGTTCTTCTCGTGGTTCGCGCTCTTCGCAATGTGGATCTACACTACGCCGGCCGTGACCAGCCACCTCTACGGCACCACCGACACCAGCTCGGCCCTCTACAACGAGGGCGCCAACTGGGTGGGTGTCGGGTTCGGTGCCTATAACGGCGTTGCCGCGGTGGTGGCCTTCCTGATTCCGGTCCTCGCGCGGAAGACCAGCCGCAAGATTGCCCACGCGATCTGCCTCGCCTGCGGCGCGGCGGGGCTGCTGTCCATCCTCGTGCTGAAGGATCCTCGGTTCCTGCTGGGCTCCATGGTGGGCGTCGGGATTGCATGGGCGAGCATTCTCGCCATGCCGTACGCGATTCTCACCGGGTCGCTGCCGCCCTCGAAGATGGGCTACTACATGGGCGTCTTCAATTTCTTCATCGTCATTCCGCAGATCATCGCGGCGGCGCTACTGGGCTTTCTTGTTGGTCACTTCTTCGGCGGCGAGGCCATCTACGCCCTGGCCATCGGCGGCGTGTCGCTCCTGCTCGCCGCGGTACTTACCCTCCGGGTCGAAGACCAGGACGACAAGGAGGCCACCACATGGCATCCCGGCTTCCCGCCCGCGGTCTGATCGCGGTCGGCGCCCTCCTCGCGGGAGGGTGCCCGGGGCGCGCCCCCCAGACGGAACAGGAGCGCGCCGTTGCCGTCGCCGCGACCAGTCCTGCCCAGGCGCGATACTGGAACAGCGCCACGATCTACTTCCTGCTGACCGATCGCTTCCAGAATGGTGATACCACCAACGACCGGGCGCTCGGCCGCGCGCACGATGGCGCGCTCCTCCGGAACTTCGAGGGCGGGGATCTGGCGGGAGTTCGGGAGCGCCTCGAGTCGGGATATTTCGACAGTCTGGGCGTCAATGCGATCTGGATGACGCCGTTCGTGGAGCAGATCCACGGCGCCGTGGACGAGGGGACCGGCAAGACCTACGGCTATCATGGCTACTGGGCGCGCGACTGGACTGCGGTCGATCCCGCGCTCGGAACCAGGGACGATCTCCGTGCCCTGGTCGATGCCGCCCATCGTCACGGCATTCGCATCATCATGGACGCCGTCATCAA
>DAINRP010000310.1:0-3255 GCA_036741755.1 Gemmatimonadales bacterium
TTGACCGGTCAGTCCCAGCGTTGATTACGTGCCGCCGGCCCCGCGCCGGATCGGCTTTGGTTACTTCTGCGGTGACGTGCCCTCGGCCGCCAGCCGGACTTTCTCCCGCCGCTCGATCTGCACGATGCGGCCGTCATGCACCACGATCTCCACCGAGCCGAACCGGATCCCGTCCAGCGCGGCGAGGATCTGTCGGGCGAACTCCCCGCCGGCCATTACCACCTCCTGCCCATTTAGTCTATCTGGTCTGTAGAGTATAACGGCAAGCGACATGCCAGCCTCCCTCGCCGTCCTTCCGCCCCCGGCCTCACCCGCCCCCCGCCCCCGATATACCGTTGCCGGGGCGACAGATACGACGGCCGCGCCAGCCCTCCTCCGCGCTCCACTGCCCTGGCGCGGCGCCGCGCCACCGCGAAGAGGTGCGGCGGCGTTGCGCGAACCCGGCAGAGAACTGCGGCACCCTCCCCTCATCCCGGGCGGGAGCGACCGGCCGCATGACGATTTTACTCTATTGTATTACTAGACTAATACCAGGCAGGACCCTCGCGCAACGCCGCGGGGCGGCGGCTCAGCGGGGCGCCCGACGCCGGACGGCGGCCTGGCGCCGGCGGATCATGGCGAGGCTCAAATGGTCCAGGATCCTCGCGGTGGCGTCCCGCACTTCCTTCATCGCCAGCCGGACGCCGCAGGTCGCCTCATCGGCGCAGTCCGTACAGGGTACATACGCCGTCTGGCTGGCGCAGGGCACCGGGGCGAGCGGCCCATCGAAGAGTCGGACGACCTGACCCAGCATGATCTTGTCGGGGGAGCGGGCCAGCAGGTAGCCGCCCCCCTTCCCTTTCCGGCTCTGCACCACGCCGGCGTTCCGGAGGTCGAGCAGGATGAGTTCCAGAAACTTCTGCGGCAGCGACTCCTGCTCGGCGACATCCGCGATGCGCATCGGCTCCTCGGCCCCATGCTCCGCCAGGGCGAGCAGCGCCTTGATCGCATACTTGGACTTCTTGGAGAGCATCCTCTACCCAACCCTGATCATGGGATAAGTGGGAAGATAGCCCGGCGCGAGGGGGGCGTCATGGCAATGCTCGTGGGGCGGAGGTCCGGCGTGCCGTGCGCCGCTCAGGGCGCCGGCGATTCGACAACGGGATTGGCAGGCGCCGGCACTGGCTGTGCCCGATGCAGGTATTCCACGCCATAGATGCGGATCAGTTCGAAGAAATACGAGACGGCCAGCGGACCGACCAGGATCCCGATGAGTCCGAAGTAACTGACCCCCCCGATTGCTCCGACCAGCGTGACCAGCGGATGGATCTGGGCGTACCGCCGGAACACCGCGGGGCGAATGAGCACATCGACGTTCCCCACCAGCACCACCCCGAGCACCACCATGGCGATGGCGCCCCCATACTGCCCGTTGAGATACAGCGAGACCGCCCCCGGCCCCCAGATCATCCCGGACCCCACTACGGGGAGGATGGAGAAGACCACCGTCACCACTCCCCAGAACAGGGCGTTGGACAGCCCCGTGAGCCAGAAGGCGAGGCCCACGATGGCGCCCTGGATGCAGGCGATCAGTCCGGTGCCGATGACCGTCGATACCGTGACGTCGCGGAACCTGTCGCGCAGCAGATCGGCGCTGGCGGGCGAGAAGGGGATGTACGGCTTGACGGCGGCCCAGATCTCGTCGGGCCGCAGCAGCAGATAGTAGAGAACGAAGAGCGAGATGGTCAGGTTGAGTCCGAGCCGGGTGGCGGTCCCAAGCAGACCGAACGCGCTGGAGCCGAGCCAGCTCACCACCTTCTCCCCCATCCCGGCGAGCCGGGGTCCGACCGCAAAGCCGCCGATCGTCAGCCCGCCGAGTCGCTCGCGCAGCGGACCCTGCGCGACCCCGGTGGCGATCGCCTGCGCCTGATCGAGCAGCAGGCCCGCGAAACTGACCGCAGGCACGACCAGCAGGATCAGCGCCAGGAGGACCATGATCGCCGCGCTCCATCGCGGGGGCATCACCCGGATGGCACGGGTGTGCAACGGCACGAAGAGCACGAACAGCACCAGACCGCCGACGAGGCCGCTGACGTACGGCGCGAGCGCGATGATCAGGACCGCGCCAAGCAGCATGATCAGGGCTGCCGCGCGCTGCTGACTCGAATCGAGGAAGGCCATGGGGAAGGAACTTAGGCGCAGGCGGGAACCTGCGACAGGCCGAGCCGGAGGGACGCGATCGATCGCACACCGCCGCGGCGGAGCACGTGTGGTTCGCTGCGGCGGGGCGCCCCACGGGAAACGCACAACGGCCGCCGGGAGACCGGCGACCGCTGTGTCAGGGACCTTCGACATGCCCGAGGCGAGAGTCGAACTCGCACGGCATTGCTGCCGGCGGATTTTGAGTCCGCTGCGTCTGCCATTCCGCCACTCGGGCTGACCGACGTATCTTACTCCCATGCCAATCAACAGACCACCCCGGGGCTTGCACCCCTGGCATGACATCGCCACCGGCCCCACCCCGCCAGACGTCGTCAACGCCATCATCGAGATCCCGACCAACGAGCGCAACAAGTATGAGCTCGACAAGGAGTACGGGATCTTCCGGCTCGACCGGGTACTCGCCAGCGCGGTGCACTACCCGGGGGACTACGGCTTCCTCCCCCGCACGCTCGGCGACGACGGCGACCCGCTCGACGTGCTGGTGATCACGACCATCCCGGTGTTCACCGGCTGCCTGATCGAGTGTCGTCCCATCGGCCTCTTCCACCTGATCGACCGCGGCAAGGCGGACGAAAAGGTGCTGGCCGTTCCAGTGAGCGATCCCTACTCCGAGGGCATCAACGAACTGGACGATATTCCGCAGCACATGCTGAAGGAGATCGAGCACTTCTTCCAGGTCTACAAGGACCTGGAGGGTGTGACGACCCGTACCCGCGGCTTCGAAGGCGCGACGGAAGCCCGGGCGGCGATCCTCCAGGCAATTGCGCTGTACCAGAAGACGTTCGGGCCGAAGCTGGCGCCGAAATCCCCATTGAAAGCGAGCCCCGCCAAGCCGCCGGCAGCGAAAAGGGCGAAGCGGCGGAGGTAGAAACCACCAGGGCGGCTCGATGAGCCGCCCCGTTCATTGCCTCATTCGTCCTGCATTGATTTGGGCGGTCCCAGGATCTCCCGCCAGACCAGCGCCTCCCGCAGACCCTGTGCGGTCAGTCGTTTCGCCACCGCCGCCGGCTCAGTCGGCGCCCGGATGGCCTGGTCGAATTTCTGGTGATCCAC
>DAINRP010000311.1:0-3237 GCA_036741755.1 Gemmatimonadales bacterium
ATCTGCTTGGCTTCAAGAAGGTGCGGAACTACGACGGGTCGTGGACCGAGTGGGGGAACGGCGTGCGGTTGCCTATAGAAAGATAGACGACAGTGCTGGGTGCCTAGTGCTTAGGAAGTGCACTCCGCACTAAGCACTAAGCACTAAGCACTAGGCACCGTGTAGCTCCCCCGCCATCCGCTTGATCCGGCCCACCATCGCGGTGAGCCCATGCATCCGGGTCATCCCCAGCGCTTCCGTGAGTCCGAGCTGATCGAGCAGGTCGCTCGGTAGCGCCTGCACTTCCGCCGGCGTTGCGCCGTTGATCCCCTTGGCCAGCAGCGAGACGAAGCCGCGGACGGTCGGCGCTTCTCGCGGGGCATCGGCGTGCAGCACGATGCCCTCGGGGCCGTTCCTGACAAAGAGGAAGACGGGGGACTGGCACTCCGGCACGCGGTTGATCCCCTGATCCCGTGCGGCGTGGTACTCCTCCGGCAGGGGCGGGAGCTTCTTGCTGTAGTCGAGGAGCAGCTCCAGGCGCGTCTGCTTGTCGGACGCCTTGAAGCGACGGACGATCTTGTCGAGAGCTTCGGTCATCCGCGAAAGCTAAGTCCCCACCTCACTCCTGTTCCACCTCCGCTGCCGCGGCCAGTTCCTCGATGAGCCCCTGCAGGTCGAAGCCGTGCGCCTCCGCAACGAAGCCCAGCGTCTTGGTGCCCCCGCAGCACAGGTCGATGCCGCGTCGTGCGAGCACCGGCACCGTGGCTGGCCACAGCTCGGCCACCTGGGCGACCGTCATATCGGGCTGGATCGAAGTATGGATCGTCATGCGTTCTCTCTCCGTGTGCGTCCCACGAGCATGAGACGAAGGTGGTGTGCAGCGGTGGTCAGGATCGAGCCGAGGAAGAGGAGCGCTCCTCCACGCACCAGCGGCTGATTCGCGGTGACGAGCCCGATGATCAGCAGGCCCAGCCCGGTCGTATGCAGGGCAACCGTCACCCACCCCAGCGCCGGCACGACCATCTGCGGGAGCGTGGGGGTACCGGGCCGGCCAGCGCGTGCCGCGAAGCGATGGTGCCAGGTGAGCGTCGGCAGCACCCGATAGGAGACACCGAGGATGAAGGCGGTCAGCCAGCCGAGGAGCAGCAGCGCGACGTAGGCGATGACGATGCCCCCGGCGAGCGGTCCCCGCGCGAGCACGATGCAGCCCATCAGCAGCGCCACTCCCAGCCAGCCGAGTGCGGCCAGGGTGAGCGCCGTCGCCGGATCGAGGGCGGGGCGGGCCCGGCCCCGGTACCAGCGGGCCGCGAGCCAGAGGAAGATCAGGGCTCCCGCAATCATCGCGGCCGCGCCGGCGAACCCGAGCCAGCGGAAGCCGCCGATTTCTCCGATGGCGAACAGCACCGTACCGGTGGCGAGGATGCGGGGCAGGGCGCGGATCGGCCATCCCGGAGCATCGATGGTGCCGAGGAACATCGGGAGCATCCGGCTTCCGACGCCCGCCACGGTCATCGAGGCGAAGCCCACCGCGCCGAAATGAAAGTGGGCCGCGAGCAGCGGCAGTCTCGGCGTGGTCCACCAGCCGAGCGCGTCACCGATCCGGGCACCGCCGATCAGCATCGCGAAGCCGAGTCCCATGTGAGCGTAGGAGATGTAGATGCCGAGCTGGCGGTTGCGGCCCGCCTTCCGGTTCTGGGGCAGGAAGTTCCACGCCACTCCGTAGAGTGCGCAGAACAACAGCGTCCAGCCGGCGCTCTGCGCGAGTCGCGAACCCAGCAGCAGTCCCGTGGCCAGGGTGGCAGTCCCCGCAACCTGGGCCGCGAACGAGAAGCGGGCGACCCGGACGCTCCTCGCCGCGACCCCGAGCATCGCCGGGAAGATCTGGTACAGCACCCCCATGATGACGGTCGTGATCCAGCCGAGCGTGAAGAGATGGGTCAGCCCCAGGGCGCGGGGATCGAGAAAGCTTCCTGTCGCCAGCTCAGGCGCGAGCCAGACCAGGCCGGCGGCGCCGAGAATGGCCCAGCCGAAGCCGGCGGCGAAGTGACTGGCGATGATTAGAAACGGGGGCGGCCCCGGCTGAGCGAGCGGCAGGCTCCGCCCGGCAGCGACCGCCGCGGGTGGGGACGGGGCGTGCTGTGGCTTGGTCATGGTCCGGTCAGGGTCGGCATGACCGGGATAATATCACATGCAGGTGATGATGCGATGAAGAAACGATTAGGGGCGGGGAACTTCCCCGCCCCCAACCGCCTCTGACGAACGGAGCTGCGTTCAGGCCTTCTTGCTCAGGGCGCCGCTCATCTTGCCAGACAGGAGTCCGAACAGCGCGCCGATCACCATCGAGACGGCCACGGCGATGAGGGCGTTCTGCTTGGGACTCGCCGACATCAGGCTGTCCTTGGTGAGATTCGCGCCGCCACCGGCGAGCAGGAAGGCGAAGACGCTGGCGTAGCCGTAGACGCTCGCCGGGATCGTGGCGAGTGCCTTGACGTGCGCCGCGAGACAGAGCACGAGGACCGTGGCGCCCACCACGATGCCGGCCCAGAGCGGCAGGCCCAGGGTGTCGCCCATGGGCACCGACACGAGGATGAGCGCGGCCACCCAGGCCACGATCGCACCGAACACATTGCAGACGATCGTGTTCTTCAGCGCCTCGTTGTTGCCGCCGGTGGCGAAATAGCATCCCCACGCGATGAACGCGGCCCAGATCAGGTAGCTGGTCAGGAACTTGAGGAAGACGAACGTGGCGATCCCGCCCAGGATCCCGATGCTCAGCGACAGTGCGACGAGTTGCGTCATGGCCAGGCCCTCCCTTGCTGCGTTAGGGTGTGACGTGCGACGTCACGCGTGACATGGAACGGGGCACTCGTGGGAACGTCCGATGTACGGCGAAGGCCGGTCGCTGTCAAGCGGCCGGCCTTCGAATTGTCCAGCAGGCGCTGGCGCCGCTGGTCTGCTCTCGCGCTGCCGCGGCGCGCAGCTGCGCGTTACATGTTCTCCACCACGGCCTTGCCGAATTCCGAACATTTCAGCAGGGTTGCGCCCTCCATCTGCCGCTCGAAGTCGTAGGTGACCCGCTTCTGGCTGATGGTCTTCTCCAGGCCCTTGATGATCAGGTCGGCGGCCTCGCCCCATCCCATGTAGCGGAACATCATTTCGCCGGAGAGGATCACCGAGCCGGGATTCACCTTGTCCTGGTTGGCATACTTGGGCGCCGTGCCATGGGTCGCCTCGAAGATCGCGTGCCCGGTGATGTAG
>DAINRP010000312.1:0-3159 GCA_036741755.1 Gemmatimonadales bacterium
CACGGGACTGATCCACACCCGGTGGCGCATTGACGTGATCCTGGCCGGTATCCTGGTGACGACCGCTCTCTACTCCATCGACTTGTGGATCATGGGAAGCGGCAATCTCTCGCTGGCGGGGCACCCCACCGTATTCGATATGACCGCCTCCCTGCTCCCGGATCGGGACAACATGGAGGGGGTGGAGCTGTCCCGGGACCTGGTGGCGCTGGTGGCGCTGCTCGTCATCGTCGGCCTGCATGCGCTGTCGCTGGCGCTGTTCGTCGGGACCGATCTCGGGCTCGCGCTGCGCGCGACCGGCAGCAGCCCCCGAATGGCCAAGGCGTCGGCGATCGACACCGGACTGGCCACCACGTTCGGGCTCGCCATCGCCAACGGCTGCATCGGGTTTTCCGGCGCACTGTTCGTCCAGTACCAGGGCTTCGCAAACATCCAGATGGGCGTGGGGATGATCGTCACCGGACTGGCGAGCGTCATCCTGGGCGAGGCGCTCTTCAGCCAGCGAACCATCCGGCGGCGGATCATGGCCGCCATCATGGGTGCAATGGTGTTCCGCCTGATGGTCGCCGCCGCAGTGCGGGCTGGGCTCGATCCCAACGCGCTCCGGCTGGTCACGGCAGCCTTCGTCCTCGCCGCCCTCACCGTGCCACAGGTGATCCGGTCGCTCCGTTCCCAGGCCGCAGCGCGGGTGCCCCGTGCGTGAGCCCTCCCTGGTGGTCCGCGGCCTCGCCCACACCTTCCACCGCGGGACGCCCAGCGAGAACGCGGCGCTGGTGGACGTGGATCTCGAGCTGGAGCCGGGCGCCTTCGTGGTCGTGCTCGGCAGCAACGGCTCCGGCAAGTCGACGCTGCTCAACGCAATCGCGGGGTCGCTGCGGCCCGAATCGGGCACCATCCTGATCGACGGGACCGATGTCACCCGCTGGTCGGAGCCACGCCGAGCCCAACTCATCGCCCGGGTGTTTCAGGACCCGTTCGCGGGCACCGCCGGTGACATGTCGGTGGCCGAGAACCTCGCGATCGCCGCGAAGCGCGGGTCGCCACGCTGGTTCCGCCGCGCCCTGAACCGGGCCCGGCGGGATGAGCTGTTCGGAAAGGTGCGCACCCTCGGGCTCGGCCTCGAGGACCGGCTCCAGACGCCGATGGGGCTCTTGTCCGGCGGCCAGCGCCAGGCGCTGACGCTGCTGATGGCGCTGATCGTGCGCCCCAGCCTCCTCATGCTGGACGAGCACACCGCCGCCCTCGATCCACGCAGCCGGGAGCAGGTCCTGCGCCTGACCCAGAGCTTCGTCAACGCGGAGCGGCTCACCGCGATCATGGTGACCCACTCGCTGCCACAGGCGGTCCGCGTTGGTGACCGGATCGTCATCATGCACCGGGGGCGCATCGCCTACGACCTGCGAGGCTCCCAGAGGCGCCGGCTGCGGGTGGAAGACCTGCTGGACCGCTTCGAGGAACTGCGCCGCAGCGACATGCTCGACGAGGATACGGCGGGGCTCCTCCGCCGCTCCTATGTCTGATCCCGCCGGGGCCGCCGGGATCGGGGCCTGGGGCTGGTTCCACCTCGCCTGCTTCGGTGTCGTCCTGCCCTACCTGGCGGTGCAGAGTGCCCGCCGTCTCCCCAGCATGTCGCAGCGCCCCCGGAAGCCGCACTTCCTCTCGATCCTCATGGTCCAGGCGGTCACGGTCATCATCTCGCTCCGGGTGGCGCAGGTCGAGCGGATCGCGCTGTTCCCGGCGGTCCTGCCCTCGGCACTCGCGATCGGCGTCGGCGCCCTGATGGCGATCCTCACGATCGTGGCGCTCCGGCCGCGCTGGCGGGAGGCGGTGGCGCGGCGGGAGCCGCGGGTGCACTTCGTCATGCCTCGCGATGCTGTCGAACGCAGGCTGTGGGTGGCGGTGTCGCTCGCCGCGGGGTCGTGCGAGGAGATCACCTACCGCGGCGTGATGTACGTGCTGCTTTGCCGCCTGACGGGTGATCCGCTGGTCGCCGCCATCGCTGCGGCCGCGCTGTTCGGGGCCGCGCACGCGGTACAGGGATGGAAGGGGATCGGCGCCGTGGCGCTCATCGGCTTGTCACTGCAGGGGCTGGTCCTGCTGGCGGGCTCACTCTACGTCGCGATGGCGGTCCACGTGCTCTACGACCTCGTCACCGGGCTCACCTACGGGAAGCTGGGCGAGGAGCTGGGCTACCCGATCGAGGGAGTGCCGCCGGTCACCGCCGGGCGGGCGGCGTCCTGAGCGGGACAGGGACGGAGCCGCGCTCCGCCCCTGCCCTCGCACCTCAGAAGCCGAGCACCACGCCGCCGCGCAGCGTCTGCACCGAGTACTTCACTCGGCCAGCGAGTGCGTTGCTGCCGATCTTGGGATCGAGCTTCACGTTGTAGAAGCCGATGCCATAGCCTGCTTCGGCACCCAGCCAGGGCAGGACGAAGTAGCGGAGCGCAGCGCCACCCTCGAAGACGGTGGCACGAATGCGGCTCACCTTCACGTACAACGCGCGGGCATCCCCTTCGAGATACAGGTTCCTGGCGAGTTCTGCGCGCCCGAAGAGCCCCAGCGAGGCGGTCGGGCCGGTGAACTTGCGATCCTCCAGAAAGAGGATCGAGGCGCTGTCGCCAGCGACGGCGAGCGCCGCGATCCCGGCCTCCAGCACGATCGCCCCGACACCGACACTGAGGCCGGCCTGGCTCTTGTCTTTCGCCCGCAGCGCGAGACGATAGGTCATGCTCGCCTGGTCGGTCTTCAGATAGGAGAAGAGGTAGGCGCCGGCGTTGAAGACGCTGTCACCGAACTGGATCGGCACGGACACGCCGACGAATCCTTCGCGACGCACCTGCATGTAGTTGAACTCGAACTCGTGGCGGCGCCCCGGACGGAGCCGCAGCGCGAACCGGGGCCGGAACTGGCTCTTGCCGAGGCCGAGCAGATCCTCGGTGTTGATGTCCGTCCCCGGCGTGCCATCGCTCGCGTCCACCCGGATCGTCGTGTTGAGAAACACCCCGGCGCCAGACACTCCGATCTGCACCCGGTCATAAAGGTGATTCCGGTCCTGCTGGGCCGCGAGCGGCGCTGTGAGACCGATGAGGAGCGCGAAAGCGAGGAGGGTGCACGAACGGCCCGGCTCCCGGGTCCGGGAGTGGAGTGTCATAGATCCCC
>DAINRP010000313.1:0-3158 GCA_036741755.1 Gemmatimonadales bacterium
GCGCGGCGCTGCTGCAGGCGCTGAAGGACACCTCCGCGCAGGTACGGTCGGGGGCTGCCGACGCGCTGGGCGGCTTCCCGACGCCGGAGGTTGTGGCGGCTGTGCGTGGAGCCTGGGAGCGGGATGCGAGCGACGCCGTCCGCGGGGCGGCAATCCGCGCGCTGGCGCGCCTGGATCCGGTCGCGGCGGTGCCCCTGGTGCGGGCCGCATTGACCACACCATCATATCAGGACGCGATCAGCAATGCGGCGGCATTCGCGGCGGCGCAGATGAAGGATACGACCCTGATCGATGCGGTCGCGGCCATCGCGGAGCGGACGAATGGCGGGGTGTTTGCGCTCGCGGCTTTCGGCTCCGCCGGGTCGTCGAGGGCACTCGATCTGCTCGGCCAGCAGGCACTCTCGACCCGGGCGAGCGCCCGGAAGCAGGCGCTTCAGGCGATGCGCTTCGCCCTGTCGCCGGCGATCGCCCGGGAGCGGCTCACCGCGCTCCTGGAGCAGTCGCCAGATGCGGCCGTGCGGGGGGACATTGAGGCAACCCTGGCGCGACTACGGCAGTAGCCAGCCCGCCACTTCCTTGACGGCGAGCGCCGCCCGCTCGAGATCGTCCAGGTTCGGCACGGTGACGATCGGGATGCTCTCTGCCAGGCGGCTGAGTGCCCCCGCGTTCGTACGGGTGCTCTCGTCCGGTTCGCCGGGCTGATTGAGGACCACGCCTAACACCGGCACCTTCTCCGCCTGCAGGACCCGGAGCGCCATCAGGGTGTGCCCGAGCGTGCCGAGGCGGTCCGCCGCGACCAGCAGCACCCGGGCATCGAGGCTGTGGGCCAGATCGAGATGGTTGTCGTTCCAGGTCAGCGGTGACAGCAGCCCGCCCGCCCCTTCCACCAGCAGCAGCGTGCCCGGTGCCGCCAGGGCGCGGATGCGAGCCACGAGGTCGTCGTAGTCGACCGTGATGCCGGCTTGGTCGGCCGCGATTGCCGGCGCGACCTGCCCCGGTAGGCGCACCAGCGCCCGCTTGGGTCCCGACTGCCCAGTCGCCGCCGCCAGCCGGGGCCCGTCCTCATCCACCCTCGGCGGATCCAGGCAGTCGGTTTCAATCGGCTTCACGGCCACCACCTGCTGGCCCGCATCCTTGAGCGCCTGCGCCAGCGCGCAGGTGATCCAGGTCTTGCCGACGCCGGTGTCTGTCCCGACGATCAACGTGATCGGGTTCCCGGTCACCGCGGTGCCCTCTTCGCGTGCCGCGTCGGAAGGGCGCGATGTGCGGGCCGGAGAGGGGCGTTTCTTCGGGGGAGGTGTCATGGACAGGTCTCCCGGATGCCGTGTTCGATGGCATCGACGAGGTGAGTGATTTCCGAGTCGGTGATCGACAGCGGGGGCATGCAGATGATGGTGTCTCCGAGCGGGCGAAGGAAGACCCCCCGGGCCCGCGCGGCCCGGCAGACGCGCATTCCCCGCCGCTCCGCGGGCGGGTACGAGGTCCTGCCGGCACGGTCCGTCACCAGTTCGATGCCGGCGGCGAGGCCGAACTGCCGGATGTCACCGACGGTTCGGAGTTCCCGGAGCCGGCCCAACTCGGTCCCCAGTCGGGCAATCTTCGCCGGAAGCGTCGCCAGGACATTCTCGCGCTCGAAGATATCGAGCGTCGCAAGTGCGGCCGCGGCCGCGAGCGCGTTGCCGGTGTAGGTGTGCCCGTGAAAGAAGGTGCGTCCGTCCGCGGGCGGGCCGAGGAATGCCTCGAAGATCCGGTCGGTGGTGAGGGTCGCCGCCATGGGGAGATAGCCGCCGGTCAGCCCCTTGGCGAGGCAGAGCAGGTCCGGGGCGACCTCCTCGGTCTCACAGGCGAACATCCGCCCCGAGCGTCCGAATCCGGTCGCGACTTCATCCAGGATCAGCAGACAGCCCACCTCATCGGCTACCGCCCGCGCCCGGCGCAGGAATCCCTCGGGCTGCACCACCATGCCCGCCGCGCCCTGAACGCCGCTCTCGATCACGATCGCGGCGACCCGGTCGCCCTCGGAGCGGACGATCCGCTCGAAGGTGTCGATGCAGTCCCGTGCGCAGCTCGCGCGGTCGAGACCCAGCGGACAGCGGTAGCAATACGGCGCCGGCGCCTTGGCCGTCTCGAAGAGCAGCGGGCGGTACCGGTCGTGGAACAGGTCGATGCCTCCCAGCGATACCGAGCCGACCGTGTCGCCGTGATAGGCAAGACTCAGGGTGACGAAGCGATTCCGTCGGCGGTCCCGGCCGCCATCGAGCTGCTGCCAGAGCTGCAGCGCCATCTTGCGCGCCACTTCCACGGCCGTCGAGCCGTCGTCGGAAAAGAACACGCGGGTCAGCCCCGGCGGTGCGATCATCACGAGGCGCCGGGCGAGCTGGATCGCCGGAATGCCGCTGTTGCCGAGCAGTGTGCTGTGCGCGATCTGCTCGAGCTGTGCCCGGATCGCGGCATCGATCTCCGGCCGGCGATGCCCGAAAAGGTTGCACCACAACGAGGAGACGCCGTCCAGATAGCGTCGGCCCTCGGTGTCGATCAGGTAGTTGCCGTCGCCAGCCGCGACCAGGAGCGGATCCTCGTCGCGATACACGCTGTGCGGCGTGAAGGGATGCCACAGGTGGGCATCGTCCCACGCGGTCAGCTCGTCGGGATCGGGATTCATGCGTAAGGCCGGTATGGTCCCGGTGGTGTAGGCGCGCACGGCCGTGCGCGCCTACACCACCGGGACCAGCTCCGCGACGCGGAAGCCCGCATCCGCGATCATCCTCGCGTCGGCTTCGGGGCCCTGGCCGGGTGTCGTGAGGTAGCCGTTGCAGAAGATGGAATTCGCCGGATAGAGGGCGAGCGGCTGCAGGTGACGGAGATTGATCTCCCGGCCGCCGGCGACGCGGATGTCGCGCGCCGGATTGACGAACCGGAACATGGCCAGCGCGCGCAGGCAGTCGTGCGGTGTCAGTCGTGGCATGTCGCCGAGGGGCGTGCCGGGGCGCGGATCGAGAAAGTTGACGGGAATCGACTCCACCTCGAGCTCCTGGAGCTCGAACGCGAGCTGTACCCGGTCCTCGAGCGACTCCCCCATTCCCATGATCCCGCCACAGCAGGCTTCCATCCCCGCGGCCTTCGCCGCGCGAACCGTCGCGATCCGGTCATCGTAGCTG
>DAINRP010000314.1:0-3113 GCA_036741755.1 Gemmatimonadales bacterium
TCTCCTGGCCGACCGCGGGCCCAACTACGACGTCGACAAGGACACCAAGGCGTTTGCGCAGCCGGCCTTCGTGCCTCGGCTCGGGCGGTTCAAGCTCGAGAACGGCACGCTGACCCAGGTCGCCAGGATCGAGATGTCGAACAAGGACAAGAAGCCGCTTTCAGGCATCCCTCCGCTGATCGGCCTCGGCGGGACCGGTGAGACCGCGCTCGGCACCGACGGCAAGATCCTTCGCTCCGATGCCGAGGGCGTCGATCCCGAAGGGATGGCGGCGCTCAAGGACGGCGGCTTCTGGGTCTCGGAGGAGTACGGCCCGAGCCTGCTGCATCTCGACCGCACTGGACGCACGCTCGAGCGGTACAGCCCTTTCACCGGCGGGAGTTCTGCACTGCCGCAGGTGCTCCAGAAGCGCCGGGCCAACCGGGGCATCGAGGGGCTGACCCTGCTGCCTGACCGAAAGACCCTCGTCGGCATCTTCGAGGGCCCGCTCGACAACCCGAAGGATGCAGGCCGGAAGTCGGTGATCACTCGCCTGCTTCGCTACGACATCAAGACCGGGCAGTCCAGGCAGTACGTCTACCTCCAGGACGCCGTCGACAACCGCAACGGCGACATCGTCGCGATCGATCAGAACCACTTCCTGGTGATCGAGCGCGATGGCAACATGCCGGGCGACTCCGCCAAGCCGGCGGCGACCAAGCGGGTGTACCGCATCGACCTCACCGGCGCGACCGACGTCTCCGATCCGGCCAACGGCGCCGACGGGATGCTCTTCGGTGGCAGGAGCCTCGAGTCGATTGCCCCCGCCGACCTGCAGGCGGCCGGAGTCATCCCGGCGAAGAAGGAACTGCTGGTGGACCTTCTTACCCTCGGCTATCCCCACGACAAGCCCGAGGGCATCACCATCGTCGACGACAACACCATCGCCATCTCCAACGACGACGATTTCGGTCTGACCGAAGGACCGGCGGCCAAGCTGCTCCCGAAGCTCGGCACCACGGACTTCAACGAGGTCTACTTCATCAAGCTCACCTTGCCGCTGCGCTGACCGACGCGTCCAGGCGGAATCACCCCTAACCCGGCTTTAATGGGATCTTCACGGTTCGGGCGGTACGGTTGAGCCGTGAAGATCCTCATCGTCGAAGACGACCGGAAGGTCGCAGGATTCCTCGAGCAGGGCTTCCGCGAGGAGCGGTTCGAGGTGGAGATGGCGCGCGACGGTGAAGAGGCCCTCGACCGGGCTCGCGCCGGCGGGTTCGACCTCATCCTCCTCGATTACATGCTCCCGAAGCTGAGTGGCCCTGAGGTGGCGGCTCAATTCCGCCGTGAGGGCCGGACCACTCCCATCCTCATGCTGACCGCCCGGGACGATGCCCAGGATATCCGGGCCGCGCTCGGTGCCGGTGTTGACGCGTACCTGACCAAGCCGTTCCGTTTCGATGACCTGCTGAAGCGGGTCGAATCGTTGCTGCCCGGGAGTTCCCACCCGGCCTGACTGCCGGGCCCCCGTCTGCCGTAGTCTTCTCCTGGTCCCGACCTCCCATGCGCTCCCTGCAACGGACGCTCACTCTTCGCTATGCCGCCACCATGCTGGCGGCATTGCTGTTGATCGGGCTGTGGGCCTATCTGGGCGTGCGCATGACCCTCATGAGCGAGCTCGACCGTGCCCTCGCCGATGCGGCGGCGATCATGGCCGACGTGGTCGCCAGTGGCGAGCCGCTGACGGCGCATGTGGGCGCGAGCGACCTGAGGGGCACCGTCACCGAGGGCAACCGGCTGGTCTTCACGCGGGACTCCACGGGGCGCATCCTAAACAGCAATTCCCGGCTCGCAGGCGAGATCCCCCTCGATTCCGCCGCCATGATTCTCGCCCGCGCAGGCCAGCACGGGTGGGCGACCACCAGCTGGGGCGGGCGCAAGTTCCGTTCGATCTACATTCCCGGTCCTGCGTATGGCCGCGGTCCGGCGACGGGCGTCGCGGTCATTCAGGTGGCGGCCTCGGTCATGCCACTCTTCCGCGCGACGCGCACCATTCTGGTCCGCATCCTCGCCACGGTGCTGTTCGGGACGCTGTTGACCGGGGTCGGGGCCGCCTGGCTGGCGCGGTCGTCGCTCGAGCCGGTCGCCGAGATCGCGGCCCAGGCGCGCAGTATCCACTCCCATGGTGGAGCCCAGCAGATCACGGTCCACGCCGATGTCATCGAGCTTCGCTCACTCATCGAGGTGCTCAACGCCATGCTGGCAAGGCTGGAGCGCGCCCTGAGCGTGCAGCGGCGCATCATCCGGGACGTGGGCCATGAACTGCGTACGCCGATTGCGGCGATGCGCGGCGAGGTGGAGATCGCGCTGCACCGTGAGCGCAGCCCCGAGGAGTACCGCGCCCTGCTCGGCAGCGTTCTCGAGGAGGTGGACCGCCTCGCCCTGATGGGCGACCAGCTGATCTTCCTGACCCGCTTCGAGGCCGGGGAAGCCGAGCTGCAGCGCCAGCGGCTCGACCTCGCCGAACTGGCCCGGCACGCGGTTCAGCAGGTCGCTCGCCGGCTTGCCACATATTCGGTGGAAGTGGGGGACGCTCCCGATGGGCTTTATTGTGAGGCGGACCCGCGGCTGCTGTCGCTCGCACTCGAACAGCTCCTCGACAACATCACCCGGCACACGCCTGCGGGCACCCGCGTCCGCCTCGAACTCGCCAGGATTGGTGATCGAGTAGCGCTCTCGGTCGAGGACTCAGGCCCCGGCGTCCCTGAGGAACTCCTCCCTCAGCTCTTCTCGCCGTTCTTCCTCGCCGACGAGGCCCGTACTCGCTTTCGGGCCGGAGGCGTGGGACTCGGCCTTGCGGTCGTCACCGCCATTGCGGGACTGCACGGTGGAGAGATGGCGGCTTCCCGGAGTACCCTCGGTGGCCTCAAGGTGATGCTGCTTCTCCCCGCAGCTCCCCTGCACCCTCCAACGGGCGGTACACTAAAGGTTGGTTCATAAACGAGTCACTCCGGATTCACCCGCGCGGGGTGAGGATTCAGCCATGACTCGATCCCTCGACCCGATTCTCTCGCCGCAATCCATCGCCGTCGTCGGCGCCTCCCGTTCACCCAGCACACTCGGCCACCAGATCC
>DAINRP010000315.1:0-3100 GCA_036741755.1 Gemmatimonadales bacterium
ACGATCATCGTGATCGCCGCGTCCTTCGCGCTTGGTACCGCGATGGAAAAGTCGGGGCTCGCCGCGGAAGCCGCGAAGCTGGTGATCGGCATCTCGGGTGGGGGCGGCGTCCACGGGGCCCTTCTCGGGATCACCCTTGCCACGGTGATCACCACGGAGCTCATCACCAACAATGCCGCGGCGGCGCTGCTCTTCCCGATCGCGTTCGCGAGCGCCACTGCGCTGGGGGTCGATCCGCGCCCGTTCGCGATTGCGGTCGCGGTCGCGGCTTCGAACTCGTTCCTGACGCCCATCGGCTATCAGACCAATACCATGGTCTACGGGCCGGGCGGATATCACTTCGGTGACTACATCCGGGTGGGATTACCGCTGACCATCACCACGATCATCACGACGGTGATCGTCATTCCCTGGTGGTGGCACCTTTAGCGGCGGTCGCTCGGGACCGTCTGCGCGGATTCGCCCCGGTCGCTGAACGCTCGGGGGCCGTCCCCTTCCAGCTCCTCCTCGACTTCCTGGCGGCGCAGCAGCTCCCAGTAGCGCGCCCGATTAGCCATGAGCGTCTCGTGGGTCCCCTGTTCGACGATGCGCCCTCCATCAAGGACCAGGATCCAGTCCGAGTCGCGCACTGCCGACAGCCGGTGCGAGATCACCACCCGGGTTCGGGAGGCAAGCGCGTCCCGGAGGCCGTGAAGAATCTGTACTTCGGTGTGGGCGTCGACCGCAGAGAGCGCGTCGTCGAGCACGAAGATGGGCGGGTCCTGGGCCAGGGCCCTGGCGATCGCCGCGCGCTGGCGCTGGCCGCCGGACAGATTCACGCCCCGTTCGCCGAGCATGGTATCGAAGCCGTTCGGCAGGTCGGGCAGGGCCGCGGTGAGCTGGGCCGTCCCGGAGACTCGTTCGAGGCGGCCATCGTCGGGTGCGCCGAGCAGGACGTTGGCCCGCAGGGTATCGCTGAACAAGAATGTCTCCTGCGGCACGAACCCGACCGCCAGATGGAGATCGCGCAGCGTGAGGTCTCTGAGGTCCACGCCATCGATGCGGATGCGGCCCTGGTCGGGGTCGTAGGCCCGCACGATGAGCTCGGCGAGGGTCGACTTCCCGGTGCCGGTGGCGCCCACGATTCCCAGCGAGCCACCAGCAGGGACGGTGAACGATATGTCCTCCAGTACCCAGCCCCGCTCGAGGGCGTTGGGATAGCGAAACCAGACCTGCTCGAAGCAGAGGCTTCGCGCCCCGCTGGCGGGCGGCAGCAGAACGGGAGATGCGGGATCCGCGATGGCCGGGACGGAATCGAACAGCGCGTTGAGCCGGCCCATCGAGGCCTCGCCGCGCTGCACCAGATTGACGGCCCATCCGAGGGCGATCATCGGCCAGACGAGGTAGACCAGCCAGGTGCCGAACGCGATGAACTCACCGATGGTGATTGTGCCCTGGATCACAAGTCCGCCGCCGATCCACATGACAGCCACCGCACCCAGCCCGCCCAGGAACGCCAGCAGCGGGTGAAATGCGCCATACACGCGCGCCAAGGCTAGATTGCGGTCAGCGTACTCCGCGTTTATCGTGCGGAAACGCTCAATCTCCGCGGCTTCCTGGCGGTACGCGCGGACGATTCTGGCGCCGGACAGGTTTTCGTGGACCGCCGCCGTGAGGTCGGAATAGGCGGCCTGGATGCGCACGGTGCGGCGCTGGATGGCGGCGCCGAAGACGACCATGCCGATCGGCAGGCCGAGCAGCGGCAGCAGCGCAATGCCGGCGAGTCGCGGGCTGATGTGGAGCAGATAGGGCACCACCATCGCGGCCCGGATGATCGTATCGGACAGGTACATCACCCCCGGGCCGGCCACCATGCGGACCGCGAGCAGGTCGTTGGTGGCGCGGGCCATCAGGTCGCCGGTGGCAAAGCGATCGTAGAATTCGGCCGAGAGCCGCTGCAGGTGTTCGAAGAGCCGGTCGCGGACATCGGTCTCGACTCGGCGGCTGACGCTGTTCAGCCACTCGCGCATCAGGAACCGCGCGAAGCCGCCAGCGGCGGCGACGGCAAGGAGCAGGAGGAGAGCCCGACGCACCTCCGTGATAGTGCCCCCGTGCCCGAGGGCATCGATCCCCTGCTGGAGGTACTTCGGCGCCAGGGTGGTGAAATAGTTGGACAGGACCACGCAGGCGAAGCCCGCGGCGAAGACGCGGCGATAGGGTAGAGTGTAGGGAAGCAGTCGCCGCAGGTGAATCATGGGTGTGCAATGTCGCTCGGGCGGGAGAGCCCGGGCAAGTCATCGTTCAGGGAGGAAATATGGTCAGGAAGTTTATCGGCGGGCTCGCAGTGTTGTCCCTCGTCGCCTGCGGCGGGAAGAAGGATCAGTCCCAGGCGGCCGCGGACAGTCTGCAGCGGGACCTGCAGCTCGCACCGGCGGAGTCCACTACCGCCGTAATCAACGACAGGCCTGCCGCGCAGCCGGAGAAGCCGGCAGCGACGCCTACGCCTACGCCGGCCCCGGCTCCCAAGCCGAAGCCCGCGCCCGCAACACCGGCGGCCCCGAAGACGCATACCTACACGCTCGCCTCCGGGACTGCGGTCTCCGGTACAGCGAACGACAGCCTGCACTCGCGGCACAATAAGGCCGGGGAGCTGTTCCGCGTCGCCATCGGTCAGGACGTGAAGAATGCCGCGGGCGCGACGGTGATTCCCGCGGGTTCCGTCGTCACCTTCAAGGTGACGCACATTGAGCATGCGAACAATCGCAATGATAAGGACGGCCATCTCACCCTCGAAGCGCAGGACGTCACCATCGGTGGCCAGACCTACTCGATCAGCGGAAGTGCCAACGAAACCACGGTGGAGCATGCCCTCGAGGGGCAGGGCGTCACCGCCGGCGCCGCGGCACGGGTCGGTGGGGGAGCGGTCGGCGGCGCGATTCTGGGCAAGGTCATCGGCGGAAAGACCGGGGCCATCGTTGGCGGTGTGGCTGGTGCCGCCGGCGGTGCGGTGGCCGCGAGGCAGTCGGCCGATCGCGACATCGTGGTCCGGCCCGGCATGACGGTGACGATGACGCTCAACGGCGATTTCAGCTACACGCGCTGACGCTGGCGCTCAACGACG
>DAINRP010000316.1:0-3100 GCA_036741755.1 Gemmatimonadales bacterium
CACCAACCATCTAACCGCCTAACCGTCTAACCATCTAACCGTCTAATTCGGCGCATGAGTCGAGGCGACGCCATAGTTGCGGTTGAAGCCGATCGCCGGCCCGTTGACGCTGAAGCCGTAGTTGTTCTTCACCTTGGCCACCCACTGGCGGATGGAGCCCGGGAAGGGTGACTTCCGCGCGTTATGGCCGAACGGATCGGTGTACCAGACCTCGGTGCCGTCCTTGTTGTCGAGGTTGTTGTCGTTGATGTCGATGAAGCGCCGCACCCCGTTGAACTTCGAGCGCGAATCATCGAACGCCAGCCCGGTCAGCGTCCCGCCACTGGTGGACTGATCGCACAGGTCATTGTTGTCCCTGACCCGGTTCGGGTCCATGCTGTCGCACTCGCCGATCGGGCGGCCGGTGATGTTCGGCGCGGCCGGATCGTAGAAGCGGCTGGGCTGGAACACCTGGAAGTACGGATTGAAGTGGGCCACGGTATGCCCATCCTCGGTCCGCACGGTGTTGGACGTCTGCCAGCTCTCGTGCAGCGCCCGGTCGAAATCGGGGTTCTGGCCCGCGCCGACGCGCATGAACTGATCGACGCAGGTGCGGTCGGGGATCACCCGCTGCCCGCCGCCGTTGGGGGAGTTGGCCGGGACGGGCGCGCCGACATCCACGCGGGCGCCGTCGCAGGTGCGGGTGAAGCCGCCCGGCGTGCCGATCGCCGACATCAGCGTGACGTGCATCTCGGTGCCATCGGTGCACCGGATGTGATAGGCGATCTCGTGCAGGTTGTTGGTAAAGGCGTCCTTCGAGTGGGTTCCCTGGTGCAGCTTGGCCAGGACGTCGCACTTCACGCTGAACAGCGCCCCGGTCACGCCATCCTGCCGCACCATCTCGATGTCGTTCTCCCAATCGATCTTGTGGCCGAAGTGGTCCTCGTGCCGCACGTTCTGCGGGTCCCAGGTTTCCAGCGCCTCGTTGGCGAGGCCGAAGGGAATCGGTCCTACCTGCTGATAGAGGTGGGATCCGCGCGGGTCGCGCCCGTGCTCATGGCCGAAGCTGCAACCCGTGGCCGGATCCACTGGAGGATGCCAGGTGTTGTAGCGCTTGCCGTCGGGTCCGACCACGGAATAGCGGTCGTGGATGGCCTGCGTGCAGGTATCCCCGTTCCCCGGCACCCAGATGCCGAACTGTACCGCCTGGCCCGTCTCCTGAATGGGGCCGGTGCCGGAGTAGCCACCATCGCCGCAGCCGGCGAGTACCGCCGTGGACGGAAGGAGAATGCCGGACAGCAGACGGCGCCAGGCGCGAGAGACAGCGCTCATGATGACCTCCAGAAGAGCAAAGGGAGCAGGTGAGGAGCGGGCGGGCGGCCGCCGTCAGTGCAGCGTGACGCCCACGCCGACCTGCATGAGACTGGTCTTGGCGCCGAGGCCAGAGACGGAATCGTTGAACCGGACATCCGCGCCCGTGGTGCCGAGGAAGTTGGCGAAGGGCACGATCGACATGGTGCGGCTGATCGCCAGTTCGTATCCCACACCCACCTGGCCGGCCAGCGCCTGACTGGAGACCTTGTTGTTCGGATCCTTGGCCGAGTATTGCGCCAGCCCGAAGCCGGTCTTGATGTACAAGCCGCTCTTCGGCATGGGATAGAGCAGCACCACGGCCTGCACCGACCCGAGCAGGAAGCTCATGTTGCCCTGGGAGTGATACCAGGCGAGCGCCTCGCCGCCGATCAGCAGCTGGGGTGTCACGGTGGCACCGACCCGGAGGTACCCGGAGGTGCCGCCGTCGCGGCCGGCCCGGCAGACGGTGCACGAGAGCCGCGCGGACCCGAGACCGAGACCGCCACCGAACCAGACGCCGCTGCGGCTCGCTACCCGCTGGGCGGCGAGCCCGGAGGTGGTGAGGAAGAGCAGGGACGCGACGAGCGCCGCGCGAGAAAAGCGCCGCATGAGGACTCCACTGCCACGGATGAGTAGCGAAATGAGACTAGGGCCAGCGGATAAGCTGCACTCGGCGAGCGATCCGGGCGGTGATCCGAGGCACAGGGAGACAGTGACGCGGTGTGAAATCGGGGGGAAACAGCGGCGCGGACGGGGGAAAGGCCCCGTCCGCGCCCTGAAATGCCGGTCGCTACGGCCTAACGGCGAGGAGCGGGAGTGAGCACCCCGGTCTGCCGGTCGATGAAATACATCGGGATCTGCAGTACGTCGTTCTTGAGCTCGATGTGCAGGGTGTCAGCCTGCCCAATCCGGAGCGTCGGCTGGGTGTTGATGTTGAAGGCATCCGCCGCGCTGGGGTTCACTGTATAGCCGAGATCCGCCATCGACTGGACGGTGGTGAGACTCAGCGGCCGGACGTTGCCCGTGATGTAACCGGACATCACCTCACTTCGGAAGAGGCACTCTTCCCAGTGGGACAGGGCTGTGCCCGCGCCGCCGCTGTTCTCGAGCGGCACCGCGGAGCGCGGGATGGCTTCGTTATTGCCGACGCCGCAGCTGCCCTGGACCGGCGGCGTGACACTGGCGGAGCCGCCGTTGGAGTTGAGATAGGCAGTGTTGGCAAAGGTGCCGGTGAAGAACGGATTGGTGGCGCTGGTCGAGTTGATCAGTCCCTGGACGTTCCAGATAGTGCCATAACCGAGGGAATGACCCATCTCGTGGAGCACCACGTCACCGAAGTTCCCGCCGCCGACGAGGCCGGCCACATCCGCTGTGTCGAACAGCATGTAGGAGATGATCGGGAGCCCCGCACCGATCCCGCTGCTCCGCAGGAAGCACGGGGATGAGGCGCCGAGGATGTTACCGACTCCGTCGATGGAATCAAGCTGCACGATGATCCGCATGTCGTTGATCGAACCGGATACCGTGGTGTTGCCGCAGTTGACGCCGGTGTTCACCGTGCCGACGTTGAAGGCGCCGAGGTCGCCGGAGATCACCTGCTCCCAGCGCGCCTTCGCCACGGTGAACGCCGCCTGCTGCGCCGGACTGGGCGGGAGCAGGAACTGGAGCTCGATGTTGAAGTTGGAAACAAAAATCGCGCCGGTGGCGCTGAAAGTGACGGGACTCCCCGCCAGCCCGTTCGCCGTCGCGGTGAGCGAGTTGGCGCCGA
>DAINRP010000317.1:0-3089 GCA_036741755.1 Gemmatimonadales bacterium
TGGGAACGCAGCGCCTCTCCGGGATGGGCCCGGATGGAGATGGAACCCAGGGGGTGTCCGCGCCGCGACAGGGCAGGCGGCACCTCAATGCTAATCACACTCCGACAATTCATCATCAATCGGCGGGATCGAGTCTGGTCACCGGCGCAATCGCGCCGTCGGTGGCGCGATGCTGCATGGCGAGCCACCGGGCGCACTCCTACTCTGGACAGGTCCTTCCACCAGTCGTGCCATGCATCGATTCGGAACAGCCGTCGGAACCCTTCTCGCCCTGCTTCTGCCCGGAACGGCCGTGGCCCAGGGCTGTACCTCAGGCGGACTCTCGCTTGAGGCCGTCGCGGTGCAGGCGCTTCCGGCGACCTTCGGCATCGAGGGCGTCGCGACCGCTCCCGGCGGACGGCTCGCCCTCTGGTCGGCGGAGGGCGAGCTCCTCGAACTCGATCGTGAACACGGACTCATCCGCCATCATCTTCCCGATTCCGTGCGGCCGATCGGTCTCGGCATCGTCGCGGAGGGCTACCGGATCCTCGACGAACGGACCGGTCGCGAGTTTCTGCTCGGCACGGGCGACAGCCTGCGCTGGATGGAGCCGGTGGCGCTCCAGACCGGCGACATGCTCGATCGTGCGGTGTGGCGGGAGGGTCACTGGCTGCTGCTGGTACGGCAGGCGGCCGCGCGGGAATTCCAGCTTCGCGTCGCCGGCGCGGAAGGGTCGCTCTACCGTTCCGCTCCTGCCGAGAGCTTGCGGACGATTCCGCGCTATCACCTCTCGGATGCCGCTGGGCTGCTGTTGCTCACCCGCTTCACGAGTCCGTTCGACGTCATCCGGGTGGACCCCGCCACCGGGCGCGCGGACACGCTCGCGCCACTGACGGCTCAACTCACCGGCATCCCGGCCGACAGTCTGACGCACTGGCGCGCGCTGCCGGCGGTCGCGATCGACTGCGGCATGCTGCTCACCCTGAGCGACCTCACGAGCGATCACCGGTTGCTGGTGCGCTACAGCGCCGCCGGCACCGTCGACCGCGTCACGGCTCTCGACGCGCCGCTCGGCCTGATGGCGCGGCTGCCCGGCGAGCAGACGGTGCTGGCGGCTCGGCGGACCGGGGACCTCGAACTGGTCTGGTATGACTGGCACTGGGCCCGGGAGCCCGTTGCTTCACCCTAGAGAAGGTAGGTCCGCATGAAACGAATCAACCTGCTGGCGATACTCTCCCTGATTGGACTGCTGGCCGTGGCACCGCCTGCCACGGCGCAGAGCGGGGGCCGAGGCGGTGCCACGACGATGGCCAAGACGACCCAGGGCTGCTGGGTGTGCATGTATTCCAACGGCGCCTCCTACTGCACCGGCGGCGTCCCCGGTAACTGGAACTGTAACGTCACGTTGGAGAATGGCTGCCTGACCAGCAGTCCCGGCTGTGGCGCCGGCGCCATGCTGCCGCTCGATCCGGATGGCGCCGCACAATATGTCTCGCGCGGTTCGGCGATCGGTCTGACGACCGTCATGGCGGAGGGCGGCGGCCCCCCCATACGACGGAATTGCGAAGGAGTGGTGGTGGCGCGCTACCAGGCGCCGGAGAATATTGAAGGCATCAGGGCCCGTACCGGGTCCCTCTCACTGTGACCCTCGCTCCCGGGTCCCGTCCCATGTCTCGTATCGCTTCCCGCTGGTCGCTGGCTGTCGTCGCCCTGCTCGCCGCGGGGACGGAGCCGCCGGTGCCGCGATTTGTCGCCCAGCCCGATGCCTCCTTCACCGCACCGGACAGTGTGGACGAGGAGCTGAGTTATGTGACCGACATGGCCATCGATGCCGATGGCAGCATCTTCGTCGCCGACCTCCGGTTGCCGCATGTCCTGGAGCTCGATTCCCTGGGCCGGCTGCGCCGGATCATCGGCCGCTCCGGCGCCGGCCCGGGCGAGTTCGTCTCTACCCTCCTGCTCGGATTCTACCGCGACTCGCTCTGGGTCTTCGATCCGGGTGCGCTCCGGATCTCGTTCTTTCCGCGGCGGGGAACAGGCGTGGCCACGCTCCCGCTCGATGCCCTCCGCACCCCAGTGGCGAACGAGCGGAACCCGCGGGTCCATCGTGGCACGCCGCTCGCGATCAGTCCGGACGGCAGTCTGTTGATGCTGGAGAACGTCGCCGTCAGCGACAACCCCGCGGACGGCTATCGGAACGCACTCCTGCTCCGCGCGGATCGCTCCCTGCTCATTCAGGATACGCTTGCCAGGCTGGTGAACGTCCATTCGGTTTGCATCTTCGCCTATCGGGACGGCGAGTCTCACATCAACCAGCCCTTCCCGGACGACCCGCTCTACGCGGAATCCAACGATGGCAAGCGCTTCGCCACCGTGACCCGGACCGCGGCCACCGGCGGAGGGGAGCAGCGCTTCACGGTCACCCTGTTCTCCCTCATGGAGCGCCGCAGCGTCACCAGGGAGATCAGTTACCGCCCGCGGCCACTGCCTTCGCGCGTGGTCGACAGCGCGATCGCGGCGCTCGGCGAGGGGATGCTCGGCAACTTCGGCTCTCCCGTCACCGTCGATTCCCTGCGGCGCCGCCTCTTCCTGCCTTCGTTCTATCCGCCAGTGAGCCGGCTCCGGCTCGCGCGGGATGGCACGCTCTGGATGAGCGTGCGCTTCGCCGATGGCCCGGCGGATGTGACGGAGTGGATGGTGCTCTCGCCGCGCGGCTTCGAACTCCGCCGCGTCACCACGCCCAGCAGCTTCCTCCTCTTCGAAGCTGACCGCGACGTGCTCTGGGGTGTCAATCGCCTGCCCGATCAGACGATGGAGGTCGCGCGGCTGCGGGTGAGAAAGGGGTAGGGGCGGGCGGCGTCAGTCGAGTCGCTCCAGTCGCCTACTGGACATTCCTCACCCAGGCCGCAGAATTGAAGGATCGGTTTGGCCCGCGCTTCCCGGCATTCGGAACGCCCGCGCGACTCTCCAGGCCACCTCGGCATCTCCTATCTGCCGAATCTCGAGCGACCACGAGTCGAATGCCCCTGTCCCATCCGATCAACGGATTCCGCGGTTCTCTGCCCCCTGCGAGTCTCAGCGCGGCCATGATCGTGCTGCTCTACCTGCTG
>DAINRP010000318.1:0-3077 GCA_036741755.1 Gemmatimonadales bacterium
GCCGCCAGGTTGTGCAGGTACCAGGCGAAGGCCCGCTTGGCGAATTCGAAGAGCACCGCGGTGAACAGCGAACCCGCGAACGCCGCCCGGCGCGGCAGGCGCCGCGGCGAGGCGTGGCGGTAGACCACATAGAACAGCGAGACCGAGAACGCGAAGGCGACGACCTGCGTCACCAGGTATCCCAGCCCGCTCACGAAGAACCCGAGCGCCGGGACAGCCGCGATCAGGTCCCTGCCGCGGGCATCGACGATCTTGAGCCCGCCGCTGAGCACCGCGTTGGCGATGATGAGCGCAACCGTCAGGACGACCATCATCGCGTCGCGCAACTTGCCGAGGAGATAGCCGATCACGAAATGCTGCCCCGTGCCGCGGCGAGGAACATCGTAGACGAGGGTGAGCGAGGTGCGAATCGAGGCGAAGAGCCGGGTGGCGAACCAGATGAAGAGCGGGATGGCGAAGAGTGAGACCGTGCCGCGCGCGCGGGTGAGACCGAGCAGGAACTTCTCGACCGCCGCAAAGGGACCTTCCCCGTCACTGCCGGACGGCGGTACCAGTCGCTGGAAGAGCTGCTGGAGATCCTGCGCGCTGGAGCGGGGCGAAAGGTGCGCGACATGCGTCAGCGCGATCAGCACCAGCAGCAGGAACGGGATCGCCGCCAGCAGCGCGTCGAAGGTGAGCGCGCTGGCGAGGAAGGGGAGGTTGTGGCGGTCCGCCTGCACCAGTGTCCGCCAACCGAACGCCCGGAGCCCCTTGAGGCGGCTGAGGAGGATCCCTCCGGTCAGGCGACCGGCTCCTCGTCGTCGTCCTCGTCATCCGGCGCGGGTTTCCGGCGCCTGGCACGCGCCTCCGCCAGCCGGCGCTCCAGATCGCTGCGCGCCTCCTCGCGCTCGTCCTCCCGGCTGCTCGCCTCGGGCTTCCGCCATTCCCCGGTGATCTTCTCCGAGAGTTCGCCCACCTTCTCCTCGGCGAGGGCCCGCGCCTTGCGGAGCCGGCGCTTCAGCGCCCGGCGGGTCTCCGAGCCGCTCTGCGGCGCGAACAGGAGACCCACCGCCACACCCAGCAGCGCACCGAAGAGAATCGGCTTGAGGGAACCGCCCTCGCGCTCGATGTACACGACGTCCCGCTCGTCGTCTCTAGCCATAATCACTCCCCTGCTTCGGCGTCGTCCACCGCGGTCACCAGCGCGCGCTCAAGCGAGCTGTGGGACTGGTAGGAGGCCTTGATATACTTCGTCACCAGCGTCGCCGTGCCCTCGACCTTTAGCTGGTCAAACAGAAAGCCGAACGTCTTCTCCAGATCGCCCGCGATCTTGGCACGCGCCTCCGCGGGCAGCCCCCAGACTTCCTTCTTGAACGGTCCGATCGCCTTCTTCCGCGCCTTATAGTAGAACTGCTCCGAGGTATCGCCGGCCTTCTTCTCGCTCTGGGCGTTCACGTCGAGCCAGTCGTACATCCGCGTCCGCAATTCCGCCGGCAGCGCCGGATGATCGAAGACCAGGCTCTGGAAATTGGTCGCGAGGTGGATCTCCGCCGTCTCCAGCCTGGCGAAATTGCCGAAGGCGTCCGGTGGCAGGGTGCTCGCACCATGCTGGACGGCACCTGACATGCCATACTCTTCACGCGCGGCCTTGGAGAGGGCCGCCAGTGCATCGAGATCCAGCTTCACCTTGGCAATGCTGCCATCCGGCAGCACCACGCCACCGTGGCTGGTGCCGGTCTGGACCGAGATCTTCGAAATCCCCTCGATGGCTCCATACCGCTTGAGCGAGGCGGTGTAGCCGTCCATGAACGCCCGCAGTTCCTCCACCGTGCTGTTCTTGTGTCCCACCTCGCCAATCTCGGCGCCGACCGACACCGAGATCCCCTGCGGCTCCCGCTCGCGGATGAAGTGGGTGATCTCCGCGGCATGCTCGAAGTTCAGCCGCTGCTGCTCGAGCAGGGTGGGCTTGGACAGGTCCACCAGCGTGGAGGTGTCCACATCGATGTTGTAGAACCCGGCCCCGACCTCTTCGGCGATCAGCTTCTTGACCTCTCCGACTTCGGCCTTCGGGTCGCCCTGATACTTCTTGGCGTTGACCTGGCAGTGGTCGCCCTGAATGAACAGCGGCAGGAAGTAGCCTTCCCTGAGCGCCGCGCCGATGATCACCGACACGTATTCCGCCGGCCGCTGATCGGTGTAGGCGATCTCCGACCGGGCGATTTCAATCAGGATCGCGCCGGCGTTCCGGGCTTTGGCGGCCCGGAAGATCGCGCGCGTGGTGTCGTAGGCCATCATCCGGACATTGATGGCCGGCACCGTGAACCCGCTGCACTCCCCTCGCCCCCGCGCGAAGTAGATGGGGGCGATGGACTGCGGGCGGGCTCCGACCGCCTGCCCGATCTCCCACAGCAGCCACCGCGCGGCGTCACGATCGGCCGGACCACCGAACACCGCCTGCCAGACGAGACGGTCGGTAGCGTCCCCCTGAAGCCGGCTGGGATCGGCGACCTTCACGGCATCGCCGCTCTGGACGACGGCGCCGCCAAACAGGGCGACGAGCTGGGCGCGGTGGTCAGCCATAAGTTACTGTCCTCTTGGAAGTTGCGGAACGATGCTGAAAATGTAGGCGACCCGCGGCGAGGCCGCTAGCGCGCCGGCTCGATGGTGAGCACATACGAGCCTTCGCTTGGGGTGAACTCATTCGCCTGAATCCAGTAGGTGCCGTCGTCAGGCACGGTCACCGTGATCTTCGCCTCTCGCCCGGCGCCGGCGCCGACATGCTCCAACGAACTGAAGCGAGCGCCCCCGGACGGCTCCCTGCCGAACAGCAGGTAGCTGCCGAAATCGGGCGACATCATGATGATGTTGATCCGCTCGCCCCGCTTCCCGCGGTAGACGTAGGTGTCGATGTAGGTCGTGTCGAAGCTGAGCGCGTCACCGGCCGCAAGCCGTCCGCGGATCGTCTGCCCCATCTGGATCTCGGGCATCCGGCCGGCGGACGGCGCCGCACCCGCGGGAGCGGCACCGGAGGGAGGCGCGCCCTGCGGCGCCGCGACCCCCGGGGTCAGTCCCTGCTGCAGCGGTCCCACCGAACCAAC
>DAINRP010000319.1:0-3074 GCA_036741755.1 Gemmatimonadales bacterium
GGTCGGGATGGGGAAAGATCTCGCGGAGCGCTTCCCAGAGGCGCGGGACACCTTTGCGCGGATCGACGAGGCCCTCGGGGTTGCCCTCTCCCGCATCATGTGGGAGGGCCCGGAGAGCGAGCTCACGCTGACCCACAACACCCAGCCCGCCATTCTCGCGCACAGCGCGGCGGTATGGGCGGTGGCGGGCCCTCGGCTCCTCGGATCCGTCCGGGCGGCGGCTGGGCACAGTCTGGGCGAATACAGCGCCTACGTCGCGGCCGGGGCGCTGAGCGCCGAAGTGGCCGCGCGCCTGGTCCGGCGTCGCGGCGAGCTCATGTATGAGGCCGGGATGAAGCGGCCCGGCGCGATGGCCGCGGTGCTCGGTCTGGCCACTGCCGAGGTCGAAGCGGCATGCCGCGAGGCCTCGACCGGGAGCGAGGTGGCCGTCGCTGCGAACCTCAATGCCCCGGACCAGACAGTGTTGTCAGGGGATCCCGCCGCCGTCGAGCGTGCCGGGGAGGGGTGCAAGGCACGGGGCGCCAAGCGGGTCATCGGGCTCAAGGTGAGCGGCGCATTCCACTCTCCGCTGATGCAACCGGCCGTGGCGGGACTGGCGGCGGCGCTGGCAGAAGCGACCTTTCGGGACCCCTCGGTGCCAATTGTCGCCAACGCCACGGCGACGGCGGTGTCCACCGCGGCGGAGGCCAGGCGGCTGCTGGCCGAGCAGTTGACGGCGCCGGTGCGCTGGGTCGCCTGCATGCAGCAGGCGGCGGCGCTGGTGCCGGGGGCCACCTTCGTGGAGGTCGGGCCCGGCAACGTGCTCAGCGGGCTGGCGAAGCGGATCGTGCCGGGGGCTTCGACGCTCACCCTCGGCACCGCGGACGAGGTCGAGAAGTTCCTCCTGACAACGGCAGGGTGAGGCGGGATGGCGGCATCGATTGATCTGGCTGGCAAGACCGCGTTCGTCACGGGCTCGACCCGTGGCATCGGACGCGCGGTCGCCGGAGCGCTGCATCAGGCCGGCGCGAAGGTCGCGATCGTCGGGCGCGACCTCGCCAGGGCGGAGGCGGTTGCCGCCGAATTGGGGGAGCGCGCGATCGGAGTCGCCTGCAATGTGGCTGATTCCGCCCAGGTCGAGGCCGCTGTGGGCGCGGCGGAAAAGGCGCTGGGGCCAGTGGACATCCTGGTCAACAATGCCGGCATCACCCGCGACAACCTGCTGCTGCGCATGAGCGAGGCCGAGTGGGACGAGGTCCTTGAGGCCAATCTCAAGGGCGCCTTTCACACCACGAAGGCCGTGCTCAAGGGCATGATGAAGCGCCGCAGCGGACGCATCATTAACGTGGCGAGCATCATCGGGATTACCGGCAACAAGGGGCAGGCGAACTACGCTGCCAGCAAGGCCGGGCTGATCGGATTCACCAAGTCGGTGGCCAAGGAATACGGCAGCCGGGGGCTGCTGGTCAACGCCGTGGCGCCGGGCTTCATCGACACGGATATGACCAGCGCCTTGCCCGAGGAGGCTCGGGCGGCGATGTTGGGCGGCATCGTGCTGGGACGCTTCGGCCGGCCCGAGGACGTGGCGGGCGCGGTGGTCTTTCTGGCATCCGATCTCGCGGCTTACATTACCGGACAGGTGCTCGTGGTGGACGGCGGTCTCGCCGTCTAGCGGGCACACCACTCAACCCCCTCTCTCGAGGAACGTCATGAGCAACGTTGAAGACCGCGTCAAGGACATCATCGTCGAGGAGCTCGGCGTGGAGCGCGAGAAGCTCACGAACGAAGCCAGCTTCATGGAGGATCTCGGCGCGGACAGCCTCGACACCGTCGAGCTCGTCATGGCATTCGAGAAGGAATTCGACATCGACATCCCGGATGAGGAAGCCGAGAGGCTCCGCACCGTCGGGGACGCGCTGAAGTACCTCCACGAGAAGCTCGGCAAGTAACTTGGCGCACCGTGTCGTCGTAACCGGCGTCGGGCTGGTCACGCCCCTCGGCGCCGATGTCGCCACGACCTGGGCCGGCCTGCTTGCGGGCCAGTCCGGGGCGGGCCCCATCACCAAGTTCGATCCCGCTCGCCTGAGCGTGCGGTTCGCATGCGAGGTGAAGGGATTCGATCCCCTGCTGTACATCGATCGAAAGGAGTCCCGGCGCTTCGATCTGTTCGCCCAGTTCGCGCTGGGTGCCGCTCACCAAGCCATGGTGCAGGCGCAGCTGGAGGGAAAGGTTCCCGATCCCAATCGCGTCGGCGTCATTCTGGGGAGCGGCATCGGGGGTATGCAGACCTACGAGGACAATTGCGCGGCGTATGTCCTCAAGGGTCCGGACCGGGTCTCCCCGTTCTTCGTTCCGATGTTCATCGCCAACATGGCCCCCGGGCTGGTGTCGATGCGCTACGGGCTCAAGGGCCCGAATTACGCGACCGTCTCGGCCTGCGCCTCGTCGGCACATGCGATTGGCGAGTCGTACAATCTGATTCGTGCCGGCACTGCCGATGCGATGGTCACCGGCGGATCCGAGGCGGCCATCACCGGGCTGACCGTGGCGGCCTTTTCGAACATGAAGGCCATGTCCACGCGCAACGAGGATCCGGCCGCCGCGAGCCGTCCGTTCGACAAAGACCGCGATGGGTTCGTGCTTGGAGATGGCGGAGCAGTGATTGTGCTCGAGAGTCTCGAGCACGCCGAGCGCCGTGGGGCGACCATCCTCGCCGAAGTCGTGGGATACGGCCTGAGCGGAGATGCGTATCACATGTCGGCGCCGGCGCCGGAAGGTGAGGGGGCCCAGCGGGCCATGAAGATGTGCCTTGCCGATGGGAACATCAGCCTGGAGCGCGTGGGCTACATCAACGCTCACGGAACGTCCACGCCGCAGGGGGACGTGGCCGAGACCCAGGCGGTGAAGGCGGTCTTCGGGGAGCACGCCCGCCGCCTGGTCTTCGGCTCCACCAAGTCGATGACCGGTCACCTGCTCGGTGGGGCCGGCGCGCTCGAGTTCGCCGTATCAATGATGGTCGTGACCACGGGGAAGATTCCGCCGACGATCAACTACGTCACGCCCGATCCGGAATGCGACCTGGACTGCGCCCCCAA
>DAINRP010000320.1:0-3065 GCA_036741755.1 Gemmatimonadales bacterium
GCGCTCGATGCATCGACCGGACGCGAGCTGTGGAAGTACCGGCACCTGTCGCGTGCGGCCAAGCTCTGTTGCGGCCCGGCCAACCGCGGCGTGGCGGTGGCGGGCGGCAAGGTCTACGTCGGCACGGTGGACGGGCGGCTGGTCGCGCTGGATGCGAAGTCCGGCGCGGTCCGCTGGGACGTGGCGGTGGCCGCATATCAGGGGGCCACGGAAGCCGCGACCCAGTTGAAGCAGGACTCGCTGTCTCGCCGTACCACCATCGGCACCACCGGAGTGGGCATCGCCGCGGCGCCACTGGTGCACGACGGCAAGGTGTTCGTCGGCATCGCCGGCGTGGGCTTCGGCCTGCACCTGGCTCCTGGAGATTCCGTGGGGCTCGCCGTGGTCGGCGTGGCCGGAGAGTACGGGCGTCCCGGCCTGATGGCCGCGTTCGACGCCGAGACGGGCAGGAGGATCTGGCAGTTCGACGTGACCGGGCCCGGCTGGGAGGGCACCTATCGCAGCACCACTCCCGACGGGGTACCGCTGCATCGCGACCTCGCGGTCGAGCGGGCCGAGGCGGCGAAGTACCCCAATGCCTGGAGATACGGCGGCGGGTCGATCTACACCACGCCCGTGATCGACGCGGAACGGCACCTGCTCATCTTCGGCACCGGCAACCCGTCGCCGCAGATGGCGGACGAGTCGCGGCCCGGTGACAACCTCTACACCACCTCGCTCGTCGCTCTCGACCTGCGGACGGGCAAGCTGGTCTGGTCTTACCAGCAGGTTCCCCATGACCGCTGGGGCTATGATGTGGCGAATCCGCCGATCCTGCTCGACATCGTGTACAATGGCCAGCGGGTCCCCGCCGTGGCGCAGGCCAGCAAGACCGGCTGGGTCTTTGTGCACGACCGGCGCGACGGCCGACTGCTCTTCAAGTCCGACCCGTTCGTCCCTCAGAGCAATCTGTTCGCACCACCCGAGACCGGGGCCGGCGTGGTGGTCGCGCCGGGTGCCGCCGGAGGCGCGGGCTGGTCGCCGTCCGCCTACGACCGCGGCAGCCGGCTCTTCTTTGTGAGCGCCCTGCACCTGCCCATGCGCTACATCGTGCAGGAGGAACGCCGTCCCGACGGCAGGGTGATCCGGTACACGAGCACCCAGAACGCCGCCGAAGCGGAGGGCACCCTGACGGCGCTCGACCTCGGTGCCGGCGGTCGGCTGCGCTGGCAGGTCACAACCGACGAGCCGCTGATCGGCGGGGTGCTCGCCACGGCGGGCGGCCTGATCTTCTCGGGTGTGGGCAGGGGTGTATTCGCAGCCTTTGACGCCGGCAACGGGAAGCGGCTCTGGTCCTATCAGTGCGACGCCGGGGTCAACGCCCCGCCGATCAGCTACCGCGCCGGCGGCCGCCAGTTCGTCGCGGTCGCCGCCGGAGGGAACGCGATGTTCGGCTTGAAGGAGGGCGACATGGTAGTGGCGTTCGGGCTGCGGGAGTGATGCCGGTGGGAGCTGCGGGTGCGATCGCGCAGGCTCTTGCGGGCGCGGATCGCGGCGTCACCCGATAGAAACTGTCAATGGCCGCTTGATCCTCCAGGATTCGAGGCGGCGCCGGTCGCGCCGGTGTGCGCTGCATCACTCCTGCGATCGTATGGCACAAGGCCCCGCACGTCGGAAACGACGACGGGGCCTTCGTTTGTGTGGGGGAGCGGCACTGGATCGACGCGTCCGGCCGGGCACCTTGCAGCAGACACTTTTGCAGCGCGGGCGACAAAACTGGCAGGTGGCCTAACTGAGACACTCGGAGACCTTCTGAGTGCTCGGCCACTCCACTAGCTTTCACCGGGATTCAAACGGCTTTACCAATTCTCGAGGCAGGACCTATGAAGGAATATCTGCTGGCGACGGACTTCGACCAGACTCTGAGTTTCAACGATTCGGGACATGTGCTGAGTGAGATGCTCGGCATCCCTGAATTCGAGCAGCGCATCGCGGGCTTGTCGCAGATTCACCTGGTGCAGCAGGGCGCCGAACTGGCGTATCTGCTGCTGCACGATCCCGAGTATCGCCAGGTGCGGAAACGCGATCTCATCGCGGTGGGCAAGCGGATCCGGCTCAAGCAGAATATCCCGCTGCTGTTCCACCTGCTCAAGGATCTCGAGGGCCACCACTTCGAGTTCTACGTCATCTCGGCGGCGCCGGAAGAGGTGATTCAATCCGCGCTCGAGGGCATCGTGCCCGCGAACCGCATCTTCGGGACGAAATTCCGGTACGCTCCGGACGGCGGCGAGATCCAGTCGATCGAGCGCGTCTCGGCGGGCTACGGCAAGGTCGCGGTGCTCGACGAGTTGCGCCGCGGTCTGCCCATCGGCCGCAACCAGGTGGTCTATATCGGCGACGGCAGCTCCGACATCCACGTGATGCTGCACGTCAACCGGCTGGATGGGCTCACCATCGCAGTGTCGGAGAACAAGTACCTCACGCCGATCGCGAAGCGGACGGTGCTGAGCGACAACGCGCTCAGCGTGCTGGTGCCGATCCTCGAGGATATTGTCGGCTGGGAGCCGTCGGCGATCCGGGCGCTGTTCGAGCACCACGGGCTGGTGCTGCAGGAGTGGGACAAGATCCGCACCGACTCCCTCACGATCCGCGAGACGGCGGGGGTCGGCCACGATGACCGCTGATAGCCTGCAGTGGATCGGCTGGGTCGCCACCGCGATGACGGTTGCATCCTATTTCTTTCGCAATCCAGTGACCCTCCGGCGGGTGCAGGCCGTCGCCGCACTGGTCTGGATGACCTACGGCGTGGTGATCAGCGCTCGCCCGATCATCACGGCGAACGTGATCGTCGCGAGCGTGGCCGCCTGGACGGCGTGGCGGGGCCCGGGGCGGGTTGCGCCGGCGGCGGCTCCCGCGGATGAGCGGGTGTAGGCGGCGACCCCCTCCCCCGGCCCCTCCCCAGCTCCGTGAGTAGGGGTGGCATCGCAGAAGAGGCCCCACCGCGGAAACCGCGATGGGGCCTTTCATATTGTATGGAGCGGACCGGGATCGAACCGGTGACCCCCTGCTTGCAAAGCAGGTGCTCT
>DAINRP010000321.1:0-3032 GCA_036741755.1 Gemmatimonadales bacterium
CCTCTGGATAGCTTTCCGGCATGACCACCGACACCACGACCGCCCAGCCGCTCACGCTCCTTTCCGAAGAAGAAGAGCTCTTCCGAGCCACCGTCCGCGAGTTTGCCGAAACCGAGATCAAGCCGCACGTCCACGCAATGGACGAAGCGGCGAAATTCCGGCCCGAGCTGATCCAGAAGATGTTCGACCTCGGCCTGATGGGGATCGAAGTCCCCGAAGCGTGGGGCGGCGCCGGCGGCACCATCTTCCTCGCGGTCCTCGCAATCGAAGAACTCTCCCGGGTCGACGCCTCGGCGGCCATCTACGTCGACGTCCACAACACCCTCGTCAACAACGCGCTGCTGCGCTGGGGGAACGACGAGCAGAAGGCCCGTTACTTCCCGCGGATGACCGCCAACATGCTCGGCGCGTTCGCGCTGTCGGAGCCGGCGAGCGGGAGCGATGCCTTCGCGCTGGAGACCCGGGCCGACGACAAGGGCACCCACTGGGAGCTGACCGGACGCAAGTTCTGGATCACCAACGGCGGCGAGGCGGAGATCTTCCTGATCTTCGCCAACACCGACTTCAGCAAGGGGTACAAGGGGATCACGGCCTTCCTGGTTGAGAAGAGCTTCGCCGGATTCAGTGTCGGCAAGAAGGAGAACAAGCTTGGCATCCGGGCGTCGAGCACCACCGAGCTGATCCTCGAGAGCTGCAAGGTTCCCAAGGAAAATGTGCTCGGCCCTGTCGGGCAGGGATACAAGATCGCCATGGAAACGCTCAACGAAGGCCGGATCGGGATTGGCGCACAGATGATCGGCGTCGGGACGGGAGCGCTCGAAGCGGCGGTGCAGTATGTGAAGGAGCGGAAGCAGTTCGGCAAGCCGATCGCCGACTTTCAGGGAGTGCAGTTCCAGCTCGCGCAGATGGCGACGGAGCTCGAGGCGGCGCGGTTGATGGTCTACAATACGGCGAGGATGAAGGACCGCGGGATTCCGTTCCAGCTCGAGGCCGCAATGGCGAAGCTCTTCAGCTCGCAGGTCGCGGACCGGACAACCTCGCAGTGCCTGGAGCTGTTCGGCGGCTACGGATACTCGAAGGAATACCCCGCGGAGAAGTTCTACCGGGATGCCAAGATCGGCACGATCTACGAGGGCACCAGCAACATGCAGCTCAACACGATCGCCAAGCTGGTGCTCAAGTAATCAGCAGGTGATCGCCATCACCTGAGGACCGCTGGCTCCCCTCTTGCACCGTTGTTGAAGCGTCCCGGCCTCGAGCCCGGACGCTTCTTCATTCAAGTGGTTGCCGGTACTGTACTTGCGAAACACTGGATCGCCGGTAGATTGACCCGGCCGTCCCAGTTCCCTTCAGGCAGTGGACAAAACTGCCGAGGAATATGGCATAGTGCGCCGCCAGACCCGCCTCTTCGCCCTGACCGTCGCCACCGCGCTGTTGAGCGCGGGGGTGGTGACGCGGGCACCGGCGCAGGAGCTGCCGTCGGCCCTCAAGCTCAAGCTGGACCGCTGGTATCGCTCCGCACGCCGTTCGGCCCCCGGCACCTGGGGCATCGTAGTCGCCGACCAGCAGGGACAGATCCTGTGGAGCGTCAACCAGGACACGCCGCTCATCCCCGCCTCGACCGTCAAGCTGCTCACGACCGGCTATGCCCGGACAGTGCTGGGGTCCGATGCCCGACGCGCCACCCGGGTCGTCGGCTACGGCCAGCTGGATGAGGCCACCGGGGAATGGGACGGCCGCTGGGCGCTGCAACTCAATGGCGACCCGACGCTGGAGAGCCCCGATGGTCGCGGGCCGCGGCTGCAGGATCTCGCCAATCAGCTCGCGCAGTCCGGGGTGCGGATCCTTCGCGGCCCGCTCACGGTCCTCAGCAGTGACGGTTCCGCCGCCGAGGCGCATTTCCCCGAGGCCTGGAGAGCGGGCAACTGGGGCAGCATCTATGCGCCGCTGATCGGTTCGCTCACGCTGCACGAAAACGTGGTGTGGCTGCACGTGCGGCCGGGCTCGAAGCCCGGTGCGCGCCCGGTGCTGGTGGAGACCTCGCCGGCCGGGCTCGGCGCACTGGTCAACATTCACGCGTCCACCGTGTCAGGGAGCCGTTCCCGGCTCCGTATCACGCGGATGAAGGACGGCGGCTATCTGGTGACGGGCGCGGTGGGCTCCCGCGCGGGAGTACGCCGGCTGGTGACGGTCGCGGGAGATACGAAGGCCGTGCTTGCCGCTACCTGGGCCCGGTCGCTGGCGCAGGCCGGGATCACCTGGGACCGGACACCGCAGGCGATCGCGGTCGAGAACGACCCGACCGAAGTGCTCGCGGAGATCGAGTCTGCGCCCTTCGATTCCGTGGCCTATGAGATCAATCGCCGGAGCCTGAACATCGGTGCGGAGCTGCTGCTGCGCTGGGCCGCGGGCCGCGACCGTGGACCGGAGCTGCTGACGGAACACGTGCAGCAGGTGGCCGGTGTGGCGGGCGGCGTGAAGCTGGTCGATGGCAGCGGCATGTCCCACGATGACCGGGTCACCCCGGCGACGTTCATCTACTACATGGCGAATTTCCAGAACACCCCGGCGGGCCGGAACTTCCCGTCGCTGCTGCCCGCCAACGGACAGGGCACCCTCGCACGGCTCGCCGGTGGACTGCCGGCGCAGGGGGTGGTTCACGCCAAGACCGGCACGCTCGCCAATGTGTCGACGCTGGTCGGGTATCTGGGCCGCAAGGACGGGATGTTCCTGGTCTCGCTGATGTACAACGGTCCCCGGTCCAAGTCGGCCAAGCGGCAGCAGTGGGCGGCGTTCCGGCTGCTTGGCGCCGACGGCGCCTCGATCCCATCCGAAGACAGCCCCGAGGAGTCCCCCGAAGCCGAACAGCTCGGCGGCGATCAGATCACCGACTGACGCACCCCCCGAAGCAGTCCCGAAATGGCTGCCCCACGCCCGCGCCTTCATGGCGCGGGCGTTCTGCTTTTGCGCCCGGGATTTAATCATGAATTCATCCCCCCGTCCTAAGTTGCTTTCCGGGAGTCACCACCCGC
>DAINRP010000322.1:0-2984 GCA_036741755.1 Gemmatimonadales bacterium
GAGTCCTCGCCCGGGCGAGCGCGGAGGAGATCGAGCGCCTGGTCGGGGTGGCGCTGACGGTGCTGCAGCAGGAGGCGGCGGCGCGGTAGGCGCGGTACGCGCGCACGACCGTGCCGTGCGCGCCCAACGCACCGCCGCCCACTGGACCATGCCCGAATCCCCAAGGCAGGAAATCGCGCGGCTCCGCGAGCTGATCGACCGGGCGAACCGCGCCTACTACGTGCTCGACGCGCCGGTCATGACCGACGCGGAGTTCGACCGGCATTTCCGCCGGCTGCAGCAGCTCGAGTCGCTCCATCCCGAACTGCTCACCCCCGACAGCCCTACCCAGCGCTCCGGCGCCGAGCCCGCGTCGGCGCTGGTCAAGCACACCCACCTCCGGCCGATGGTCTCCCTGGCCAATGCCTTCGACCCGGAGGAACTCGAAGCCTGGGAGAACCGCAACGCGCGTATCACCCCCGATGCACGGAGCGGCGGCTACACCACCGAGGTGAAGATCGACGGCGCGGCCATCAGCCTGACCTATCGGCAGGGTCAGCTGGTAGTGGGGGCCACCCGGGGCAACGGGGTCATCGGGGAGATCGTCACGGAGAACCTGAAGACCATCTCGGAGGTGCCAATCGTCCTCAAGGGGAAGCGGCACCCGGCACTGATGGAGATCCGTGGAGAGGTCTATCTCTCCCGCCAGGCCTTCCGGAAGCTCAATGAGGACCGGGCCCGTGACGCGGAGCCGCTCTTCGCCAATCCGCGCAACGCCGCGGCGGGCAGCCTGCGGCAGCTCGATCCGAGAATCACCCGGAAGCGGCGGCTTCGCATGTTCGCCTTTCACCTCGAAGTGATCGAGGGGGAGCTGGGACTCACGTCGCAGTGGGAGGTGCTGGAGCAGCTCGAGGAGTGGGGATTCCCGGTGGAGCCGCATCGGGCGCGGCATCGCGACCTGGGGAGTGTCCAGAAGAAGATCGTGCAGTACGAAGCACTGCTGCACGACCTGCCCTTCGACGCCGATGGCGTGGTCGTGAAGGTCGACCGGCTGGCATTGCACGAAGAACTCGGGATCGTCGGCGGCCGGGAGCCGCGCTGGGCCATCGCGCGGAAGTTCGCGCCCGAGGTAGCCGTCACTCAGCTGCTCGATATCCAGCTGAATGTCGGCCGGACCGGAGCCATCAATCCGTTCGCGGTGCTGGCCCCGGTCGAAGTCGGCGGCGTGACAGTCTCCAGTGCGACGCTCCACAACGAAGACCAGATCGCCGCGAAGGACATCCGGATCGGCGACTGGGTGGAGATCACCCGTGCCGGTGAAGTCATTCCGCAGGTGCTCGGGCCGCTGCGAGAGCGGCGCACGGGCTCGGAACGCCCGTTCGAGATGCCCGCGACCTGCCCGCGCTGCGACACCCCGCTCGAGCGGGTGGTAGACGAGGCGATGCGCTATTGCCCCAACCCCGTTTGCCCCGGGCGGGTGCTTGAGGGCATCGTGCACTTCGCGTCTCGGGAGGCCATGGACATCCGCGGGCTGGGCTACGAACGGGCGCGGCAGCTGCTCGACGAAAAGTGCATCACCGACGTCGCGGACCTCTACGATCTCACCGCCGAGCGGCTGCAGCAGCTGGAGCGTTTCGCGGAGCAGTCCGCGTCCCAGCTCGTGGCGGCGATCGCCGCCTCGAAGGAGCGGCCGCTCTCGGTCCTGCTCTTCGCGCTGGGAATCCGCCACGTGGGCAAGACGGTGGCCCAGCTCCTGGCGAAACGGTTCGGAACGATGGCCGCCCTGGAAGCGGCCACGCCAGAAGCGATCGAGAACACTCCCGGCGTGGGGCCGACGATCGCTGAGGCCGTGGTCGCCTTCTTCCAGCAGAAGGCCAACCGCCACCTCGTCGTACGGCTGAGGCGCGCGGGCCTCTCCATGGAAGAACCTCGCGCGGTCTCGGCTGGCGGCCCACTGACTGGGCAAGCCTATGTCCTGACCGGCACCCTCCCGACGCTCAGCCGTCAGGAGGCCACCGATCTCATCGAGCAGGCCGGCGGCAGGGTGACCGGCAGTGTCAGCAAGAAGACGACGGCGGTGGTCGCCGGCGACGAAGCCGGCAGCAAGCTGGACAAGGCGAAGGAGCTGGGCATCGAGATCATCGATGAGTCCGAACTGCTCAGGCGAGCGCGGGGATAGGACCGAGGACCGAGTACATAGTGCTGAGGGCCGGGTGCCTGAGACCCGGTGCCGAGTGCCGGATCTGCGCCGACTCGGAACTCGGAACTTGTCTACCCCCGCTTGCCCCCCGCCCCGCCGCCCCCTAACCTTCCGCCGTCCCTCTGGAGCGATCCTATGCCGACCGTGACATCCGCCGCGCCACCAGACACTGTGCTCCTCAGCCGGCAGAGTATCCGCGCGTTGCGGCAGATTCTCGAGCGCGAAGCCGGTGGACAGGCCGCCACCTGGATGCAGGAGGCCGGCTTCGCGGGGGGGGAGGCGCTCTACGGGATCTATGCCGAGTGGCTCTCTGGCCGGTTTGCGGTGAATCGACCCTCCGCCCTCGACGTGCGCCACCTCGGCGAGACGCTGTCGGGCTTCTTTCAGGAGAATGGCTGGGGCTCGGTCCGGGTGACCCCGCTGACGCCCGCGGTGATCGCGATCGACTCGACGGACTGGTGGGAATCGGATCCGAGCTCCGGTGCGGCCTACCCGGCGTGTCACCTCTCCTCGGGGCTGCTCGCGGAGCTGCTCTCCCGCATTTCCGAAACCACGCTCGGGGTCATGGAAGTCGAGTGCCGCTCCCGGGGGGACTCACACTGCCGCTTCCTGGCGGGTGCCTCGGAGACCCTGCAGATCCTCTACGACCGTATGGCGCAGGGGTCCAGCTACCTCGAGGGGCTCGGCGTCCGCGCCTGACATGTGCGCCTATAATGTCCGCAAGAGTGGGAAGGTCGACTACGATCCCGCGTCGGGCACCGACCGGACGTTGAATCACTTCCGAGAGGTCGGGGTCCTGCTGATC
>DAINRP010000323.1:0-2961 GCA_036741755.1 Gemmatimonadales bacterium
GATCCTGGCGCACATGGCGCTCGATCGCGCCAGCGACCTGCTCGATCTCTCGCTCGTCACCCGGCCGCCGTTCCCCTATCCGCCGGAACCTTTCCGCGGCTGGGCGGTAAACGCGGTGACGGCGGCGCTCAGGAAGGTCGATGCTGGTCAGTCCCCGAACCTGATGCTCCGCCTGCTCGACCGGATGGGGCTCGGATTCAGCAGTTGACCGACGCTCTGCGCAGATCAATCCAAGTGGGACGAGGGATCTCTCAGCCGGCCGGAGATCCCTCGATCGTTTCGCTTCCCGTGCAATGGTTCCCAGCGTGAGACCGATGCGTTTCCTGCCGCTCTGCCTGCTGTGCATACCTGTCGCGATCAGCGCGCAGGCCCGTCCCACCGGCAGCATCACCGGCCGGGTGCTTTCCGCCATCACCGAGGCGCCGCTGGTCGAAGCAATCGTGACCGTCGAAGGAACCACACTCCGCGCGACCACTGCTGTCTCCGGCGGATTCCGGCTCGATTCCGTTCCTCCAGGTGTCTACACGCTCCGGGCCGTGGCCATCGGGTACGAGCCGGCCCTGCGAACCGATGTGGTGGTCAGCAGCGGTCGGCCTACGGAAGCGGGCTTCCTGCTCCGGGAGAGCCCCTTCCAGCTCGCCGATCTCGAGGTACGGGCCGAGAGCTACTTCGCGCCGCCGGCGGAAACGCCGCCGAGCACCCAGAGCCTCGGGGCGGAGGAGGTACGCCGAGCGCCGGGGGTGCAGGAAGACGTGATCCGCGCGGTGGCGCTGCTGCCGGGGGTCGGCGTTACCACCGCCGCCCGGAACGATCTGGTGGTTCGCGGCGGGGCGCCGTTCGAGAATCTTTTCGTGGTGGATCACCTCGAAGTACCCAACATCAATCACTTCGGCTCCCAGGGCTCCAGCGGCGGGCCGGTTTCACTCATCAACATCAACTTCGTCGAGGAGGCCCGCTTCTCCGCGGGCGGCTTCGGGGCGAAGTTCGGCGACCGGCTCGGTTCGGCAACGGAGATCACGATCCGTGAAGGCAATGCCGAACGGGTCGCAGGCGGCATCAACCTCTCGGCCACCGGCTTCGGCGCCATGGCGGAAGGCCCCCTCGGCAAGCACGGCACCTTCCTCGCCAGTGCCCGGCGGAGCTACCTCGACCTGCTCTTCAAGCTCGCCGGATTCAACTTTCTGCCGAGCTACTACGACGCCCAGGTGAAGTTCACCCAGCGGCTCGGCAACCGCGATCAGCTGAGTTGGCTGACGGTCGCCGCGATTGACCGGGTGGACTTCAACAACGCCACCGCCAAGGATCGGGTCGACAACAGCCGTATACTCCGGCTCGATCAGAACCAGTACTTCTCGGGACTCACCTGGCGGCGTTCGTTCGAGCATGCCCGGCTTGCCGTGACCGCGGGGCGCATCTACAGCCGCTTCAACTCGCTGCAGAACGATTCGCTCACTCCGCCGCAGCCGATCTTCCGCAATCGCTCCGTCGAGGGCGAGAACACCTTGCGGGTCGACTACACGCGCGATGCCGGTCAGCGCGTCTCATGGTCGCTTGGTTCCTCGGCGCGGTACGCCAGCCGGCTGCGATATCAGATACTGCTGCCCGGCTTCCTCCGGAACGATCAATCCGGCGTGCCGCAGCCCCTCACGGTGGATACCAGCTTCACCGCCTTCCGCGCCGGTGGCTGGGCCGACCTGACTGTCCGGATCACTCCGGCCCTCCGGGCCACGGTGGGCGCCCGCGCCGACTACTACGACTTTCTCCGGCACACCTGGCGTGCCGCTCCCCGCGCCTCCCTGAGCGCCGCCCTCGGCCGCACGACGCTTCAAGTGGCCGGCGGTCGCTACTGGCAGGCGCCGAGCTACGTCTGGCTCGTCGGTGACAGCAGCAATGCGCGCTCGCTGCGCCCCTTCCGCGCCGATCAGGTGGTGCTCGGCATCCAGCGCCTGCTCCGCTCCGACCTGAAGCTGCAACTGGAGGGGTACTACAAGCGCTACGGCGACTACCCCGCGCGAGTCTTCCGCCCGCAGGCGGTGCTCGCGCCCGCCGGCTTCGAGGACGTCAAGAGCGACATCCCCTTCGGTCTCGAGCCGCTGGTGAACCGGGGCAGGGGGAGGGCGTACGGCGTCGAGCTCTTCCTGCAGAAGAAGCTGAGCGCGGTGCCTCTCTATGGGCTGGTCAGCCTCAGCCTCGGCAAGAGCGAGTTCACCGGCCTCGATGGCGTGGCGCGCGCCGGTGCGTTCGATGCGAGGGTGATCGGCAATCTAGTGGTGGGGTGGCGGCCAAGCGCTTCGTGGGAACTGTCAGGCAAGTTCCGGGTTTCGAGCGGACTCCCGGCGACCCCCTTCCTCACCACGGGAGCCCAGGCCGGGCAGCTCGACTTCTCCCGCTACAACGCCGCCGGCCGGCTGCCGACCTTTCACGCACTCGATCTGCGCGCCGATCGTCGCTGGAGCTGGCGCGGCGTACAGCTCGCCACCTATGTCGATGTGCAGAATGTCTACGGAAGGAAGAACGTCTCGCAGCGGGTCTGGAACGAGCGGAAGCAGCTGGTAGAGGATGACGAAACGCTCGGCGTCCTGCCGAGCGTTGGGGTCATGCTGGAGTTCTGAACCGGCGCCCTATCCTTCCACTTTCGTCAGCGCCTGGTCCAGCACCTCCAGTGCAAAGTCCACGTCGGCGGCGGTGAGGCACATCGGCGGCTTGATGCGGAGGGTGTTGCCGTCGAGTCCGCCCTTGCCGAGCAGGACGCCCATCTCGCGGGCGTGCTCCATGATGGCGAGGGTCTCCTCCTTGGCCGGTTCCTTGGTGCCACGGTCGCGTACCAGCTCCACGCCGAGCATCAGGCCGAGGCCGCGGACGTCGCCGATCAGGCGATGCCGCCGCTGCAGCTCCACCAGTCCGGCCTTGAACCGGCCGCCGACCACCTTGGCGTTCTGCTGGGTGCCATCCTCCTCGATC
>DAINRP010000324.1:0-2955 GCA_036741755.1 Gemmatimonadales bacterium
CCTCCGCGCTGAACCCCAGGTTCCGCACCGCACCCACACAGTCGTCCACCTGGCTCACTCGGCTCGCGCCGATCAGCGCACTCGTGATCACGGGGTGGCGGAGCACCCAGGCCAGCGCCATCTGTGCCAGCGACTGCCCGCGTGACGCCGCGAGTTCGTCGAGCTGCCTGGCCTTGCGAAGAACGTCGTCGGTGATCTGCTCGGGACGGAGGAAGCGGGGGTCGCGACTGGCACGCGCATCGGCGGGCAGGCCGGCGAGGTAGCGGTCGGTCAGCAATCCCTTGGCGAGTGGCGAGTAGACCGCCACTCCAACCTGCGCCTCGGCCAGCGTGGCGAGCAGCTCCGGCTCGATGGCGCGATCGTACATGCTGTAGCGCGGCTGATGCATCAGGCAGGGGGTGCCCATCTCCCGCAGCAGCTTCACCGCCTGCACCGTGGCGGCCGGCCCGTAGTTCGACAGCCCCACATACAGCGCCCGGCCGCTCCGCACCGCGTGCGCCAGTGCGCCCATCGTCTCCTCGAGCGGGGTGTCGGGATCGGGGCGGTGCGAGTACAGGATGTCCACGTAGGGCAGCCCCATCCGCTCCAGCGACTGATCCAGCGACGCCAGCAGGTGCTTCCTCGAGCCCCATTCCCCATAGGGGCCTGGCCACATGTAGTATCCCGCCTTGGTGCTGATGATCAGCTCATCGCGCCACGGAGCCAGATCCTCCCGCAGGATACGGCCGAAGGTCTCCTCGGCAGTCCCGTCAGGCGGACCGTAGTTGTTTGCCAGGTCGAAATGGGTGATGCCGAGATCAAAGGCGCGGCAGGCGATGGCACGGGCATTCTCGTAGGAATCCCGGCCGCCGAAGTTGTGCCACAGTCCCAGTGAGATCAGCGGGAGCCTGACACCGGAGCGGCCAGCGCGGCGGTAGAACTCCGGCGAGTCGTACCGGGTGGCAGAGGGCGCGTAGGGCATGGCAGGGCGCGTGAGGGGTGAATGGTGCCGCTCGGTAATGTAAGACGAGGGCGGACACTGCGTCCGCCCCCCTGGTTCACTTGATCCGGATCGTCGGCGGGAAGTTCGGCCCGCCCCTGGTCGGCGCTGCCGGAGGTGCCGGCGGCGGGGGTGCTGGCGGAGGCGGCGGAGGCGCGGGAGGGGCCGGCGGCGGCTCGGTGGCCTCCGGCGGGGGATTGCTCCCCACACCTTCGAGCGCGCCACCGCGGCCGAGCAGCTGCGCGGCGATTACCGTCTGGACGACACTCATGATGTTGCCAGTGGCGGAATCGGCCGCCCCGCGTCCATCGCTCGAGATCGTCACCAGCTTCGCCTTGGCGAGCGCCTTGGCAATGGCGGGAGCGATATCGGGAAGCATCTCGATCTGCCGGTAGCGGAAGTAGCTCTCGCCGCCCGCCTGGATCGCCTCGTTCACCTTCCGGATGCTTTCCGCCGTCGCATCCGCGATGGTCCGGATCCGGACCGCCTCGGCGTCGGCCGCGGCGATCGCAGTGATCTTCACCCGCTCCGCATCGGCCCGCGCCTGCGCGATCTGGGTGGCATCGAGTTCCGAACTCCGCTGCACCGCGAGGGCATCCTGCTTCTTGGCTTCGGCCTGCGCGATGAGCGCGGCGTTCGACGCGCGAGTCTGTTCCAGCTCGCGCTGCTTGTCGGAGATGGTCCGCTCGGCTTCGAGCTGAGCCTCCTTGGCGCGCCGCGACTGCTGCGCCGAGACGATGTCCGCATTCGCCTGCGCCTCCGCCGCCGACTGGCGGCGCCGCGCCTCGGCGACTTCCGACTGCACCACCTTGATGTTCAGCGAGCTGAAGATGAGCCCGAGATCGGTCAGCTCCCGCGAGCAGGCGCGCCGGATGATCACCGCGAGCGGATCATCGTCTTCCTCTGCCGCCTGCATCACCAGCGCCGTGGAAGACGGCAGCGTCATCGCCGTACCGGTACCGCTGGCGGGGAGCGCCCTGACCGGTGCCGTTTTGGCCGAGAAGAGCTGGTCGTGGGTGAGCAGGTTGATCGCGCGGCGGCCCGAGCTCGAGAGCAGGTCGGTCAGGGTGCTCATCTGATCCGACTCTGGCTTGGCGAAGAAGCGGTTGGCCGCGGTCTTGATCAGCTCGTCGCTGTCGCCGATCGATACGATGGCGCTCGCCAGCACCCGTACCTTGATCGGCCGGGGGATGCCGGCGTCGTCGAGGTCGGCGGTCTGATCGGTGATGTCGAGATCGACGTTGATCACCTTGCTGCTGATCGTGGTGCCCTTGGTGAAGAGCGGCACCTCCTTGGACTTGCCGGGGCCGCGGTAAATGACGCTCCCGCCCGTCAGCCAGCTCACCAGCCGGATGGTGCCCGCGTCCACATCGCGCAGGAACTTCGCGATGATCAGCGGAATCCCCAGGAATACGACGGCGATGATGCCGACGATGATTATCCAGTCGTCCATACGTCACTCCCCAGCCAGAGAAGAACTACGGCGCGAGCAGTGAAACAGTACAGCGGTTCCTGGCGGCGTCCACCTCCAGCACCCGCAGGCGATCACCGGTGCGGACCCGGACCCCGGCCGCGCGATCTTCGGGCGAGAGCGTCGCGAGCACCTGCACCATCTGGCCATCGAGTTCGAGCGCGACGAGGCCCTGTCCGTTGGCGTCGAAGCCGGTGACCGCGCGGGCCTCGTCTTCCACCGCCGACTCGAGGGTGAGCGCGGGCCGGGAGGCGAAGCGGAAGAAGAAGTTCGACACCGGACCGGCAGCGAGCAGCTCGAACCCCACCCCGCCGATCACGGCCGCCACGACCAGCAGTGGCCCGGACAGCAGGTGTCGCCCCAGGAGGCCGGTGGCGCCGAAACCCAGCAGCAGGCTGAACAGCATCCGGGGCGAGAGCAGCGCGCCCAGCGACCAGCGGGAATCGGTGGCGCCTTTCGCATGACCCGAGTCGCCATGATGGCCGGCATGGGCGTGGCCCGCATG
>DAINRP010000325.1:0-2946 GCA_036741755.1 Gemmatimonadales bacterium
GTGAGGAGATCAGCATTCATTACGACGTGGAGCTCTGGTTCGACGTGTCCTAGAACCCGTCGCTCCCCGCACGGTCCTGGCGCCGCCTGCAAAGGCGGCGTTTTTCTTCGTGATTATCCGGCCGACAAGACTTCCTCATTCCAGCTTCACCCCGCCAGCAGGCTCCCCTCACCACATTCCGGACCTCACCGTTGCTCGTCCTGTCGTGCGCCTGCGCCGGAGGGCCCAGCATGCCCCGGATTCTCATCTTTTACGGTACCACCGACGGCCATACGGCCAAGATTGCCAACATTCTGGGTCGCGATCTGGAGGACGCCGGCGCCACGCTCCACATCGTGGACGCTGGAACGGGCCATAGTGACCCGCGTCCCCAGGACTATGACGCAGTGATAGTCGCCGCGTCCCTACACCTCGGCAAGTTCCAGCGCTCGGTGTCACAGTGGGTCCAGGCGCACCATCGTCAGCTCACCGGAATGCCGAGCGGATTTCTCTCGGTCTCGCTCAGTGCGCTTCAGCCGGAACCGGAGGTGCAGCGGGAACTGGCCGCAATCATTGAGAAGTTCTTCGCGACAACGGGGTGGCGCCCCGCCACCCATCGGCAACTGGCGGGCGCGCTGCTGTACACCCGCTATGGCTGGCTCAAGCGCTGGCTGATGAACCGGATGGCAAGGAAAGCCGGGGTCGAGACCGACACCTCCCGTGATTACGAGTACACCGACTGGGAGGAGCTCAGCATCTTCGCGCAGTCGTTCGTGCAGCGGGTGGAGCGGACTCGGCGGGTGCCGGCGTTCTACTGAAGGCTGACGCGTTCCGAACGTCGTCTGCTTCGTCGACGCCTGGGGAGCTTCCCCGGGATGCCTGGGTAGCCCCGCGCATCCCGGCGAGTAGCTTTCCCCGATGCCCCCACAATACGATCCGGAAGAACTCGCCCGCACGCTCGAAGCCACCGGCGACTACAAGGTGCTGCGGCGCTTCGCGCCGGTGGTCGCGTATCACGCGCCCGATGGCGCAAAGACCACGACTGGCCTCGCGCTCGACGTCGAGACGACCGGTCTGAGCCCCGCCGGCGACGCGATCATTCAGCTCGCGATGGTTCCCTTCGAGTTCGCGCCGGAGACTGGCCGGATCTATGGCGTGGGCCAGCCGATCACCTTCCTCGAAGATCCCGGCCGTCCGATCCCGGCGGACATCGCGGCGCTGACCGGCATCACCGACGCCGATGTGAAGGGCAAGCGGATCGACGATGCGGCCGTGGAGGCGGTGGTGCACGGGGCGTCGCTGGTGATCGCCCACAACGCGGGGTTCGATCGGCCGTTCATGGAGCGGCGGCTGCCGCTCTTCAGGCAGAAGCATTGGGCCTGCAGCCAGCAGGAGGTGCCCTGGCGCGCTGCGGGGAGCAAGTCCGGGGCGCTCGAGTTCCTGCTCATCAAGCGTTGCGGGATGTTCTATGGTGCACACCGCGCCGATCACGACTGCCTGGCGCTCATCCACCTCCTCGCGACCCCGCTCGAGAGCGGGGAACTGCCGCTGGCGCTGCTGCTGCAGTCGGCTCGGCGCAAATCGGTGCGGGTCTGGGCCGAGCAGGCGCCGATGGCCGCGAAGGATGCGCTGAAGGCGCGCCGCTACCGGTGGAACCCCGGTACCGATGGCCGCCCCAAGGCGTGGTTCAAGGAGATGAGCCGCGACGATCTGGCTGCTGAACTCGCGTGGCTCGCCGCCGAGGTGTACGGCGGGACCCTGCCCAAGCTCCGGCAGGATGCGCTGGACGCCAAGACACGCTATTCGGATCGCGTCTGATTCTCCACCGCCTCAGTCGTCGTCGCTCCGCCCGCCTCCCTCGTGTCCCTCGCCCGCCTCACCCTGGGCGGAGCGATGGCAGCGAACGCAATCGCGGAGATTGCTGATCCCCTCCTCGCGATGCTTGGCATCGATCCGCGCCGGCGTGTGCTCGTGGCAGCCGTAGCAGGTGTACTGCTTGTATCCGGCTGACTCGATGTGGCAGGTCTTGCAGGTCACGTTGTGGTCGCGGTCGAGCACGAAGTACTTGCCGTGCTCGAAGCTCGCGGGAGTCCATGCCTGCATCGTGTGGCAGGAGGCGCAGTCATCGGCGACCTGCCGGTGCAGATCGTCCGCGGGGCGGTTCCCCTCATGGCAACCCACGCAGCGCCGTCGCAGCGATGCGCTGAGGTTCTCGTGCCGAAAGGCACGGGTGGCGCCCTTCGGGTCGCTGCCCACGTGATCGGTGTGGCAGTCGAGACAGTCCGCGTTGCGAAATTCGGTGTGCATGCCCGCCAGTGCCGGGCGAGTGCTGGCCGGCTGGACCAGCGTCCGCCGAGCGATGCCGATGCTGTCGAGGGGATGGCAGGCGATGCACTTGTTGCCGGGGAGGCCGCGGAGCGGGGTGTGACAGCTCAGGCAGTTTCCTGCGATATCGGCGTGGCCGTGCGTGAGCGGTCCGGCCGAGAGCGACAGGCGCGGCGACAGGGCGATCAGCCCCGCCGCGAGGACGAGGGTGCCGATGAGGGCCGTGCGACTGCGCATGGTGTGGCCTTCCTACCAGTGCCAGAACAGCACGACAGTGACCAGGTGAATCGCGAACAGCGATACGAACACCGCGTTGATCGGCATGTGCACGACCCGCCACTTCTTCATCAGATCCAGCGTCATCGCATCGAGGGTGGTGTTATCCTCGCCGCCGCTCGCCTGCTTCTCCTTCAGCGTCTCCGTGGCCTGCTTCACCAGGATGCTCCCCGTGAAGCCGCTCGCCACCACGACCAGCATCGCGACGATCGCGAGCCAGGGGATGATGGCGTTGAGATGGATCCCGGCGTGCACGAGGATCAGCAGCGAACCGACCCAGGTCAACGTCTCGTGCAACTCCAGCAGCTTTTTCGGCGCGCCGAAGCTGATCTTCTTGCGCTTGCGGAGGGAGTAGAGGAAGGAGAG
>DAINRP010000326.1:0-1705 GCA_036741755.1 Gemmatimonadales bacterium
CATGCGGGTGGGATGCAGAGTACTTCAGGCGGGGTGCACACGTCTGCGGGCGGGGTGCACACTTCTGCAGGCGGAGTGCACACGATTCCAGGGCGAGTGCACGGCATTGTTATCAGGCTAACATGCTGTTTGGCAATGGGTTAGAAACCAGCGGCTCGGGGGGACCCGCGGCGCGCCGTTTCCAGCCTCACGCCACCCGCGGTCCATGCACCGACACCCGCACCTCTGCGCCGGCGTGTCCCAGCATCGCGATCAGGGTATCGACGCTGAACCGGTCGATCTTGCCGCGGGCGAGGTCGCTGATCCTGGGCTGGGAGACGCCGAGCAGCGCGGCGGCGCGGGCCTGGGAGAGTCCGCGGCGGTCGATGAGCTCGAGGAGCGCGGTCATCAGCTCCGAGCGGAGCCGGAGGTTCGTCGCGTCCTCGGATGCGAAGCCGAGTTCCTCGAACACCGGCTTGCTGGCCCGGCGAATCTTGATGGTCATGGTGACTTGCCTCCACTCCGTCGGTGGCTCAGGACGGCGGCCAGCCGTTCCCGGCACACCGCGATGTCGTGCTGGCTGGTCTGTTGACTGCGCTTCTCAAAGGCATGGAGCACGTACACTCCCTCAGGATACTTGGAGATGTAGCACACCCGGCTTTCGATCTCGCTGTGGATCCGAATCTCGATGACGCCCGGTCCGACCGAAGGCATCGATCTCCAGTCCGAAGGAGCCAGCCCCTGCTGCACCCGGTGCAGCTCGTAACCTGCCTGCTGGCGGGCGTCGACTGGGAACCGCCGCAGCTCTGCGCGGGCCGCACCGACCCAGAGGAGGGGCTTGAATGGCACAGGAATATATCCGTACTTGTATATGAACCGCAAGGGATGGCTCGCAGGGGAAGTGTTTGACGACGACACAATCCTGGGCGATCGAGGAGGGAGGGCCTAACCGAAAATACCCGCGCGCGGGGCAGTATCACGGCTGATGGGGCTGACGCACCGGTGCGTTATCCTTACCCTCAACGGGTGGCGGTCGTACACCGAGTTGCTGGAGGCCACCCGATCCTGAAGTACCAGAACCGGGCCATCGAGACCGCCCAGATCCTGGATGAGCTTATCCGCCCGGGAGGCGGTCCGCGCCCAGCTCCGGGTGCTGGTCAAGCGGATTCTCAGGAAATACGGCTACCCGCCGGACAAGCAGGAGCGGGCGACTCGGCTGGTGCTGGAGCAGGCGGAGGTGCTGTCGGAGGGATGGGTGGCGGCGTAAGAGTTGAGACCACTCTCTTCGGGTGAAAAGGGCTACGCCACGAGGATGGTGTGTGTGCCCACGAATTCGGTAATTCCAACGCATGAGGGCGGGGAGATGCCGGCTTGAGCCGCAAGGCCCGTTTGAGTGGCACTGAGGCCGCTGTGCGCCCGGTGGCCCGCCTGACGGAGGGCTCCGACGAGAGCGCCCGCCGCTTCAAGGCGGCCCTCACCGCGCTCCGGCGCCGGAAGCGGTTTGTTCCACGCGGCGCATCAAGGGCGTACGCCGCCGAGCTCCAGGAGCTGCTGGCTGAGCTGGAGGCCAGCCTCCGTGACCCGCGCACCGGCGTCGAGCTGGTCGCCGCCTTCTACCGCACGGACGCAAAGATCTTCGAAGCCGCCGATGATTCCGACGGCCAGATCGGCGACGTCTTCCGCCTCGACGCCCCCGACCTGTTCCAGCGCTATGCCACCCGGTGCG
>DAINRP010000326.1:1715-2922 GCA_036741755.1 Gemmatimonadales bacterium
CCCCGAGACCGAGCTTCGGGCGCTGGCCGGACGGATGTGGGAAGCCGCCGAGTCATCGGGCGGTACCCGGCAGAAGGGTCGGTACAACGAGCGGGCGTCGCACTGGCTTCGCCTGCTTGAACGGGTAGCTCGGCAGCTCAACGATCCGCGCCTCTTCGAGCAGGCTCGGCGCGCCCACTCCCCGGACCTCGGCGTCGCCGCGTGCATTCACATCGCGGCCGCGTGGTATGCAGGCGGGGATCCTGCCACCGCGCTCGCCTGGCTGGAGCGTATTCCGCCCGGGCAGGCCTTCATGGCCGAGGAACGCGACAAGCTGCTGCGGGTGATCCACGAGCAGTTGGGCCATCACGACGAGGTGGAGGCCCTGCTCTGGCGGCGCTTCAATCAGGCGCGCGGTGCCGAGACGCTGCGGGATCTACTCCAGGTCATCGGTGAGGAGCGGCGGGATGAAGTGGTGGCCCAGGCGTCCGCCACTCTGCTCCAGGCGGTGGAGTTCTCGGCCGCTGACGCGCTCTTCCTGATGCAGTGTGGCGGGATGGACGACGTGGCACGGTACGTTCTCGAGCGGCAGGCCCAGCTCGACGGGGACTATTGGACGGGCCTGGTCCCTTTGGCGGAAGGACTGGAAGTCTCCGGGAAGTGGCTCGCCGCGACGGCGGTCTATCGGGCGTTGCTCGATTCCATCCTGAAGCGCGCAAAGTCACCGACCTACGGTCACGGCGCCCGGTACCTGCGCCGACTCAGCACGCTGGCCGGAGCAATCGAGATGTGGGAAGGGGTCGCCTCTCATGGGGAGTATCTCGCCGGCCTTCGGGTGCGCCACGGCCGGAAGAGCAGCTTCTGGGCGCTGGCTGAGCCTATCCCTCGTGGCTCAGGCGATACCTTGCCGGGAGGTCGTCGGCCGCACCGATAGCAGGTCGTTGTCCCGGAAGGTCGAGATCATCCCGGCCTCTGGGTCGACGCGGACCTGGGCAAAGAGCACCGGGTCTTGGAGCGCGGCGAAGACGCCGCGCTTCCCGACGATCCAGGGCGCCAGATCGACCGTGCCCTGCGGGCCATCGGTGAAGGTCAGTGTCGTCCGGAAGGGCAGGGGTACCGCGACGTGAGTGATTCGAGGATGCATCGGCTACTCCAGCGGCGCGATCCGCCCCGGCGCTGGCGACGGTGCCGGAGGGGGCTGCGTGCGCGGCTATGGCTGCGGCTCGGG
>DAINRP010000327.1:0-2909 GCA_036741755.1 Gemmatimonadales bacterium
GAATCGCGATGGCGGCCAGAATGCCGATGATCACCACGACGATCAGAAGCTCAATCAGGGTAAAGCCCTTGCGATTCATACCGCCTCCGGAGGAACTGTTGGGTGCTGTTGAGTGCTGTGCGATGCGCTCTGTGACTGGCCCGGTGAAAGGCAACCCATATGCCAAGACGGGAAGAAACTACCTAAGAGACTACCCGGCAATGGCTTCCACGATTCTCGCCGCTGAGCCCCGCCCCTGAGACCCCAACGAGAATGCCGGATTTTGCGGTAAAATCTTTCAGAGACTGGCCCTTTGGGGCTCTCAATCCCACCGGAACCAGCCCCGGTTGACGTGGATCCCGGGCCGGGCCGCGCCCCGGGTTACCCGAGCCGTCGCGCACCGCGATCGCTCGATGATTCCGGAACCGGCCAGGAGCAGGCTGTCCCTGGTCATGACGAGGCCGGTCACCCGAGCCTGATCGCGCAGTGTCATCGACCCACTTGCCAGGATCACGCCAGTGAACGCTGCATCACCAGCCAGTTCGAGCGCGCCTGCGGCGAGAAGCAGGCCCTGCCCTTGGCCAGAGACGACCCGTGTTCCGGGGGCGGCCACAATCACGGGGAAGAAGCCGCCGCAAGGCGACGACGGCGAAGCAGGGTCTCCCCAGTTGAGCGAATCACCCTGAACGCACGCACCGGCCGTTACCAGTGGACGGAGGCCTGAGATGGTTCCCCCAACCCGATGATCCGCTGCCAGCAGCAGGTCGGTCAGGGACACTGCCCCGAACTGGCCCAGCGCCGCCGGCGAGAGCGCCGAATCGAGGCCGATCGCCGGCGCGCCGACGATGCATGGGCCGGCGCTACAGAGAGCGCGGACCTGAGCGCTGGGTCCAGCAACGATACCGAGCCCCGCCGCAGCCGGCGCGGCACACCAGCCAGTCCATCCTGCGGGCATGTGATCTGTTCCGTCCACCGCACCCGCCCCAGTCACATCGACCGGTCCTGCAGCCGCCACCGCCATGCTATCGGGAAGGGTCGGCGCGAGCAGCCGAACCAGCTCGGCGATCCCGGCGCGCGCGAGGGGAGCGCCGTCCGCCGTGATGCGTACACCCACCGAATGGACCAGATAGAGCCCATGACCCAGCCGCATCAGGGAATCGAACGCCGTGAGACCGGGCCCAGAGCCTCCTGCCGGCATCGCAGCGACAGCCCCGACCATCAGCGTATCGGCCAGCAGCGGATCCCATGATGCCAGCACCCGATCTACCTCGGACTCGGCCAGGGTTCGGGCCTGCATGGTCTCGAGAGCGCGTTGCCCGCTGTGCCAGCGCAGGCGCGACAGCAGCACCACCCCGCCCGCGAGTGCACCCATGAGCGCAAGCGTGAGCAGCACGAGCGGAAGGGCGAATCCGCGTCGATTCATGGAACAAGATTCCTGGGATAGAAGGAGCGGCCAGCGCTATCCGGCCGTGAGGAGTAACCACCAGGCCACCCCGGCCAACGGCCGACGAGATCGACCTGAATACTTGCAACCGCGCCCGGGCTCAGGATTGGCTGCTGCTGGGAGTCGAGGTATTTGAACGGAGCCCCGCCCGCCGCGAATGGGCCGGCCAGAGGCTGGATCGTCTCACTGCCGCTCTCCGAGCGGGCCCCGAGCCACCATGCGCCAAGCGAATTGTAGAACCGAGCCTCCATGACCTCGAAGAGCCGCACCGGAGGAAGGGCCGGCAAAGAGCCGAGCGGAGTACGATTGGTGTCAACCACGGTCAGCAGTCGAAGCGCAGGCATACCGGCGCAGGTCGTACCGCCGACACCGAGGAGCGGCAGGGCGAGCCACGCATCACGCGCCACGTGCAGGGAATCGACGCCGGCGTACAGGAGCAGGCTGTCCCGGCCTGGCTGGGGCGAACGGGTTGATCGCAGCCGGTCGACGGGCACTACGACCCCCGTCGCGTCGACCCGGCAGGCGATTCCGATACCCCGCCCCCCCCGATAGCTCATCGAGTCCGGTGCGATCCGCAGGAGGTCGTCGCCGGCCGAGCCACGTCCGACCTGGGCGAGCTCTGTCTCGAGGAAACCGAGTCCGCCATCGAAGGCAAGCTGGAGTGCCGTCGCTTCGTTGCTGGCCCGGGCTACCCGCTGGAGGACCAGAACCGCTCGAACGAGCACCACTCCGGCGAGTCCGCTCAGGACCAGTGCGATGAGAACTTCGACAAGGGTGAAACCCGCCCGGCGTCTCAGTGACATCTCAGAAATCCCCTGATAGTGTCGGTGCGCTGGCCAATGGGTGTCGCGTAACTCAGCGCGAGGACGAGGCGAGCCCCTCCATCGCCCGGGTTCACCGCCCAGTTCACTACCTCGCCCGCAGGCCCATTCCGGCTTCCCGCGGCCAGGACCGCGCAGGACTGGTTACTCGCCTTCAGTCGGAAATGCGCCGTTTCGAGCACTTCGCCGGCGATGCGGGTCGCCGTACTGAGGTGCGTCCCACTCGCTGCTGTTCGTATGCCGAGGGCGACGGCCCCCACGCTGCCGAGAGCACCAAGGCTGAACACCGTGAGCGCCACAAGGCATTCAACGGTACTGATACCGCGAGCGCTTCGAGCCATTCCGGAGAACCCCTCTAGCGTGACGGGGAGAATCTGGGGCCGCATGGTCGTGTGTCGTGGAGCGAGATAGCGCGGGGATGATCCGGAGAACGCATGTAGCACGGCAGCAGCTCAAAAAACGAGCGCGGGGCGACGGTCTGACCGTCGCCCCGCACTGATACTCAGCAGAACTGTCGCCTTACCAGCAGCCCGGCGAGCCTTCCTGGGTGACCGCAGCGTTCGGCGAGTTGGCCGCGACACCGGTGTAGACGCCGCAGGTGCCCGGGGTACCGGTCACGGCCGGGTTGGTCAGATCAACCTGTCCCTTCTGCAGTGCCTTCATGA
>DAINRP010000328.1:0-2903 GCA_036741755.1 Gemmatimonadales bacterium
GAAGGCTGCGGCCGCCGTGATCTGGGTGCTGTCGCCGGCGTTGGTGCTGGAGATGAGCGCGCCGAGGACGTCGTTGGCGCCGATCCAGACCGAGATGAAGGTCGGATTGATAGCCCGGGTCATCTCGAGCTCGGTCCGGCCGCCGAGGAAGATCGTCTTGAGCGGATCGAAGCTCGAAGCCGGGGGGCCGAAGTTCGTGTAGAGATTCGCGACCACATTGCCGGGGATGGCCACGTTGTTGTAGGGGCCAGGCCGGACCACTCGGAGGTCACAGGTGCCGGGAGTGCCGCCGCCGACTCGGGTCTGGCTCACGTTGTTGGTGAAAGGTGGCGGGCAGCCGCGACCGGCCAGCTGCGGATAGTTGAAGCTCGTGCCCATCGCCTTGGCGACGAGCTGGGCGTAGGCCCGGAGCTGGGTGCTGTCGCTGATGCCCGCCGACTGGAAGCCGGCGGTGATGCTGTTGCCGAGGGAGACGTACCGCTGGAAGATCGGATCGGCCACCTTGGGCGCGTTGAGCTTCTCGTCGGTGCGGCAGCCCGCGAGCACCGGCAGCGCGACGAGCAGGGTTGTGATGAGTCGCTTGATCTGCATGTTAGGCTCCCGGAGGCCTCAGAAGGTGTACGTCAGCATGGCACCGAACAGGTGGGCCTTGAACGTGAACAGGCCGTTGTCCGGCTGGCCGAAGGGCACCGTGCGGCCACGACGGTTCTGCTGGTTGATGTACTGGTAGGCAAGGTCACCGTGCAGGCTGCTGCCGAGTTTGGCGCCGAGGCCCACCGTGAACTCCGAGCGGTTGCCTTCAGGGAGGTTCGGGGTGACCGAGCCCTTCGGTTCGGCGGCGTTGTGGAAGAGGTAGCCCGCCCGGATCACCGTCGTGGGCGAGACTTCGTACTCCGCACCGTACCGCCAAGCCGTCGTCGCACCGAAGTTCTCGGGGATGTCGCTCTGGGGCAGCTTCTCGGTGATGATGGCCAGCGTGTCGAAGACCTTCCAGTTCTGCCAGCTCACGTCGAAGAGCAGCTTGAGCCGGTCGATCGGCTTGATCATGATGCCGCCGGTGATCTGCTCCGGCATCCGGATCGCGGTGCGACCGCTCTGGTTCTGCAGCGGCCCACTCCCGGCGAACTGAGCCGCGAGAATCGCGTCGAGCGGGGTGCCGGCCGGCGCGCCGAGCGGATTTCCGGCCGGGAGCAGGATCCCGGTGTTCACCTGGCTGATCTCGGCGGTGGCGTTGCTCACCTTCACCTTCTGGCGCGACAGGTAGCGCAATCCAAGGCTCACCTCGTCAGTGGGCTGGAAGATCGCGCCGACATGGTAGCCGAAGCCGGTGGCGTTGCCGTGCAGGTTCACATCGGCGAAATCGGTCCCGACCGGGATGCCGATATTGCCGAACGTGGCGCCCGGAGGAGCCGGGGGGGGGAGAAGCTGGCTGGAGAGATCCACCCGCTGGCGGAGCTGGACGTGGAAGATGTTGACGTCGAAGCCGGCGCCGAGCTTCACCATCGATCCCACTTTCACCGCGACGGTGGGCTGGATGTAGATGGCGCGGATCACGCTCTTGTAGCCGAGGAATCGGCCCTGGGAGGCCGTGGGCCAGTCGGTTGTCAGGCCGTACGGTGCAAAGAGGCCGATGCCGGCAGCGACATTGTCGCTGAACCCGTGGACGATATAGAGCGCCGGAATCGGGAACACCTTGTTGTTCAGATTCGACTTGAGGCCGGTCGCGTCATCCGTGAACCCGCCGCTCGGTGCGATGGCGGTTCCTCCGGTGGCGATGGTCGTCTGACCCTTCGCGGTGCTCGCCACACCCGCCGGGTTGTAGTAGATCGCCGAGCCGTCCGCGCAGGGCGCGGCGACAGCGGTACCCGCGCGTCCCATGGCGCAGGTGCTGTGCTCGTTGACGCTGAATCCCTGGGCCGAAAGAGAGACGGGAACGCCGGTGAAGGCGGCCAGTCCTCCGACGGCCAACCATACGTGGAACCGCCGCATAGATGGACCTCGAATAGGGAGATGCGGGAGAAATGGGGTCTGCAGTGCCGAGGAGACCTCACTGGCGAGTCTACGGTCCTCTTACAGCTTTGTCAAACGACGGCAAGCTTGTGTGAAGGGACTAGGAAATCGCTGTTAAGACGGGTCAGTGCAGGTTGGTGCCCTCGCCACCCGGAGCGGTCAGCGGCAATTGGGCCGCCGTGAGCGGCACCCGGTATTCGTCTGCCCCATCGAGGGTGATGGCGAATGCGTACTGTCCCGGTTGCGGGAGCGGCAGATCGAAGACCAGCACCGCCCCCGCCTCGACATCGGTCACGCCGGCCGGCGGCTCGCCGAACTGCACCGTGCCTTCGCCCTCCACCAGCGTCGCGCCCCGCTCATCCTGAAACCGGATCCGCATCGCATGGGTGCCGATCTCGGTGCGCCGCCCGCGCACCCGGAGCACCAGGTGCGCGCGCGGATGCACGGCGGGAAACTGCGGTACCCATACATGCTGGAACAGGCCGAGGACCGAGAGCTTGCCGTGCTGGTCGATCAGCGCGTAATCCGCGAGGACCGCGAAATCGAGCAGCAGGGTCAGGCCACCCGGATGGAGGTGATGAGATCGTTCTTGCGGACCGCGTTCACGACGTCCATCCCGCTGGTGACCTGTCCGAACACCGTGTGCACCTTGTCCAGATGTGCCTGCGGAGAGTGGCAGATGAAGAACTGGCTGCCGCCGGTGTCCTTGCCGGCGTGGGCCATCGAGAGGCTGCCCGCCACGTGCCGGTGGGTGTTGAGATGGGTCTCGCACTTGATCTTGTAACCGGGCCCGCCGGTGCCGGCGCGCGGGTCGTTCTCTTCCTTGGAGTTGGGACACCCACCCTGGATCATGAAGTTGCTGATCACCCGGTGGAAGCGGGTCCCGTCATAGA
>DAINRP010000329.1:0-2895 GCA_036741755.1 Gemmatimonadales bacterium
CGACGCCGAATCGCTGCCACAGGGCACTCGCCACCAGCACCGTCACGACCAGGCCCGCGAGGAGCAGGCCGAGCGACATCTGGCGGGGACGCGGTTTCGTGTACCGGTAGAACTGCGACTCAAAGGCGAGGCCGCACCGAGGGCAGCGAGTGGCCACGCTCAGCGCATTCTGACCGCAGTTGGGGCAGACCGTATAGGACATCGAGAGGTGCAATTCCACAGTCGTGCTGCAGATTCGTGAGTGGATCGCGACGCTCGGCGAGCGTCGCGATCGGCGTACCCAATAGCGACACCGGCGTCAGGCGGCTGCGTTGCGACGCCGGGCCCGCGCCACGATCACGGTGATGTTGTCGCTGCCGCCGGCGTCCATCGCCATGTTCAGCAGCGTCTGACAGAGCTGCTCGGACGAAGTCATCCGTCCGATCTCGGTCGCGATCTGTTCGTCGCTGACGTGTTTGATCAAGCCGTCGCTGCACAGCAGCAACACCAGCCCCGGCTGGTCCAGATCGATACGGGTGATCTCCGGCTTCGCCTCCTCGCCGCCGATCGAACTGACCAGCACGTGCGTGAAGGGCGAACTCGCCAGCCGTTCCGGTGGCAGCGCGCCGCGGTCCACCAGGTCCTGCGCCATCGTCTGGTCCTTCGTGACCTGACGGAGCCCGTGGTCGGTGTAGACGTAACACCGGCTGTCTCCCACCTGCACCGCATAGGCCCACGGCCATACCGCCATCACCAGGGTCAGGGTGGTCGCCATCTTGCGGATTTCGGGGTGCGCCGCCCCCTCGCTCCGCACCGCACTGTGCGCCTCGAGTGCCGCCGCCTTGAGCGAATCGAGGAAGACCTGCTCCTCCCCGCTCCCGGCCGCATGGTAGCAGTTGAGCGTCGAGGAGACGTAGCCGGTGATGGCTTCCGCGGCGACACGGCTGGCCTCTGCGCCACCGCCGCCGCTGCTCACGCCATCGGCCACGAGCATGATCGTTGCCAGGCGCTGTCCGCGGAGCGGCAGCCCCGCCGGATCGGGGAGGCTGGTGCCATGAATGACCACCGTGGGGTGCACGGTACAGAGAAGAAAGTGATCCTCGTTCTTCTTCTTCACCTTGCCGCGGTGGGTCAGGCCGAAGAGATCGAGTTCGTCGTCGCGTGGCTTCGCACCCGGCAGCGCCGGGATGCTGGCGGTGCGATACTCGGCAGTCGCCACATGCGTGTCCTGCGCTGACTGCTCCCCGCCATCACCCGCGGGGGCAGAGCCATGCCGTCTCCACCAGGATGGGGTCATGTCCGGCCTTCTCCTTCGTTGACCTGTTCGCGGCGTGTGGTGCGACCGATGGGTGATCGGATCACAGCCCGCCGGTACCCGCTACGCAACCGTCCAACGGCGATTCCTGCAACAGCAGCAGGCGCCATGCCTGTTCGCCACGGTAACAGTCCTCCGGCGCGGGGGCCAGACCAGCCGGGGCGCCGGTCACTCTGGGGCTTCCGCCGCCCGCACACTCCGCGGGATACGGAGCATCAGCAGTCCTCCGCTGAGCGCGGCAACCATCATCACGGCCAGTCCAGTCGAAAACGATCCCGTACGGGTGTTCAGGTAGCCGAACAGGTACGGACCGGCGAACCCGGCGACGCTCCCAACGGCATTGATCATTCCCACCGCAGCCGCTGCGGCCGACTGGCTCAGGATCTCGGTCGGGAGCGCCCAGAAGACCGAGAGATAGGCACTACCCACACCCACCAGCGTGAACAACACGAGCGAGACCGAGATCGACTGGGGCTGAATGACGAGGCCAAACAGGGCGGCGGCGGCGATGAATGTCGGGACCGCGGCATGCCAGTGCCGTTCGCGCGTCTTGTCGGAATGCCACCCATTCAGCTGCATCGTCAGGAACGCTGCCAGATAGGGCAGGGTGCCGAACAGGCCGACATTCATGTCCGAGAAACCGGACAGGCGCTTCAGCATGGTCGGGAACCAGAATGAGAAACTGTAGAAGGCGAAGTAGTTGAGAAAGGTCACCGCGGCCAGCATCACAACCGTACGAGACCGGAGCACCTGCCCGATCGAGTGCGCTCGCATACCGGCCGGCCTTTCCTCGCGCAGCCTGTCGGTAATCCACTGCCGCTGCTCCGGGGCAAGCCACTTCGCTTCGCCTGGCCAATCGGTCAGAAAGAAGTACGCCACGACGCCCAGCACGACGGCGGGCATCCCCTCCATTATGAAGAGCCAGCGCCATCCTTCCACGGCGAACCAGCTTTGGCCCAGCAACCAGCCCGCGAGGGGCGAGCCAATGACGAAGGAGATGGGGATGGCCGCCATGAAGTTGCTGGTCGACTTGGCGCGGTCCTCCCTGGTGAACCAGTGACTCAGATAGACGATGACACCGGGGAAGAAGCCGGCCTCCGCCGCGCCTAGCAGAAAACGCGCCGCATAGAGTTGCGCCGGCGTCTGCACCAGCGCCGTCAGTACGGTCAGCGATCCCCACGCGATCATGGTGGCGGAGATCATCCGGCGCGCGCTCCAGCGTTCGACCAGCAGGGCACCAGGGATCTGCAGCGCCACGTAGCTGAGAAAGAAGATCCCGGCCCCAAGTCCATAGACCCGGTCGCTGAAGCCAAGATCGCGCGACATCCCGATCGCGGCGTAGGCCACGCTGGTGCGGTCCAGATAGTTCGTGACGTACAGAATGAACAGGAACGGCAGTAGTCGTAAGGCGGCATGATGCCGGGTACGGTCAGCCAGACGGTCCGTGGCGAGCGCAGCTGAGGTACCCATTGCCATTCGGCTGTCTCCGTCGGACCGCGGCGGCGCCTGCCTGCGCCCCGAGGTGCGCGGGGGGGGCGGGGGGGCGGGTTACCGGCAATGGTGGAGTCTGGGTTCGTGAGCCGCTGGCTCAATCTGGCGGC
>DAINRP010000330.1:0-2885 GCA_036741755.1 Gemmatimonadales bacterium
GGCGGACCTCCGCCGAGCTGGGCGAGCATGATCGGCGGGCCGAACGTGCCCGAGTTCGGGGACAGCAGCACCGCGATCGTCACCCTGGATCCCGGGAGCTACGCGATGATCTGCGTCATTCCGGGGAGCGACGGCATGCCGCACGTCATGAAGGGCATGGCTCGCACGATCACCGTGACGAGCCCCGCTCGTGTCACGGCCGAGCCGGTGGCTGACGTGATGGTCAAGCTGGTGGACTACGATTTCCAGTTCGCGCAGCCGCTCACTGCCGGCCATCACACCATCCGGGTGGAGAATGTCGGGGAGCAGGTGCACGAGATGGTTCTCGTGCGGCTGGAAAATGGCAAGACCGCAGCGGATTTCGCGGCCTGGGCGGAGAAGATGGCCGGGCCGCCGCCCGGCGCGGTGCACGGCGGGATCAGCGGCATCATGCCGGGCGAGCACATGTTCATCGTGGCGGACCTGCCGGCGGGCAACTACGGGCTGCTCTGCTTCTTCCCGGACTCCAAGGACGGCAAGCCGCACCTCGTGCACGGGATGATCAAGACCATCACGGTCGCCTGACGAGTGCCGCCCCCGGCTGTCGGGACCGGGGGCGCTCAGTCGTTCACTGCGGCGGGGATCCGGAGGTAGTGGGTGAACCAGTCGCAGGCCAGGCGGCTGGCCTGCTCGAGCGTCCCCGGCTCCTCGAACAGATGGGTGGCGCCCGGCACCACGGCCAGGCGCTTGGGACAGCGGAGCTGGTCCAGGGCGAAGTTGTTGAGCCCGAGGACCGCGACATCCAGGCCGCCGACGATGAGCAGGGTCGGAGCCCGGACCTGATCGAGGTAGTCACGCGCCAGGTCGGGCCGGCCGCCGCGTGAGACGACCGCGTGGACGCGGCCGGCAGCGCGCGCGGCGCCGATGAGTGCGGCTCCGGCTCCGGTGCTCGCCCCGAAATAGCCGAGTCGCAGCTCCTGCGTGGCGGGGTCCTCGGCGAGCCAGCTGGTGGCGGCGAGGAGCCGATCGGCGAGCAGGCTCATGTCGAACACATTGGCCCGCGTCTGGCTTTCGGCTTCGGTCAGGAGGTCGAACAGCAGCGTAGCCATTCCGGTCTGCTGCAGGTCCGCCGCAACCTGCTGATTCCGCGGACTGAACCTGCTGCTCCCGCTACCGTGGGCAAACACGACCAGGCCCACCGCCTGCGGCGGGAGACTGAGTTCACCCGGCAGGGTCAGGCGTCCCGCCGGTATCTCCACCTGCCGCAGCTCGACTTGCATCGTTTCCGTCATAATCTGGCTCTCCGCGCCTCGTCGAGTAACGCGACCACTTCCGCGTCGGTCGTCTGGGAGAAGTCCTCGTACCATGTGCCGACACCATAGAATGGCTCGGGTGTTGCCAGCGCGATGCAGGCATCCGCCTCGCGCTCCAGATCCGCCATCGCCTGCTGGGACATGACGGGGGCCGCGGCGACCAGCATGGCGGGGTGATGCTGCCGCAGGGCGCGGATCGCGGCGAGCATGGTCGATCCGGTGGCCACTCCGTCGTCGACCAGCAGGATTGTAGCGCCCGCCAGGTCGGGCATCGGCCGGTCACCGCGATATGCGCGCTCCCGGCGGGCGAGTTCCCGCTGCTCGATCGCCGTGACCTTGTCCAGGGTCAGGTCGGAGATGCCAAGTGCCGCGACGACATCCGCATTGATGACCCGCAACCCGCCGCTCGCCACGGCGCCCATGGCCAGCTCTTCCCGTCCCGGCACTCCCAGCTTGCGTACCACGAGCAGATCCAGCGGCGCGCCGAGTGCGCCCGCCACTTCGGCCGCGACAGGGACGCCGCCGCGCGGAAGGCCGAGCACGATCAGCCGATCGCGCCCGGCGAGGTGGGTCAGATGAGCCGCGAGCTGACGGCCGGCGTCCACCCGGTTTGCGAAGAGTGGTGTTCTGAACGCCTCCCCCGGGTCAAACACTGGGCACCTCGCTTTCCCCGCCACCGCTCGGTACGCGATCCCTAGGCTCGTGCCATCTCCGCCATCGCTGGCCTGGCCGGCATCGCGGGTGGCCCGGCCAGTTGTCCGGCCAGTTCCCTTGCGAAGCGATCGACCTCAACCCAGTCGGTGAGATCCCAGTCGCGCGAGGTATCGGTGGGGCGCCCGGTCACCCGACTGATGGCCCGCATCATCCAGCGGGTCAGCAAGCCGTACCTGGTATAGGGAAGCCCCCCAGCGAACGACCGGGTGAGCCGCGGGCGCCACCCGGTCCGCGACAGGAAGGATGCGACGTACTTCGCAGCCTCCTCGGGGCCACGGGACCAGGAGCCGGCCATGGCACCGCAGACCGAGACGAACGCCGTCGGACCCGAGCTGAGCGGTCCGAGATTCCGGCGGACGAACTCCTCCAGATAGCGCTGGTGCCTGCCGAACTGCACCGAGCCCGCGACCAGGTAGGCATCGAACCCGGCGGGCGACGGATGGCTGTCACCTTTCCGCACGGTCACCCGGTGTCCCTCCGTGCTCAGCCGGTCAGCCATCCGCCTCACGATCTTCTCGGTCTGGCCGTGCGACGTACCATAGACCACCAGGATGTCGGCCATCGGTCCACCTCGCTTCAAGCCTTGCCGGCCATGACTGCGTGCGCTTCTGCGGGCGGGGCATCCGCTGCCGGCTCCGCCGGGACACTCCGCTCGACCTCGATCGTGAGATCCGCTGCCAGTGCGGCGATCGCTCCGATGGCCACCCACGCGGGGAGGAGCACCGCGCCGACGACCCCCACGGTCAGCGGGATTTCGATGATGGTCCGGTCGGCCTCGTCCTTGATGATGATGCGCCGGACACTTCCTTCGTGCACCAGCCGCTTCACGGTCTGGAGCAGCTTCTCTCCAGTCACCTTGTGCTGCTCGCGATGGATGTC
>DAINRP010000331.1:0-2838 GCA_036741755.1 Gemmatimonadales bacterium
CGCCCGGGCGCGGCTGCGCGCCCCGCCCTCGATCACCGCGAAGGGACCCACCCAACTGTCCGCACCGATCAGCGCGTCCGCCGCGATGCGCGCGGCCGGGTCGACGCCCTTCGGCCGGGAGCCGCCGGGCATGAAGGCGGCGGCGACCTCCGCGAGCGCCTCGTCAGGCGCGGCGACGATGATGCGCGTGGCCGGACCGCCCGGTTCGCTGGCGAGCTGCTCCGGGACAAGCACCGCCCCCGCGCGGGTCGCACGGAAGGCGGCGAGATACTTCGGCGTCAGGAGAAAGGTCAGGGCGTCCGGCCCCGCCCGGTCGAGCGGGGCCAGGTGCTGGAGGAGGAGGTCTCCGTCGCCCTCCAGGCGGCCGCCGACCAGCGTGGCGACCGCCCGGGCGGTCAGGCGTGCGGAGGGCAACGCCAGGGTCAGGGCTGCGCCTTGATCTTCGCGATCACCTTGTCGGAGACGTCGAGCGATTTGTCCGCCGCCACGATGAGGCCGTCGTTGGCGCTCACGTCGAACAGGAGCGCAAACCCCCCTTCGGCGCGCACGCTTTCGATCGCGTCATTCACCTTGCTGTGCAGCGGCGACAGCAGCTCCTGCTCCCGCTGAGCAGCCTTGTCCCGCAGCTCAGTGGCTCGCGTCTCAAGCCGCTGGCGCTGCGCCTCCAGATCCCGACGCTTGGCGGTCTTCGCCGTGGCGGAGAGCATCACCGACTTCTGTTCAAAGTCGGCGGCGGCCGAGTCCAGCGACGCCTGCAGCCGTTCGACCTCGGTGCGAAAACCGGTCAGCTCACGATTGTACGTCGACTCTGCCTGGGCGTACCCTGGCGTGGCGAGCAGCACCGCCCGGGCATTGATGTACCCGATCTTCTGGGCCCCGCCCTGGGCGCTCGCCGCCCGGGGAGCGCTGACAAGGGCGAGCGCCAGCGCCAGTGAAAAGCCGAACACGCGACGGACCATCAGAGACTCCCTGCTGAATGTGAGGCTGCGGCCTAGAAGAACTGGCCGAGCTTGAAATGGAGCTTCCAGCCCGGGTTCGGGGTGCCATCCACCTTCACCCGGTCGAACCCGTAGCCGAGGTCGATGCCGATGGGACCGAGGGGGGACAGGACCGCCACGCCGACACCGGCGCCGCGGAACAGCCGGCTGGGATCGTACTGCCGGGCGCTGCGATACACGTTGCCGGCGTCGATAAAGGTGCTGAAATAGAGGGACTGGCTGACCCGGGCACCGGCTTCCACCGTGAACGCCGCGTACGACTTGCCGAAGGCGCCCACACCGGCGGCGGAACTGCCGCCAGCGCTGGGGTCGTAACCGCTCGGCGTGATTGAGAACTCGTCGTAGCCGCGCAGCGGAATGCCGAACTGGGTACCGCCGAGTGAATAAAGCTCGGTGAAGAAGGGACCGGCGTTGCCGAAAATGAATCCGCTCTTGGCGGTGAGCCCGAGGACAAACTGGACCCCGCTGCCGAGCTGCGCGTTGCCCCCGGTGGAACCGAGCGGCGCGTAGTAGCGGCCCTCGAAATCGATCTTGCGGTAGTTCCCGGTGCCGCCGAGTACCCCACCGTTGAACTCGAGGGAGACGTTCGTGAGGGCGCCACCGGTGGCGAAGGGCAGGCCGAACCGGGTGTCGCGAACGACGCTGCCACCCAGCGTGGAGCGGGTACAGTTGGAGCAGCGGAACCGTGCGCGCAGGTCCACCGAACCTTCGGTGAACTTGATCTGCTGCAGCCCGTAGGAGGTGAAGAGCCGGGTATAGCGGGAACCGAACAGCGGGAATCCCAGCTGCACGTTGCCACCCACCTGTCGGCGGCGACCGAGATCGCCGACGGTGAAACGCTGGCGGGAGTTGAACAGCGAGACCGTGCCGGAGACCCGGGATTCCTGGATCGCGGGGTCGGTATAGCTGAGCGTGAAGTCATTGATATTCTTGCCGAACTGCCACATCAGCTTGCCGCGCTTGCCCCGGCCGAACAGGTTCGGCTCCTCGAGCCCGAGAAAACCACCCAGGCCGGTGCCTTGGCCCAGCGACGCGCCGAAATTGATGTTGCCGGTGCGGCGCTCTTCGACCCGGAAGGTGATGTCCACGTCGACGCCGTTCTCGGTGGGCTTGACGTCAGGCGGAGCCATCTGCTGCTGGAAGAATCCCAGGTTGGCGATGTTCCGGTAGCTCTGGATCAGCCGGTCGCGATTGAACAGTTCCCCCGGCACCAGGACAATCGCTTCCCGGATCACGCGCTCGTGGGTCACGTCGTTGCCGACGATGTTGATCTTGTTGATCGTCGCCGGCTGCCCCTCGCGGATCGTCCAGCGGAGGTCGATCAGCGGCTTGCCATCGGGACTGACCCTCCGGGTCTCGTCCGGGGTGATCTGGGCGTAGATGTATCCGTTGTTGCTGTAGAGTGTCGACACCGCCTCGGTCGCGGTACTCCATTCGGTCGCGTTGAATGGCAGCCCGCTCCCCCCGTCCAGCCCGAAGGGGTAGAGCGCCATCAGGTCCTCGGTGCTGAACCGGCGGTTGCCGACGATCTGGAAGGTCCCGATCCGGTAGATCTGGCCCTCTTCGACGTCGAGGTGGAGGGTCGCCTTGCCGTTGACGGAATCGACGGCGATCGAGTCCCTCGTCACCTGGAAGTCGACATACCCCTTGCTGCCGTACCACGCGGGGAGCTTCTCACGGATGTCCTGCTGCAGCTTGTCATCGTCGTAGCGTCCCTGCTGCCACCAGAAGAACCCCTCGGGCCGGGTCCCCATCCGCTTGACCAGCGCCTTGTCCGCGAAGTGCTCGTTGCCGTCGATCATCACCTGGCTGATGGCGACACGGTTACCCTCGTCGATGT
>DAINRP010000332.1:0-2833 GCA_036741755.1 Gemmatimonadales bacterium
CGGGACCCGCGTCCTGCGGCGGCGGAAGGGAGCGTCCGTTAGGTGCTGCGCACCGTGTATGCATCTGCGGCGCCCGCCTTTCGCTGGCTCGACCTTGTGGAGCCGAGCCGGGACGATCTGGAGGCGGTGGCCCGCGAGTATGGTCTCACGGCAACGGCGGTGCAGGACTGCCTTGACCCGGAGCACCTGCCCAAGTTCGAGCGGTTCGATGGCACCAGCTTCATGATTCTGCGGGCGGCGGACGAACGGGCGGACGCGAGCGCGGAAACCGTGCAGGCCTTTACCCGGAAGGTGGCCATCTTCTGGGGTGCCGATTTCCTGATCACCATCCACCGCAAGGAGCAGCCATATCTCAGTGCGGTGATGCACCAGTGGCAGCAGCGAACGGTGCTGGCCGAAGACGTGCCGCGGTATCTGTCCGAGCTGCTGGTCGACCTCACCAACGCGGTGGTCCTCAGTTACGAGGTGCCGCTCGTAGATGCGGAGGCCAGGCTGGACGCCTTCGAAGCGCAATTGCTGAGTGACCATGATGTCACCGTGCTGCTGCGCGACATGTACCTCATCAAGCGGCGGGTGACCCTGGCGAAGCGGCTCCTGTGGCGCACGCTGAGCATCGCCACCCGCCTGCCGGGCGCGGGCGATCGCACCGGGCCGCTGATGCAGGACCTGCGCGAGAACGCCGAAAGCATGCACTTCTATGCCGACGAGCTGCTCGAGGATGTGACCAACCTGCTGAACATGCAGCTGGCGCTCGCGGCGCACCGGACCAACGAGGTGGTGCAGATCCTGACGATCTTCTCCGCCTTCTTTCTGCCGCTCACGTTCATCGTCGGCGTGTACGGGATGAACTTCGAGCGCATGCCCGAGATCAGTCACCCGCTGGGCTACCCGTTCGTGTGGGTCGTCATGATCGCGGTGAGCGCCGCGATCTGGAGCTGGTTCCGTCGGAGGGGGTGGATGTGATGAGCGCCATTGGCTGGCTGTTCGGAGGCGTCGTGGCCGGGGCGGTGGGAGGCCTTCTTTGGAAGCGCAGCTCCGCCGGGCATCCCATCGGTCTGGGCGTCGATCCTGTGCTCCTTCCCGACCCGGCGCTCGGCTGGCTGGCCGTCGCCCGCGGCGCCCTCGGGGTCTGGGTGTCGGCCCCCGCGCATGAGGGGCACGACGTGCCGCGGTGGCACCGCATCACACCGGGCGGCGCGCTGTCGTCCGGTGTGCTCGCGTCGGTCGAGGAGCGGCTCGGCGCGCTCCGCCAGCAGTCCGCCTCGGGCGCGGAGCGGCTCGAGGTCGGCTCGCTACTCTACGCCTCGGCGGGCGGAGTGATCGCGGGGCTGCTGTTCCGCGCCGACGCGCCGGCCGATACGCTGCGGGAGGCGGGTAACGACCTCGTGGCCCTGCTGGACGGACTCGGACGGAAGCCGATGCTGGACCGCGCGCTGGCGGAGGGGGAGGGCAGCGCCTACGAGTCCCTCGGGAGCATCGGGCTGCGGCTGGCATACCAGATGGAGCGCATTCTGGACGCCGAAGTCATCGTCGCCGTCGAGATGCAGGGGCAGGTGAAGGTGGTTGGTACTTCGGGACGTGCCGACCGCCGCCTGCTGGACCTCTTTGCCCAGCCGGGCAGTCCGCTGCACCAGGTCGCGACCGGCGAAGTCGCCTCGCTCACCAGTATCGCCGACCCACTCGGCGGTATCGTGCACGACCGGCGGACGCACTTCACCCCCGCGATCATCCTGCCGATCCGGGAGCGCGAGGAGACCGTGGGGGCGGTGGCGTTCTGGACCGACGACGATGGCGACCCGATCGGACCGGTGATCGCCGAGGTGCAGGAGACGTTGCGTAACGCGGGGCCGCGGATGGCGCGCTCGCGCCTGCTGGAGGAGAAGGGGAACGCCGCCATCACCGATCCGCTCACCGGCCTCAAGAACCGTCGCGGGCTGGATGAGGCGATGCACAGGGTCGGGGTCTCCCAGGGCACCCTGATCTACGCCGATTTTGACAAGTTCAAGCTGCTGAACGACACCATGGGGCATCACGCCGGGGACGCGGCGCTGGTCCATTTCGCCCGGCTGGTCCACGACATGATTCGCGGAGGTGACACCGCCGCGCGGATCGGCGGCGAGGAATTCGCCATCTGGCTCCCGGGCGCAAACCTCCACTACGGGGCCAAGGCGGCGGATCGGATCCGGATCAAGCTTGGCACGACCACTTGGGACTGGCAGGGGCGCAGCTGGCCGCTCAGCGCGAGTTTCGGGGTTGCGGCGATGCCGGACACCACCCGGAGCCTCGAAAACCTGCCGGCCCAGGCCGATGCCGCGCTGATGGAGGCCAAGCGGTCGGGCCGGAACCGGGTTGAGACGGCGCGACCGCTGGTGGGGTAGGGAGGGCGATCGCGAGGGTCGCCATTCCCAATAGGGAACGCGCGGGCCGCCCCGGGGGGCGGCCCGCCCTGTTATATTGGAGCACCTATCGGGGGCGACTGGCTTCGACGGGTTTGATGAAGGAAACACTGCGTGCCCAGGTCCAGGTTCCTGGTAAAACTGTCTGGACTGATTCAACTGCCAACTCTGAACTGGCAATGGCTGCGTAAGCTGAGCTAACGCTCGCTTAACGCTCCACCGATGCGCAGAGCCTGTCCGGGGCGCTGACATCGGTTCGCAAAGCCGGGCTGGTGGGCGCCGCCGCTCCGACGGCGACCACGAGAACACAGGGGATAGAGCCCGGGAAGGCTGGCGCAGCGCCGGTCCGGGTCGACGCAAAGAGATGCGCCTACGCACGTAGGGGTGGTTCTGGAAGCTCACTCGGACGAGGGTTCGATTCCCTCCGCCTCCACTCT
>DAINRP010000333.1:0-2820 GCA_036741755.1 Gemmatimonadales bacterium
TCGCGGGCCAGTGACTTGACCGGGTAGCGCCACAGCCCCTCAATGCGATACATGTCCCACCATCTCGGGCGCCAGTGACGGGCGCGGTGGGAGCGTAGATGGGCCGCTCGGGCCGTCCCTCACACGTCCCAGTTGAGATAGAGCACCCGGCCCCGGCCGGTCAGGTCGAAGAACATCTCGGACAGCTGCTTGTCGGCCGGCCAGACCCGCTCCCCACAGTCCACGAAGTCATTCTCCACCGGATCGATGAGGCTCACTTCGACCAGTCCATCCTGGACCAGGCGGAGCAGCGCCACCTGCACCTCGACCGGCTGCAGGGTGCGGCCATACTCGGCGTGCCAGCTGAACTCCGACTCGTTGAGATAGCGCATCATGTCCTCGTACAGATCGCAATCATTGATGATCGCGTTGAGGACGTGGTAGTCGAGAAGGGAGCGTGCCATGGGATGTAGAATAGAAGGATCAATCCCATTTGTCAGGAATAGGCCGCGGCTTGGGGTGCCGCGACCACATGACCGCCTCCAACTCCTCCCGGCCGGGCGCAGACGAAGTTGAACTGCAGGCGGCGGCCAGGAGCTGGGCAAGCCAGAGGCCGGACGGCAGGTAGCCGAGGACGAGATGCGGCAAGATGATATCGGGAGCGAAGAGCAGGGCCAAGCCGCTGAGTGCGAACACCACGGCACTCACGCGAGAGATCCGGCTGGCGATCACGGGCGATCCGGGTATGGAGTAGACCTCCGCGCACCGGGGGCATGGGCGTGTCAGCGGTTCAGCGAATGGCCGGGAACCTACGAGGCGGCCTCGGGCGGTGCCACCCCACACCATCCGCTCTGTCGCTCCGGTCCGGTGCGTGGGTTGGAAAGGTTGCTGCCAGCGCAACCGCTGCTTCGCCACGGAGGTTGGAGACCAACCCCGATCCTGGCACCGCGATTCACCGAGTCTTCAGCTTCACTTCATGGGTTGGGGACAAGGTTGTTGGCAATTCCCGGCCCGGGTCAGGCGCTGGGACGACCCCCGTCACACCGTCGGCCGCCCCGCTCGCCTATCAGGGTCACTGGTTCCGCATCCCGCCGGACCGGAGGCATTCACGATGTCCCTTCCCACCGCTCCCCGCTGGCTGAGTAGCGAGCGCCTCGACGAAGAGCTCGCGCACCGCGGCGTCTCCCGCCGTGACTTCCTCGAGTACTGCGGCAGTCTCTGCGTCGTGCTCGGCATCGGCAAGTCCGCCGCCCCCAAGATGATGCGCGCCCTGCTCGCGCCGCAGCGCCCGCCGGTCATCTGGCTGCAGTTGCAGGAATGCACCGGCTGCGTGGAAAGCGTGCTGCGCACGGGCGACCCCAGCATCGGGGACCTGGTGCTCGACCTGATCTCGCTCGACTACCAGCACACGCTCATGGCGGGTGCGGGCGAGGCGGTGGAGAAGGCCAAGCAGGATTCGATGAAGGCCAACGCCGGCAAGTATGTCCTGCTCGTCACCGGATCGGTGCCCACCAAAGAGAACGGCATCTACTGCACCGTCGGCGGCCGGACGGCGCAGACCATCCTGGAAGAGGCAGCGAAGGACGCAGCCGCAGTGGTGGCCATCGGTGCCTGCGCCCACTGGGGCAGCGTCCAGGCCGCGCGGCCGAACCCCACCGGCGCAGTGGGCGTCTCCGAGATCATCAAGGACAAGCCGGTCGTCAACATCGCCGGCTGCCCGCCGATCGCCGATGTGGTCACAGGAACGGTGGTCCACTTCCTGACCTTCGGGCGGCTCCCCGACCTCGATCCCGAAGGCCGCCCGATGTTCGCCTACGGCGCCCGGATCCACGACCAGTGCCCGCGCCGGGCCAATTTCGACGCCGGCCAGTTCGTCGAGGTGTTCGACGACGAGGCGGCGCGGAAGGCGTGGTGCCTCTACCACGTCGGCTGCAAGGGCCCGGCGACCTTCTCCCCCTGCCCGATCTTCCAGTGGAACGGCGAGACCTCCTGGCCGATCGGCGCGGGCCACCCCTGCCTCGGCTGCACCGAGCCGCACTTCTGGGACACCATGACGCCGTTCTACGACCGGCTCCCCGACGTCGGCGGCTTCGGCATCGAGCAGCGGGTCGACATGCTCGGCGCCGCGCTGGCCGTCGGTGCGACGGCGGGCGTGCTGGCCCATGCCGCCGCGACCGGTGTCCACCAGATGCGGGAACGCAAGCGCCAACTGCCGGTCGTTCAACCGCCCGCCGGCGGCACCGGCACCGGAACCCCGAAAGCGTAAGGGAAAGGGAATACCATGGCCGCGACCAAAGTCGTCGTCGATCCCATCACGCGGATCGAGGGGCACCTCCGGATCGAAGTGCAGGCGGAGAACGGGAAGATCACCGACTCGTGGGCGAGTTCCACCCAGTTCCGGGGCATCGAGATCATCATGGAAGGGCGCGACCCGCGGGACGCCTGGGCCTTCACCCAGCGGATCTGCGGCGTCTGCACCGTGGTGCACGCCGTCGCCTCCTGCCGGGCGGTCGAGGACGCGCTCGGCATCAAGATCCCGCCCAATGCCAACATCATCCGCAACCTGATCCACGGGATGCAGTTCATCCAGGATCACGTGATCCACTTCTACCACCTGCACGCGCTCGACTGGGTGGACGTGGTGAGCGCGCTCAGCGCGAACCCCGAGGGCACCGCGCGCATCGCGAAGTCCATCTCCCCGTGGCCGAACAACTCCGCCACCTACTTCGCCGAAGTGCAGAACCGGGTCAAGAAGTTCGTGTCAGGCGGCCAGCTCGGCATCTTCACCAACGGCTACTGGGGCCACCCGGCGTACAAGCTGCCGCCGGAGGTGAACCTGCT
>DAINRP010000334.1:0-1603 GCA_036741755.1 Gemmatimonadales bacterium
AACCTCAGCAGTGAAGGCACACCCGTGAAGTACCCCGATGCCCGGCACTACATCGGCGGCCGTTTCGTGGACGGCGGCCCCCGATTCCTCGACGTGCACAACCCCGCCGACGGTTCGACCATCTCCCGGGTGCCGCTCGGTGATGCCGGGGTCGTCGATCAGGCGGTGGCCGCGGCCGCGAAGGCGTATTCCTCGTGGTCCCAGACGCCGGTGAAGGAACGGGTACAGGTCTTCTTCCGCTACAAGGCGCTGCTCGAGAAGCACCTCAAGGAGCTGGGCCAGCTCATCACCGAGGAGCATGGCAAGGTCGCGGGCGAGGCGGAGGCGGAGATCCTCAAGGCGATCGAGCTGACCGAGTTCGCCTGCTCGCTGCCACAGCTCATCGCCGGTGAGGTCCTCGAGGTCTCCCGCGGCGTCGAGTGCCGGGTGGAACGCTCGCCGCTGGGTGTGGTCGCCGCGATCAACCCCTTCAACTTCCCCTCGATGGTGCCGCACTGGACGATCCCCAATGCGATCGCCCTGGGCAACGCCTTCATCATGAAGCCCTCGGAGCTGGTGCCGCTCTCCGCGGCCCGGATCGCCGAGCTGCTCAAGGAGGCGGGGCTGCCGGATGGCGTGTTCAACATCGTCCACGGCGACCGGGAGGTCGCCGAGGCACTGTGCGACCACCCGAAGGTCCAGGCGGTCACCTTCGTCGGCTCGACGAAGGTGGCGCAGTCGGTCTACCGTCGCTCCACCGGCAACCTGAAGCGGGCGCTCTGTCTGGGCGGCGCCAAGAACCACATCATCGTGATGCCGGACGCCGATCCGGAGATGGCCGCCGGCGGCGTGCTGGCCGCGATGGCTGGGTGCACCGGGCAGCGCTGCATGGCGGCGTCGGTCATGGTCGCGGTCTCCAAGACCGACCACATCGTGAACCGGCTGGCGGAGCAGGCGCGCGGCATCGTCACCGGCAAGGATGTCGGCCCGGTGATCACCAGGGTGGCGAAGGAGCGGATCGAGGGCTACATCACCGAGGCGGAGAAGGGCGGTGCCCGGGTGCTGGTGGACGGCCGCGGCGCGGTGGTGAAGGGCAAGGAAGGCGGCTGGTACGTGGGGGCGACGGTGATCGACCAGGTCACGCCGGAAATGAAGATCGCGCAGGAAGAGGTCTTCGGCCCGGTGCTGGTGATCGTGCGGACCGGTTCGCTCGATGAGGCGATCGCCGTGGAGAACGCCTCCCCCTATGGCAACGCCGCCTCGATCTTCACCGAGAGCGGGGGCACGGCGCGCGCGGCGATGGACCGGGCGAGCGCCGGCATGGTCGGCATCAACGTCGGAGTGCCGGTGCCGCGGGAGCCGTTCGGCTTTGGCGGATGGAACGACTCGCGCTTCGGCGTGGGCGATATCACCGGCAAGAGCAGCATCGAGTTCTGGACCAAGACGAAGAAGATCACCACCAAGTGGAACCGGGAAGCCGGGACCAACTGGATGTCGAAATAGCACAGCGCAGTAGGGGCGACCCTCCGTGGTCGCCCGCACGATGGGCGGGGATCCCATCCGTGACCGGTAGTGGGGGCCATCCCTGGAGGTCCCCCCGGCAGCATAGGAAAGGACAGACATC
>DAINRP010000334.1:1703-2818 GCA_036741755.1 Gemmatimonadales bacterium
GTAGTGGGGGCCATCCCTGGAGGTCCCCCCGGCAGCATAGGAAAGGACAGACATCATGACGGCCACGGCCCCTGCCCGCCCCGCCATGCCAGCGACCGAGCACCGCCCCAGACCCTACACGGGTCTTCCCAAGGACGAGGTGCTGTCGCTCCGGAAGCAGTACGCCAACCCGGCGATCTTCACGCTCTATCGCGAGCCGCTGATGATCGTCGAGGGCCACATGCAGTACCTCTACGATGAGACGGGCCGGCGCTATCTCGACCTGTTCGCGGGCATCGTCACCGTCTCGGTGGGCCACTGCCACCCGAAGGTCACTCGCGCGATGCAGGACCAGCTTGCGGTGCTGGCGCACACCACCACGATCTACCTGCACCCCAACTTCGCCCGGATGGCCGCGAAGCTCGCGTCGAAGATGCCGGCGGGACTCGACGTGACCTACTTCGTCAATAGCGGCAGCGAGGCCAACGATCTCGCCATGATGATGGCGCGGGCCTACACGGGGAACCAGGACGTCATCGCGGTCCGCAACAGCTATCACGGCGGCTCGCCGACGACCATGGCGGCGACCAGCCATCACACCTGGAAGTACCCGCAGCAGGTGAACAGCGGTATCCACCACGCCGTCTCGCCCGATCCGTACCGGAGCCCGTACAGCGGGACACCGGAGGAGATCGCGACCAAGAGCGCCGCGGATATCCACCAGCTGATCCGCTATTCGACGCCTGGCCAGATCGCGGCGTTCATCGCCGAGCCGATGCAGGGCGTGGGCGGGGTGACCCACGGCGCGCCGAACTACCTGCGCGAGGCCTACGCGGTGACGCGGGCCCACGGCGGCCTCTGCATCGCCGATGAAGTGCAGACCGGCTTCGGGCGGACGGGGGAGCACTTCTGGGGCTTTCAGAACTACGGAGTGGTCCCCGACATCGTGACCATGGCGAAGGGCATCGGGAACGGGGCACCACTCGCGGCGGTCACCACCCGGCGTGAAATCGCCGAGACGCTCACCCAGCGGATTCATTTCAACACCTTCGGCGGCAACCCCGTCAGCATGGCTGCAGGCCTCGCGGTGCTGGAGGCGATCGAGGAGGATGGCACCCAGCAGAACGCCAAGGTGG
>DAINRP010000335.1:0-2779 GCA_036741755.1 Gemmatimonadales bacterium
CCCGTCGACGGCGGAGGCCTTGAGATCGCCCCGCACACCCCCCGCTTTGACCGAACCGTCCACCGTGGTCAGCGAGATCCGGCCACTCGCGTCGTGCAGATCGAGGTCCCCCTCCACCGACTGCAGCGTCACGAACCCGGTTCCGCCCCGCACCGTGACCTTCCCCTCGACCGTGGAGGCGTTCACCTCTCCCCGGGTGCCATCGACGGTGATGTCACCGCTCTGGCTCGACAGTTCCAGCGCCATGTCGGTGGGGACCGTGAGCTTCCAGGTCACCTCGGAGGGGCCGTAGCGATGGTGGGCGCGCAGGCTCACGATCCCACCACTCTGGTCGACATCGATCCGTGTGTCGTCATCGTTGTCCGCCTCGATCCGGATGGCGTTCCGGCTCCAGGTGGCGACGGTAATGTCCCCTTCCTGGCTCGACAGCTCCAGCCGGGAACCGGGACGGACGGTAACGGTGGTATCAGTGCTCTGCGGCAGCAGCGCCGCGAGTGAAGCCATCAGCAGCAACATGACAGTCCTTTCCGGCTCAGATCAACTGCGGGCGAGTCGTGCCGCACGCCGCAGCAGCTCGAGCTTCCGCATCCGTGTCTGGGTGAGATGCCCGTGGAGATACGAGTTGCCGGGGTCGGCGGCGAGGGCCCGCTCGGCCTCGGCGATGGCGCGATCGATCAGCTGCAGCTTCTGCTGGACCACCCGCACCGTGGTGCTGTCCAGGCGGCCATGCCCGGCGGCGAGTTCGTCCGCCAGCTCGCGGACCGCAGCGTCATAACCATGTTCCGCGTGCGTCGTGGCGGCCGTGGGAACTTGCCCTGAGGCCAGCGCAGCGCTGCTCGCCACGGCCGCAGCGGCCGGATGGGGCGCTCGCGCCCGAAGTATCAGGGCGACTGTGCCACCTGACAGCACCATCAGCGCGATTCCCGCCGCCAGAAGCTGCGGCATCGAGAAGGCGAACCGGCGGCGGACCGGCGGCGACGCCCCGATCGCGGCCGCGACACCGGGCCACAGATCGTGGCGGGGAGGCCGGTCTTCCAGGGCACGCGCACGGCCCACCACCCGCCGCAGTTCCTCGAGCAGCGCCGCGCACTCCGCACAGCCCTTCAGGTGGGCCTGCAGGACTTCCCGCTCGTCATCGGGAAGCGCGTCATCAAGCAGATCCGAGAGCCGTTCCCCGGCTGGATGCATCATGCAATCACCCCAGCGTCTTTCTGAGTGCCATGCGGGCGTAGTGCAACTGAGACTTGGAGGTGCCGGCCGTGATGCCGAGCAGCCCGGCGATCTCCTCGTGCCGGTACCCTTCGACGTCGTGCAGCACGAACACCCTGCGAGCTCCGGGCGGAAGCGCGGCGATCGCGCCCTCGAAATCCACCCCATGCGCAGGTGAGATCGGCCGGTCCGGATACTCGATTCCCCCCTCCGGCTCCTCGACGAACCGCTTCCGCCACCGCCCCCGCTCCGATCGGCGATTGAGTACCACGTTCACTGCCATGCGATGCAGCCAGGTTCCGAACGCCGATTCGCCGCGAAAGGTGTGCAGCTTCTGCCACGCCCGGACGAGCACCTCCTGGGTAATCTCGTCGACGTCCGCACCCATCATCCGCCGGACCAGCGTGCTGATCCGGTTGACATGCCTCCGATACAGCCGCTCGAAGGCGTGCGCGTCCCCGCTGGCCGCGAGCGCGGCGTCCACAGCGTCGGTGTCAGCGGCGACAGCGTCGAAGGTGCGCAGGGCTTCGGTCCGGGCTGAAGTGGCGGTCATGCAGCGGGTTGGACACCGTGACGGCCGGGGATGGTTGGAACCGGGACCGCTCGTCCGGGACCGGGTCAATTCGGCTCAAGCCGGCCCCGCTGGCAACCGAATATAAGGAAGCGCGCCGGTCCCTCAGGACACCGGCGCGTCCCGGATCATCCCTTCCCAGGAGCCACCCGTGCTCGACCTGACCATCAGGCCCATGGAGCGGCGAGGCGCCCAAACTGGCATCGCCCAAGCACTTGAGGGAATGACCGTGGCTGCCGATGACCGAGGGATGACCGCTCACCGCCGGAACCCGTCGCCGTGATACCAGACCGATTGCCGTCCAATGAGCCCGCGCGCCTCGAGGCGCTTCGGCGGCTGGGTATCCTCGATACCCAGCCAGAGCAGGCCTTCGAGGATCTCGTTCACCTCGCCGCCCAGATCTGCGAGATGCCCACCGCGCTGGTCAGCCTGATTGACCAGGATCGACAATGGTTCAAGGCCCGCGTGGGGACGAACCTCTGCGAGATCTCCCGCGCCGGCGGCTTCTGCGCCCATACGATCCTCGGCGATAACCTGCTGGTAGTGCCGGACACGCGGCAGGATGAGCGATTCGCGGACAAGCCGCTGGTGATCGGCCCCCCGCATATCCGCTTCTACGCCGGAGTGCCCGTCCACGCCGCCGAAGGGCTCGCGATCGGTACCCTCTGTGTGCTCGATACGCGCCCGCGGGAGTTGAACGAGGGTCAACGAAGCGCGCTTGTCCGGCTCGCCCGGCAGGTGAGCGCCCAGTTTGCGCTGCGGCAACATGCCCAGCGGCTCGGAGCGGCGAGGGACGGCCTGCAGCAGGATGAGGCGGGCTGGCGTTCGCTGATGGCCGATCTCCCCGCCGCCATCTTCGAGTGCGACAGCCGCGGCTGGTGCACCGCGGTGAACTCGCGCTGGAGCGAGTTGACCGGCGTCAGCGAGACCGACGCGAGAGGCATGGGCTGGCTCCGCGCAATTCATCCCGACGATCGCACCCGCGTGGCGCAGGAATGG
>DAINRP010000336.1:0-2770 GCA_036741755.1 Gemmatimonadales bacterium
AGCGCAAGCTCGGTGAGGGCGGCATGGCGACGGTGTACCTCGCCCAGGACCTCAAGCACGATCGCAAGGTGGCGATCAAGGTGCTGCGGCCGGAGCTGGCAGCGGTGATCGGCGCCGAGCGTTTCGTGCGTGAGATCCAGACGATCGCCGCCCTGCAGCATCCGCACATCCTGGGGCTGATCGATTGCGACGAGGCGAGCGGCACTGCGTATTACGTAATGCCCTTCGTGGAGGGGGAATCGCTGCGTGACCTGCTCACTCGGGAGAAACAGCTCCCGGTCGCCGACGCGGTCCGCATCGCCACCGAAGTGGCCGGCGCCCTCGACTACGCCCACCGCCACGGCGTGGTCCACCGCGACATCAAGCCGGAGAACATCCTGCTCCACGACGGCTCGGCGCTGGTCGCCGATTTCGGCATCGCCCTCGCCGTCAGTCAGGCGGGAGTGACCCGGATGACCGAGACCGGCATGAGTCTCGGCACGCCGCACTACATGTCGCCCGAACAGGCGATGGGCGAGCGGGAGATCACCGCCCGCTCCGACGTCTATGCCCTCGGCTGCGTCTGCTACGAGATGCTGGTCGGTGAGCCGCCCTTCAACGGTCCCACCGCCCAGGCGATCGTCGCCAAGGTGATGACGGCGGAGCCGGCCTCGCTCAGCAGACAGCGCAGGTCGATTCTCCCGGCCGTCGAAGACGCGGTGCTCACCGCGCTCGAGAAGCTGCCGGCCGATCGCTTTGCGACGGCGGCCGAGTTCGCCGATGCCCTGAACGGCAGGAGTACCTACCCGACCTCGCGGCGCCGAACTCCTCAGGCGTCAGGTCGTGGCATCGTCCCGTCGTGGCAGCTGGGCGCCATCGGCGGCGCACTCCTCGCTCTGGGAGCAGTGGGTGGCTGGCTCGTCGCCCATCGGGCGAGCCGACCGGAGCTGGGTCTCGCGACCAAGGTCACCTACGAGAATACGCTCGAGATTCACCCCGCCCTCTCCCCCGACGGACGCTTCCTGGCTTACGCCGCGGGCAGCAGCCTGCGCACTCGCCTCTATCTCCGGCAGGTGAGCGGGGGTCGTGCCACGCTCCTCACCGAAGATTCCACCGCGATCGAAGTGGCACCGAGCTGGTCGCCCGATGGCAGCCGCATCCTCTTTGCCACGCAGCGCGGGCTCTTCTCTGTGCCCGCATCGGGTGGGGCCTCCCGTCAAGAAGCGCCGGCTACCGCGGGCATCGTGTCGGCGGCCTGGTCCCCCGATGGCAAGACCATCGCCTACGTCGTGGGCGACTCGATCTATCTCAAGCCGAACGGTGCGACGGCGCGGGTGCTGGCTACCAGCTACAGCGTGACCGGCTGCCGCTGGTCGCCGGACAGCACCCGGCTCGCCTGCGCCGGGGGGAACGCCTACCTGACAATGGTCGGGCCGCTGTTCGGCAACCTGGCGCCGAGCTGGGTGGCGCTGGTGGACACCCGGAGTGGAGCGGTGACCACCGTGACCGACAGCGTGGCGCGCAACGATTCGCCCGCCTGGTCACCCGATGGGAGGTGGCTCTACTTCGTCTCCAACCGTAATGGGCCCAGCGACATCTACCGGATCCCCGCCGGCGCCCGGGGACCGATCGAGCGGCTCACTGTCGGGCTCGGCGCCCAGAGCATCTCGCTCTCGGCCGATGGACGGCGGCTGGCGTACAACGTCTATCAGCGGGTCGCCAATGCCTGGTCGGTTCCCATGAGTCGACGGCCGTTTGGCCTCGCCGGTGCGACCCAGGTGACCCGGGGCAATCAGTCGGTGGAGAATCTGACGTTATCCCCGGACGAGCGCACTTTCTACTACGCCAGCGATCTGAGTGGCAACTCCCAGCTCTATCGCATTCCATCGACCGGGGGCGAGGCGGAGCGGCTGGCGACCGATGAATTCCAGGATTTCTCGCCGGTGCCAGCGCCCGACGGGCGCACGATCCTGTTTCATTCGGCGCGGACTGGAAGCCGGGACATATACCAGCTACCGCTCGATGGTGGCCCGTTGATCCAGCTCACCTCGAGTGCCGATCAGGAGATCCTCCCCTCCTGGTCGCCCGACGGTTCGGCGATTGCCTACGGACTGATCAACGGCCGGGGCGCCATCCGGATACACCGGCGGAAAGGCGACGGAAGCTTCGGCTCGCCGGTGCAGCGGGCCGATTTTGGCATTTCACCCAAGTTCTCGCCGGACGGGCGCTGGATCGTCTTCGGATCGGGTCCGGTCGGGGGTTGGCTCTTCGCCGTCCCCACCGATTCCGGAGCGCCCCGCGCCCTGGTGGATACACTCGACCCGACAACACCGACGGCCGCCTTTCCCGCCTTCTCCAGCGATGGCCGCGAAGTGCTCTTCGCCGGTTACGATGCCAGCCGCACCCCCGGCATCTGGGCGATCCCCTTTCCCGCCGGCGGCAAACCAGAGCTGGTCCTCCGCTTTGACGATCCGGCCCACCCGCCGATCGGCCCCTACTGGACGCTTGGCCGGAACCGGCTGTTCGTCGCGCTGCAGGAGGCGCAGAGCGACATCTGGGTCGTGGAAGCGACGGGGCTATGAGAGCACCTGAACGGTTGACAGCGGCGCTAGCCGACCGCTACCGCATCGAGCGGGAACCAGGCACGGCGGTGTGATCCGCCAGCCACCGACTATCGCACGGAGGCCATCCATGGGTTATCGTCGTTTCATCGATCCGGAGGGTCACGAGTGGGAAGTGCGCGATCTCACCCGCTCGGCGTGGGAGCTCGTGCCCGTCCGGGACAATCCGG
>DAINRP010000337.1:0-2767 GCA_036741755.1 Gemmatimonadales bacterium
GATCACTTCCCCCGTATCGAGCGTGAGGTCCTCGAGTGGTCGCCTGCCGGGGCGGGGGAGCCGTTCACTCTGCCGCTCGCCGAACTCTTCCGGCGGGTGTGAACGCCGCCGCGCCCCAATCGCCCAATCGCCCCCCCGCCCCTCCACCCCCCGAGCGATGGCGCGATCGGCGACCGGTGGTTTGAGTTGAAGCGGTAACTGAGTCGGACGGCGGACAGAGCGTATCCCCCTGCCGTCCGGCCAGGCTCACCGCTCCTCCCGGGCCCCATGCACCCTGCCTCACGAGTCGTCGCTCCCGGTCTCACGATCCTGGCCCTGCTGTCGGGGCGGCCGGCGGCAGCCCTCGCCCAGGGCAACCCCACCGACACGCTGCAGCTCTCCCTGGCCGATGTGCTGACCCGGGTGCGCCAGGAGCACCCGATCTGGAAGGCGGGAGCGGCTCGGGTCGTTGCGGCCCGGGCCCGCGCCGCGGAACGCAGCGGCTATCCCACGCCGAGCATCCACATCGCGACCGCCCGCCTGACCGAGAGCCGATTGGAGCTGCTGCAGCCGCTGCGCTGGCCGTGGGAGGGATCGGCCCTCAAGCGCGTCGGCGTTCAGGACGTCGCCGTGACCGCCGCGGACGCGGAGGCCGACCAGCGGGCGGTAATGCTGGAGGCGGCTCAGCGATTCGCCGACGGACTGCGCAGCGGCAGGGCCCTCGCGCTCGCCATGGAGTCGGAGAGCCTGGCGCAACACACGGTGGACGCGGTCGTCACGAGCAAGATCCCCGACAACGCCTCCGATCTCGCGGAGCTGCAGACGCTGATCAGTCTCGACGAGGCGCGCCGGGTGCGCATGGGCGCCGCGCTGCAGCACACCATCTCCCAGGCGCGCCTCAACGTGGCGCTGGGCCAGGATCCCGGCACGCCAATCGACTTCCAGGGCGAGCTGCCGGCCATCGCGCCGCTCATCGCGCCGGAGGCGGCGCTGGCCAGTGCGCTCGCCACCGACCCGCAATCGTCCCGCCTGCGGCACGAAGCGGAGCGTGCCACCCAGGAAGTCCGCCTCGCGCGGGCCCGCGGCTGGCCCACGATCGAGGCGGGCCCCGCCGCCACGGTGGGCGACAGGTGGCGGCTCGGCATCGCCCTCGGATTGAACATTCCGCCATGGCATCGGCTGAGCAACGAGATCCGCGCCGCGAAGGCCGAGCGGGATGATGCCAACGCGCGGTTCGATGTGCGGCACCGCGATATCGCCGCGCTGGTCTCCGAGGCGCTCCTGACCCTGACCCGCACCGATACCGAGCTGGAACTGCTGCGAGGCGGTGCGCTGGCGCGGGCGGCGCGGGCGCTCGCACTCGCCGAGCAGGCCGCGCCACAGCGGGGCGCATATATTCTGGCGTGGCTGGCGGCGCGTCAGGCATACCTCGGCGCCCGGACCGCCGAACTCGACCTCGAATGGCAGGCCGCCCGGGCTCGGCTCCTGCTCCGGCACCTGACCGGCAGCCTCGTCATGGAGGAACCATGAGCAGCGCTCCCTCAGCGCTCCGCTACGCTATCGCAGTCACCCTGCTGTTCGGCGCGAGCGCCTGCGGTGAGATCACCGGTGTCGCGTCTGACCTCTCGCCTGCGCCGGTCACCGGCACAGCAGGAGTCACCTACTACGTGAGCCCGACCGGCAACGACAGCTATGCGGGCACCTCGGTCACCAAGCCATGGAAGACCATCAGCAAGGTGAACTCGAAGACCTTCAGCGCCGGCGACCGCATCCTGTTCCGGGGCGGGGCGGTCTTTCGCGGCAACCTGAGCTTCACCGCGGCTGACAGGGGAACCGCCGCCGCGCCGATCGTCATCGGCAGCTACCAGACGGGGCGTGCCACCCTCGATGGCGGCACTGGCACGGCACTCTCCCTCTACAACACCTCGGGTTTCGAGATCCGGAATCTCAACCTGGTGGGATCGGGACCGGCCACCAACACCGGGAACGGCATCAGCGTCTACGCCGATCTTCCGGGCGGTGTGAAGCTGCCCTATCTCCGGATCGACCGGGTCGACGCGGGCGGCTTCGGCCAGTTCGGCATCGCGATCGGGAGCTGGAACGGCACAACCGGGTTCACCGACGTCCGGGTGACGAACGCCACCGTGCACGGCAACGCGCTGGCCGGCATAACGACCTACGCCCAGGTGCCGTATACCCACCGGAACTTCTACTTCGGCCATCTCCGCGCCTACAGCAACTCCGGCGTCGCCGGCCTCGCGGGGAACAGCGGCAGCGGGATCACCATGGGCGGGGTGATCGGTGGCGTCATCGAGCGCTCGGTCGCGTACGGCAATGGCTGGCTGTGCAACGCCCCGGAGGGCCCGGTCGGCATCTGGAGCTACGACTCGGACAGCGTGCTGATCCAGCACAACGAGTCGTATGGCAATCGCACCAACGGGCCCGCGGATGGCGGCGGTTTCGATCTGGATCAGAACACCCGCAACTCCACCCTGCAGTACAACTACTCCCACGGCAACGACGGTCCCGGCTTCCTGCTTGCGCATGCGCCCAGCAACACCAATCACTCGGGCAACACGGTGCGCTACAACGTGAGCCAGAACGACGGCCGGAAGAATTCGGCCGCGGCGGTCGTCATCTGGGGTCGCACCATCGGCGCCGAGATCTACAACAACAGCATCTACGTCGCGCCCGCCGCCACCGGCCGGCCACGGGCGATCGAGGTCTTCAATGCCACGATCGTGACCCAGGACGTGCAGCACGTGCATATCCGGGACAACATCTTCTA
>DAINRP010000338.1:0-2758 GCA_036741755.1 Gemmatimonadales bacterium
CTGCTGATACTCTCCAATGTCTTCATGACCTTCGCCTGGTACGCCCACCTGCGCAACCTGGCGGACCGCCCCTGGTACGTGGCGGCCCTGCTGAGCTGGGGCATCGCCCTCTTCGAATACCTGCTGCAGGTGCCGGGGAACCGCATCGGCTACACATCGATGTCGCTCGGCCAGCTCAAGATCCTGCAGGAGGTGATCACGCTCAGCGTGTTCGTGCCTTTCGCCGTCTACTATATGAAGCAGCCGTTCAAGCTCGATTACCTCTACGCCGGCGTCTGCCTGCTGGGCGCGGTCTACTTCATCTTCCGCGATCCGAGGGGCTGACCGGGCCCAGGGCCCCGCTGGCCGCCAGCCCAACCGGCAGCAGCACGAGCGTAACGAGGGTGGAGAGCGTGAGGCCGCCGATCACCGCGATCGCGAGCGGCCGCTGCAGTTCCGCCCCCGACCCGAGACCAAAGGCCAGCGGCAGCAGCCCCGCCAGGGTGCAGAGGGTGGTCATCAGGATCGGCCGGAGGCGGATCCGCCCAGCCTCAGCCAGCGCGGCATCCGGCGTCATTCCCGAAGCGCGCATCCCGAGCGCCGCATCGAACAGGATAATCCCGTTCTTCACGACGAGCCCCACCAGCAGAATCAATCCCATGAAGCTCGAGACATTGAACGGAACGCCCGTGAGGGCCAGGCCGCCGAGCGCGCCGGCGAGGCCGAGTGAGGCAGCGAGCAGGATCATGATCGGACCGCGGAAGCTGCCAAACTGCGCCACCATCACCAGTAGCACGGCGCCGGCCGCGAGCCCCAGGACCAGGAGCAACTGCCGGAAGGAGTCCCGCTGGCCCACCGACTGGCCACCATACTCGAGTGAAACGCCGGGTGGCAGCGCCACCTTACCGAGCCGCTGGCGGATCTGGCTCATCACCTGGCCCAGGCTGGTGCGTTCCGGATCGATCGCGCCGGTAACCATGACCACCGGTCGCAGATTCTCCCGCAGCAGCTCCGAGGCGTCGCTGGTATCGCGCACGGTGCCGAGGCTTCCGAGCGGCGCCACGCCATTGGGGCCGACGATTGGCACCCGGCCGACGACTGAGGACGAGTAGCGCACACTGTCCGGCAGCCGGACCCGGATCGGCACGAGGCGGTCCGGCTCGCGTACCGCCCCGGCATCCGCGCCAAAGAGGGCGGCCCGCGCCTGTTGTGAGGCGTCGCTCGCGGTCAGCCCGAGGCGGGAGAGCCGCACCGGGTCGAGGATCACCTTCAGCTCCGGGAGCTGTCCGGCATCGCCATCGAAGAGATCCTCGAGGCCAGGAACGTCCTCGATGGCCGTCGCCACCTGCTTCGCGGCCGCGGTTGCCACGGCACCGTCGGGGTGGAAGAGCTTGAGCTCCACCGGCTCCGGGGCGCCGGTGAGATCGCCGAGGAGGTCCTCGAGGATCTGGTGATACTCCACGCGCACCGCAGGCACCTTGCTGTCCAGCCTGTCGCGGAGCCGGTTCATCACCGCGTAGACCGATTCCCCCCGTTTCGATCGCGGCTTCAGCAGCACCGTCATGTCCCCACGGTTTGGCGCTGTCGCGAAGAGACCGAGTTCGACGCCGGTGCGTCGGGTGAAGGCCTCGACCGCCGGGTCGCTCTTGAGCACCGCCTCGATCTGACCGATCTCCCGATCGGTCTCGGCCAGCGAGGTTCCGGTCGCCGTCCAGTAGTCGAGAATGAAGCCCCCCTCGTCCATCTGCGGGAGGAAGCCGGTGCCGATCATCCGCCAGGCGAGGAATGCCAGTACGACCATCGCGCCCACGATCCCGAGCGCGAGGATCCGGCGGCCGAGCACGCGCTCCACGAGGCGGGTGTACCAGGCCTCGATACGGACAAGGGAGATGCCGGGCTCCTTGCCGCTGTGTGGCTGCTGCCGCGCGGCAAGGATCGGAATGACCGTCACCGCGTAGACCAGCGACAGCAGCACCGCGACGGCGAGCGAGAGCGAGAAGGACTTGAAGAACTGCCCGACGACTCCCTCGAGCAGCGCCAGCGGCGCGAACACCACCACGGTCGTCAGCGTCGAACTCGCCACGGGCGCCAGAATCTCATCGGTGGCGGCGAGGACGCTTTCGGTGTCCCGCACCCGCCCTGCCGCCTTGCGGGCGATGTTCTCCACGACGACCACGGCATCGTCGATCACCAGCCCGATCGCGACCGCGAGCCCTCCCAGCGACATCAGATTCAGCGAATCGTGCGCCGCGGCAAGCCCCGCGAAGGTCCCGACGACGGCGAGCGGCAGGGTGATCGCGGCGGTGAGGGTGAGGTCGAGCCGGCCGAGGAAGAGAAAGAGAATGCCGATCGCGAGGAGGCTGCCGATCAGCATCGCGTCCCGGACGCTGGCAATCGAGTCGCGCACCAGCACGCCCTGGTTGTAGACCGATTCGAGCCGTACGCCGGCGGGCAGAAGCGGCCGGATCGAATCGACCGCCGCCTGCACCGCGGCCGCAACCCTGAGGATGTTGCCCCGCGGCTGGCGCGACACATTGATGAGCGCGGCCGGCGCGCCATTCCCGGCAGTCAGCTGGAATCGATCTTCCGCGCCATAGTGCACCCGGCCCAGGTCGCCAACGCGGAGCAGGCCATCCCCTTCCCGCCGTATCACCGTCTGGGCCACGGCGTCGGGCGTTGCGGTCAGTGCCGAAACGATGATGCTGTACTGCAGGTAGCGGCGATCGACGCGCCCGGCAGCCGTGACGACGTTGGCCGGGGCGATCCGGTCCGCCACTTC
>DAINRP010000339.1:0-2747 GCA_036741755.1 Gemmatimonadales bacterium
CGAAGATCGCCACCGGAGGATTGTCCCAGGCGGTCTCGTCGTGGTTGGTCGTGAAGCGCATCCGCATGCCGCCGGGCGGCATGGCCTGCATGTCCTCCAGCTCGCGGTCGATAAACTCCACGGCGGGACCACCCCGGAACACCGCCTTGAGCCGGCTGTAGGAATCCCACGCGTAGGTCAGGTCGGCACCGACGCGGTGCATCTGGAGATCGCCCCACTCCACCAGGATCAGGATCGGCCGCGGCAGCGTGGCGCGAAGCGCCGGAACGGCCTCGCGCCAGAAGCGGTAGGGAATGAACCCGGCCACATCGATCCGGAAGCCGTCGATGCCGTACTCCGTGAGCCACCAGCGCATGGTGGCGATCATCTCGCGCCGGAGCTCCGGGTTGCCGTAGTCGAGCTGCACGACGTCGGTCCAATCGGTGAGCTTGCCCTTCTCGTCCCGCGGCACGCTCGGCGCCCCCTGCTCGTCGCGGAAATAGAAGTCGGGATGTGCCTTGACCCAGGGGTGATCGGGGGAGGTGTGGTCGGGGACCCAGTCGAGGATCACCTTCATCCCCCGAGCATGCACCGCCTGGACCAGCGCCTTGAAGTCATCCGGTGTGCCGTACGCCGGATCGATCGTCCGATAGTCGATGAGCGCGTAGGGCGAGCCGAGCGGCCCCTTCCGGTTGACGACTCCCACTGGCTGGATCGGCATCAACCAGATGGTGTTCGCGCCGGAGGCCTGGATCCGGTCCAGACCGGCGATCACCCCTCGGAGATTTCCCGCAGGAGAGAAGTCACGGACGAATATCTCATAGAGCGCGCTGCGAGCGACCCAGGAGGTGTCCGGCGCCATTGGGCGATCCGGCACCTGGGCCGCGGACGACCGGACGACTGAGGAGGCCCCGGCCGCCAGAAGGAGGCAGGTCGCAAGTACTTTGAGACGATTCCCCATCCTTGTGCTCCTCTCCGCGGGCCGCAGCCTCACCTTTTTACTGCCTAACCGCCCAACCGCCTAATCACCCAACCGCCCAATCGCCTCCCTACATCTTCGTCGCCGTGTCTACCGCGATCGCGGTGCGAGGCGCGAGCTGCAGCTGGACCAGCCCGGCGCTGTCCACCACGACCGTGGTGCCGGCACACGCCGCAGCGACCAGTCCACCGGTCAGCCGATCGCAGTAGGTGCCGGGGGGAATGCCTGTGACGACCGCTGCAGCGATGGTGGTGTCTTCCCGGTTGATCGCCACGAAGCCCCGGTTGCCGCGGGAGAACGCGATGGCGTTGGCGCCGTCGTCCCACCAGTGGTTCACGTTGGTCCCTGCGACGACCCGGCGGAAGCGCACCATGCTCCGGATGGACGGATCGCGGTGCTCGCACACCCACTGGCCGCTCGTGGCCGTTTCGAGGCTCGAGGCGCAGGTGACCGGCAGGGTCCAGCCGTTGGCGTCGGAGGGCGGACCCACCGAATTCCCGGCCGGACAATCGAAGACGTAGGCCGAAAGGATCGAGGGGTAGCCGTAGGGCTGCGCCAGCATCCACACGTTGGCGAGGCGGAAGACGTCGCCGTCGCGGTAGCTGAGGCCGCACTGGTGCTGGGTGTCGTGGTTCTGCAGGAAGACCACCGCCTTGTCCGACGGCATCAGCCCCCAGGCGGCCGGCGAGAACTGGCTCCCTGGCGGCCCGTTCGGGTTGAGCTGCGCGATGTACTGGCCACCGATATGCCGGAACTTGTCGCCGACCCCGACGAAGGTGAACTCGGTGATGTCGGCCGCGCCACCGGAGCGATACGCTTCGCCGAAGTAGTCAGGCGCCGATACTGCTTCCCCTCGCCCGCCAACCACTTCGAGGAACCAGTACGGGATCGGGCGCGCCTCGGCGGTCATCGTGGCACCCACGATCGTGAAGATGCTGTCGAGTTCCACCTGCTGGATGTGCTTGGCCGCGTCGATGCGGAACCCCGCCACGCCCAGCCGCGAAAGCGCGATCAGGTAGTCGGCGATCTTCTGCCGCACCGAGGCCAGTCCGGTGTTGAGGTCAGGCAGCGAGAACAGCTCGCAATCCTGCACGTTGGCGGCACTCTGATAGTTGCTGACCGTGCAGGGGGTGTGAAAGTCAGCCGGAGTGTAGAGGCCCGGGTAACTGTACTTGGTGTAGGCCGTGCCGTTGCTGCCGACGCCGGGACTCGGAAAGTTGGTCATGTGGTTGATCACGGCATCGACGATGATGTCCACTCCGACCGCCTTGCAGCGGTTCACCATGTCCGTGAACTCGACTCCGGTCCCCGAGCGGCTCTTGGCGATGCTGTAGCTCACCGGCTGATAGCGCTCGCTCCAGTCGTGGCTGGGGGTGAGGCTGTGTTCCTGGGGCGGGGAGACTTGGACCGCTTTGAACCCCGCAGGCCCCAGCACATTCTCGCATTCGGTCGCGATGTCGGTCCACTTCCACTCGAAGAGGTGCACGGCGACATCCCCGGCGGCCATGTGTCCGCTGGGGCGGTAGGTCTGTGGCAGCGTCGGGCGGCCCGGCGGCGGCCCCCCACCCGTCGGGGGAGCGGACGGCGACTCGCCGCAGGCCGCGGCGACAAGGACCAGCAAGCCCGTGGCGGCGAGACACCGCAGGGTCGGTACTGCGTGCTTCAGGTGGCTCATGATAGAACCGCAGCTCCGCCGCCAACGTGGCGACGGAGCTGCGGGCCCTTGTCGGTTGATGACCTTCCGGGCTCAGTAGCCCGGATTCTGCGTCAGAAACGGGTTGGCTGCGAT
>DAINRP010000340.1:0-2747 GCA_036741755.1 Gemmatimonadales bacterium
GCCGTCCGCGCACTCGACGACACCACGCTTCAGCTCGACTTCTCATCGGCACCCGGCGGTATTCCCGATGTGCTGACCGATCTCGCCATCCTCCCGGCCCACCTGCTCGATACGGTGCCGATGGCCAGACTCCGTCAGGCGTCGTGGCAGGAGCACCCGGTGGGGAATGGGCCCTTCCGGTTCGTCGCGCATGAGCCCAATCGCCGCTGGGTCTTCGAGCGCAATCCCGACTTCCCCCCGTCGCTCGGCGGGCCGCCGCGACTCGACCGGCTGGTGATCGCCGTGGTGGACGAGCCGATGACCAAGCTGGCCGCGCTCACCTCCGGCGAACTCGACGTCGCCGGGATTCAGCCCGCCCACGCCGACTTCGTGCGTCGCGATCCCCGGCTCGCCGTGATGGACTACCCGCTGCTGCTGACGACGGGGATCATCTTCAACGTCCGCCGTGCGCCGTTCGAATCGCTCGGCCACCGCGTACGGGTGGCAGCAGCGCTGGACCGCGCGGCACTCGTGGCTGGCTTCGTCTACGGGTTCGGCACACCGGCGGACGGGCCGGTGCCGCCCGGGGTGGCGGGATGGGATACCTTGGCCAAGGCGCTGGGAGCCGAGGCCCGCGTTCAACCTTCGCGCGAGACGGGCCCGCTGCATTTCGAGCTGCTCACGGTCGGCTCCGGCGAAGCGGCATTGGAGCAGATGGTACAGGCGCAACTCGGACGCGCGGGGATCACGGTGACCATCCGCCAGCTGGAACTCTCCGCCTTCCTCGACCGGGTGTATGGCCGGAGCCACGACTTCGATGCGGCCCTGCTCGGCACGCCGGGGGACCTCGGGCTCGGCTACCTCCGGCCGCTCGCGGCGCTTTCCGGACTGACACCGCCCACCGAGCGTGCCGCGCTGTTCCGCTTCTTCCGGGATTCGCTCCCGGCCACCTTTCTGTACCATTCCCGCGGACTGCAGGGGATCAACCGCAGAGTCGTAGGCGTGCAGTTCGGACTTCGGGGAGAACTCGCGACAGTGAGTAACTGGAGTGTGGCGCCATGACCAGCTGGAGCGCGACCGCGCCGGTCCGGCTCGACTTCGCCGGAGGCTGGACCGACGTCGCGCCCTTCGCCGCGCGCGAGGGGGGCGTGGTGGTGAATGCCGCAATCGATCTCCGTGTGGGCGCGACGTTCGAGCCCGGCGGCAACGGCATCCTGCTGCTCGCGGAGGACCTCAAGCAGGCAGCGCGGGTGACCCACGCGGTCGATCTGCGAGCGGAGCCGAACCTCGCGCTCCACCGCGCCGCGCTCCGCATGTTCCCGGTGGGTCCCGGCACGCTCAAGACTCGCTCCGACGTCCCCGCAGGCTCGGGCCTGGGGAGCTCAGGCGCGCTCGATGTCGCACTGGTCGCCGTCCTCGCGGCGGCGCGCGGCGAGGAACTGAGCGCCGACGAGATCGCGTCCTACGGCTGGCATCTGGAAGTGATGGAAGCGGGGAATCCCGGCGGTCGCCAGGACCAGTACGCCGCGGCGCTCGGCGGCTTCCACCGGCTCGGCTTCCACGGCGAGGAGGTGCGCACCGACCGGCTCACCCTCGACCCGGAGTTCCTGCGGGAACTCGAGCGGCGGACCCTCATCTGCTATACCGGCCGTTCGCGGGTCTCGGGGGACACGATTGCACGAGTGATGGGCGCCTATGAGCGGGGGGACGCGACGGTCACCGGCGCCCTCCGAAGCATGGTGACCATCGCCGACCGGATGGCGGAAGCGCTGCTGGCGGCCGATCTTCCCGGAGTGGCGGCGCTGCTCGCGGACAACTGGCGCTGTCAGCAGCAGCTCGATGAGGGCATGCGGACCAGCGAGATGGCTGCCCTCGAGCTGGCCATGGCCGACGCGGGCGCACTGGGTGGCAAGGCCGCCGGCGCCGGCGCGGGCGGATGCATGTTCTTCGTGATGGGTGACGATATCGATGCGGGGCGACGGGCCGCCGACCGGGCCGGGGCGAAGCTGCTCGAGGCCGGCTGGTCGATGGCCGGAGTGGAACGATGCTGACTGGAGAAGAACTCGAGGCCCGGCGCGAGCTGCTGGCCGATTCGCGGGATCTGCAGGAACTCTGCGATCGGCTGGCGGCACGCGCCCGGGCCGTGGTCGCGCGCGACCCGATGATCCCTGCGCAGAAGGGGATGCTATCCACCGATGGCGGCTTCTGTGCTGATGACCGAACGCCGCTCACCTTCGACCCGTGGAGCCCGTCGAAGCACGCCTGTCCCCGCTGCGGCAAGTGCTTCACCGGAGCGCGCCACGACGGCCGCTGGGCCTGGCAGCAGCATCTCTGGCTGGGCGAGCGGATCGCGGAACTCGCGGCGGTGGGCCTCATGACCGGTGACGAGGAGCTGCTCGCCTGGGCCGCCCGGAGGGTGACCGAATACGGCGAGCGCTACCTCTCCTATCCCAACGCCGACAACGTGCTCGGCCCCGCGCGGCTCTTCTTCTCCACCTATCTCGAGTCGCTCTGGCTCACCAGCTACCTCGCCGGCGCGTTCATGCTCCGTGAGGCGGGGGTGCTCGACGAGGACGGTATCCGCGCCGCCGATATCGTCGCCGAGGAGGCCTCCAACCTGATCGGCGAATTCGAGGAGGGCCTCTCCAACCGACAGACCTGGCACAACGCCGCGCTGATCGCCGCGGCGGTCTGGTTCGAGGACGAGGCGCTCGCCGGGCGTGCCATCGAAGGGCGGCGCGGTCTGGTCGGGCATCTGGTGGACGGCT
>DAINRP010000341.1:0-2745 GCA_036741755.1 Gemmatimonadales bacterium
CGTGAGAAGGATGTTCATGGGGATGCCCGGCTCACAGCACGCCGACCTCGCCGCACAGTTCAACCGCGAACGGGAGGCGATTCTCCAGGAGCGCCAGCAACTGGCAACGACCCTGCGCGAACAGAGCGCTTCGCTCGAGCAGCAGTTGCTCTTGCACGAGGCCGAGCTTCGCGACGCGCAGGTAGAACCGAAGATCGATCAGGTTTTCCACCAGGGGATATCCACCCGCCTCCGCCCACGCTTGGCGGCGAAAGGTGGCCACGGTGTGGGCGATGGGGACGTAGCGCGCCATGGCGGCGAGCAGTGCGGTGTGATCGGTGGGCGGCATGCGGACATAGCGCTCGCCGCGGCGCTCGTCTACCAGCAGGTAGGCACCGCCGACAATGCCGATCTCGGATCGGGCGTCCAGCAGGGCAACCTGCAGCCGCAGCCGCTCGGGATAGCTCCGGTCGTCGAAGTCCTGCCGGGCGACGTACTGCCCCCGGGCTTGCTCCACTCCGTAGTTGTAGGCCCTCGCCGCGCCCATGCGCCCGGGGGCGAAGATCCGGATGCGGCGGTCCTGCCGGGCCAGCTCCTGCAACAGCGGGAGCGTCCGATCAGTCGAGCCATCGTCGACCAAGATGAACTCGAAGTCCTCGAAGGTTTGAGACAGGATGCCCGGAGCCGCGCGATCGAAATAGGCCTCCCCGTTATACACTGTGGTGACCACGCTTACCTTCGGCCTCACCGCGTCGCTCCCGAGCGTCCGCGCGGGCCCGGCGCCGGCTCTGGCGGTCGCACTCTTCGGGGAGGACCGACGGGAAGCCCGGTCACCGGCACCTGTCCCTGGCCGCCTCCTCGCATGGCGACCGAGGCCTCGGCGAGGCCCACGAGCAGCGCCATCACCAACCAGACCGGCTTGCGATCCTCCCACGTCAACGGAGACATTGCGAGGAAGAGCGTGGCCAGGAGTACCAGCCCGAATCGTCGGTCGATTCTCGGCAAGCGGAGTACTGTGCTCAGAGCCACGAGCATCATCGCCATGTAGCACAGGAACCCGATGAGTCCCTGTTCGACGAGCAGGGAGATAAAGGAATTGTGCGCCACTAGGCTGTCCCGTCCCAACTTGGGATAGATTGCGCGAATGAACCCCGAGGTGCCGTATCCCATGAGGGGCTTGGCCACGAAGGCCTCCAGCCCGGCGACCCAGAGCTTGAACCGGCCACCAAGTGACAGCGACGAAACCGAACTGTGGGTGCTGGCGAGTCTATCGACCACCTTGTCCGGCAAATAGACCGCCACGAGCACCCCGGACAAAGTCAGCGTTATCATAGCTGCGGCGAGCCTGCCGGGGGAGAGCTTGGTCATGCTCAGGGGCACGATCATCAGCGCGACCATGGCGGTCAGCATTCCGCCTCGAGAGCCGGTCAGGCCCAGGCCGAACAAACCGACCGGCAAATACGCACGGCAAACTAGGCGCAGCAGCGGCCGGTGGAAGACCATGCCCAGGTACCACGCCATGGGCACCGCGAGCGCGAGCATCATCGCGAGGTCGTTGGGATCAACGTCTCCCACGGCGAAGCGGCGCAACACGGCTGCCTGCCTGTGGTAGAGCATGACCGTGGTCACTGAGGCGACATACGCGCCCATCACGTAGGCCAGCAGCAGCCCGTACAGGGCCCCCCTCGAGGGCGCGAGCTCCCACGCCATCCACAGCACTGCAAAGAGCTGAATGTAGGTGTAGAACTTGTTGGGAAGCTCGCGTGTGCTACTGAAGAAGAATAGGCCGAATCCAGCACAGAGCACGAACAACAGCGCCGCGATATGGAATACGTGCCATCTGCGCATCCGTCCGGCGATCACCACGGCCAGGAGAGTCACCCCTAGCGCGACCACGCCAGCCATCCGGCTGACGATCGAGATACCGCCAATGCGGATGACGCCTTCCCACGGCACGGAGAAGACAAACAGCCAGAGCGCGGCGTAGGCGATGGAGTGCATTCACGCGCTCCCGATCAGGCGAAGATAGTGATCGACCGCCGCATCCAGCGTGAACGCAGTCAGAGCGTCGGTCGGGAGCGGCGGGCCCCCGCAGTCGAGCGCGTGCTCCATGGCGCTCGCCAGCGCGGGCGCATCACCGATGGGGACCAAAGCGCCCAGCCGCCCCTCCTGGAGGATCTCCCGCGGGCCGCTGGGGCAATCCGTGGAGACGACCGGCGTGCCGACCGCCAACGCCTCGATGAGGACGGTCGGCAGTCCCTCCCAGGCCGAGGACAGGACGAACAGGGCCGATCGCGCCATGTACGCCGGCGCGTTGTCCCGGAACCCGGGAAGGGCCACGTCGTCGGACAGGCCAAGCTCGGCGACCAACGCCTCCAGCGCCGGCCTCTCTTCGCCGTCTCCAAGGATAATCAGTCGCGCCGGACGCCGGCGGCGCAGTTCGGCGAACGCCCGAACCAAGGTGAGGAAGTCCTTCTGGCGGGTGAGCCGACCCACGCCGAGAATCACCGGAGGACCGGCGGGATCATACCAGGGATGATCGGGTGGGCGCCGGGCCAGACTAAGGATCGCCGGCGTGATCACCGGGTTATACACCACCTCGACCCGAGAGCGAGGCACCCCCGTCGTCCGCGCCAGGTCATCGGCCGCACCCTGCGACACCGCGATGATCCAAGTGGACCAGGGATAGAAAGTGCGCAACAGCCGCCGTTCCAGGTCGCCATTCGAGCCGGTGGAAACGGACATCGTGTTGTGCACGGTCACCAT
>DAINRP010000342.1:0-2730 GCA_036741755.1 Gemmatimonadales bacterium
CGCCCGAGAGGACATAGCTCGGCCGGACCAGCACCGGAAAGCCGCCCAGCGTCTCGACCGCCTGACCGGCATTGGAGCGCCCCGTCAGCCGGGTCCACGCCGGCTGGTCGATGCCCAGCCGATCGAGCAGGGCGCTGAACTTCTGCCGGTCCTCGGCCATGTCGATGCTTTCGGCGCTGGTGCCGAGAATCCGTACCCCCGCGCGGGCCAGACGAAGGGCCAGGTTGTTCGGCACCTGGCCGCCCATGCTGACCACCACGGCCTCCGGGCGCTCGCTCTCCCACAGGTCGAGCACGCTCTCGAAGCTCACCTCGTCGAACACCAGCCGGTCGCACTCGTCCCAGTCGGTGCTGACCGTCTCGGGGTTGTAGTTGAGCATCAGGGTCTCGTAGCCGAGTTCCGATGCCGCGCGGACCGCGCTGACGCAGCACCAGTCGAACTCGACGCTCGAGCCGATGCGGTAAGACCCGGAGCCGAGGACCAGGATCTTCTTCCGGGTGCTGGGCGGGCTCTCGCTCTCGGTCGCGTGATAGCTCGGGTACAGGTAATTCGTCTCCGCCGGGAACGCGGCGGCCAGGGTGTCGATGCGCGCCAGCCGCGGGACGATACCGTGTGTCAGGCGGAGCGCGCGCACCTTGTCGCGGGTCAGCCCGGCAAGCCGGCCGATCCCGTGGTCGGAGAAGCCGAGTTGCTTGGCGCGCTTGAGCAGCTCCGGCGGCAGGCTGTCGGCCCGTTCCGGCTTCTTCTTCGAGGCCTTGCCCGACCCATTCTCTCCGGCCGTCGTGCCCAGCTCGCCGCGCATGGCGATGATCTGGTTGATGCCGTGGATGAACCACTCGTCGATGCCGGTGAGCTCATGGATCTCCTCCGGCGTGATGCCGTCCGTGAGGGCGCGGGCGATGGCGAAGAGCCGCATCGAGGTGGGCACCCGCAGCGCCTCCCGCACATCACCGCCCGCGAAGAACTCCGGATCGACGCCGAGCGCGCCGATGTCCAGCATGCGCACGGCGCGCTGGAGGACCTCGGGGAAAGTCCGGCCGATCGCCATCACCTCGCCCACGCTCTTCATCTCGCTGCCGATGCGGGTGGAGACGCCGCGAAACTTGCCGAGGTCCCAGCGCGGGAACTTGCAGACGATGTAGTCGAGCGCCGGCTCGAAGAAGGCGGTGGTCTTCTTGGTGATCCCGTTGGGGATCTCGGGCAGGGTGAGGCCGAGGGCGATCTTGGCGGCGACGTAGGCGAGCGGGTAGCCGGTCGCCTTGCTGGCCAGCGCGCTGGAACGGGAGAGCCGCGCGTTGACCTCGATCACCCGGTAGTCGGTGCTGTCGGGATCGAGGGCGTACTGGATGTTGCATTCGCCGATGACCCCGAGATGGCGGATCACGTCGATCGCCATGGTGCGGAGGAGCTGCACTTCCTCGTCGTTCAGCGTCTGGGTGGGCGCCACCACGATGGACTCGCCGGTGTGGATGCCCATCGGATCGAAGTTCTCCATGTTGCAGACCGTGATGCAGTTGTCGTCCGCATCCCGGACCACTTCGACCTCGATCTCCTTCCAGCCGGCGAGGTACTCCTCGACCAGCACCTGGCGGATGCCGCCGTCGAAGCTGCGCTTGAGGGCCGGCTCGATCTCTTCTGTCTTGAGGATCACCGCGCTGCCGCGTCCGCCCAGCGCAAAGGCGACCCGGAGCATCGCCGGGAGGCCGATGTCGCTCACCGCCTGGCGCGCCTCGGCGAGCGAGTGACAGGCGACGCTCCGCGGGCTCTTGATGCCGATCTCATCCAGCCGCGCCTTGAACAGCGCCCGGTCCTCGGTGTCGCGGATGGTCGCGACCGGGGTCCCGAGCACCGTCACGCCGAGCCGCGCGAAGACGCCGCGCCGGTCGAGTTCCAGCCCGCAGTTGAGGCCGGTCTGACCGCCGAAGCCGAGCAGGATCGCGTCGCACTGCTCCCGCTCCAGGATCTGCTCCACGTTGTCGGGGGTGATCGCGACGAAATACACCCGGTCCGCGAGCCCTTCGCTGGTCTGGATGGTGGCGATGTTGGGGTTGACCAGCACCGAGAAGACGCCCTCTTCCTTTAGTGCCTTGAGCGCCTGGGTGCCGGAGTAGTCGAACTCGCCGGCCTGACCGATCTGCAGGGCGCCCGATCCGAGCAGCAGCACGCGCTTCGGGGCCGTGGTGGAGCGACGGGGGGTCATCGGCCACCTCGACGCGCCGTCTCGCACAGCTCGAGGAAGGTGTCGAAGAGAAAGGCGGTGTCGCGGGGACCGGGACTGGCGTCCGGATGGAACTGCACGCTGAAGACCGGTTTGAAGCGGGCGCGGATGCCCTCGTTGGTGCCGTCGTTCAGGTTCTCGAACCAGGGCTCCCAGTCGCGGGGCAGGGAGTTCTCCCGCACCGCGTAGCCGTGATTCTGGCTGGTGATGAAGCAGCGGCGGGTGCCGATCTCCTGCACCGGCTGGTTCACGCCGCGATGGCCGTAGGGCAGCTTGAAGGTGTCTCCGCCGGCCGCGAGCGCCAGGATCTGGTTGCCGAGACAGACGCCGAAGATCGGCAGCCCGGGGCGCTGCAGCAGGCCGCGCACCTGGGCCACCAGCTCCGGCAGGTCTTTCGGGTCACCGGGCCCGTTGCCGAGCAGCACTCCGTCCGCCTCATTGGCGAGCGCGCCGAGGTCGGCGTGCCATGGCGCGCGGATGACATTCGCACCGCGCTCCAGCATCGAGCGGAT
>DAINRP010000343.1:0-2729 GCA_036741755.1 Gemmatimonadales bacterium
CAGGAAGGAAGCAGTCGCGTCATGCCTGGCGGAGATGGGCTACAGGGTTGCGAAATGACCCGGAGGACGGGCCGGCAAGCATGCACGAATCGGGCCGCCTGTCGACACATCTCACAACTATGTAGCACAACGTCTTATGCATCTTTTCCGGGTCCGTTCGCGTGGCCTGCGCCGCAAAAGCTCGGCTCCTTGGCAAAACGCGCCGCGGGTCCCACCTAGTCGGCGCAACCCCGCGGCGACCATGCTGCTCCAACACGGGTCCTGATTATCTTCTCCCCGGCCATGGCCGGGCCCGACCTTCGATACGACCCCTACGCGTCACTCCGGATCGCGAACTTCCGCTGGTTCATCATCAGCCTCCTGACGATGAACGTGGCGACGCAGCTTCAGGCCGTCGTCGTTTCGTGGCAGGTTTACGCCCTCACCCGGGATCCGTTGTCGCTCGGCCTGATCGGCCTCGCCGAGGCATTGCCGTTCATCGGCTTTGCCCTGCCGGCCGGGCACCTTGCCGACCGCGCACGCCGTCTCCGCATCGCACGCTTTGCTCTCGCCGGCCTGCTCGGCTGCTCGGCCTCCCTGCTCTGGTTCACTGTCCAGCTCGGACTGCTGCACGCCGGGCGCGTCTGGCCGATCTATGCGGTGATCTTCCTGAGCGGGATCGCCCGGAGCTTTCTCCAGCCGGCGCGGACCGCGCTGAGCGCGGAAGTGGTGCCGCGCAGTCTCTACTCCAACGCGGTGACCTGGCGCAGTTCGACCTGGCAGCTCGCGGCGGTGCTCGGGCCGGCGCTCGGCGGGCTGATCTACGGTTTCGGCAACGCCACCGCGGCCTACGTCGTAGACGTCGTGCTGATGCTCGCGGCGCTCCTCGCCATTGCGCGCATCGCGCACGAGCCCAGGATCAGGGCCGCGTCGGACCAGCCGATCCTGGAGAGCCTCGGGGATGGAATCCGGTTCGTCAGGAGACAGCCTGTGGTTCTGGGGGCGTTGGCGCTCGACCTGTTCTCGGTGCTGTTCGGTGGTGCGACGGCGCTGCTGCCCGTGTTCGCCGACCAGATCCTGCACGTGGGCCCCCAGGGTCTCGGCGTGCTCCGTGCGGCACCGGCAGCCGGGGCGGTGGTGATGTCGCTGGTGCTCGCCCACCGACCGCCGCTCACGAGCGCGGGGCGGAGCCTGCTCGCGAACGTAGCGGTCTTCGGGGCATCGATGATCGTCTTCGGACTCTCGCGCAGCTTCATGCTTTCGCTCGCGGCGCTGGTGGTGAGCGGGATGGCTGACACCGTCAGCGTGGTAGTACGGAGCACGCTCCTGCAGGTGCTCACCCCCGAGCACCTGCTCGGCCGGGTGTCGTCCGTGAATGCCATCTTCATCGGCAGCTCCAATGAAATCGGCGCCTTCGAGTCCGGCGTCGCGGCGAAGCTCCTCGGAACCGTGCCGTCGGTGGTGCTCGGCGGCTTGATCACGTTGGGGGTGGTGGGGGTGACGGCGGCCCGGGCTCCGGAGCTGCGGCGGCTCCGGGAGATTCGCTAGCGGCGGCTAGGGCGACTCGAACTGCCGGTGTCTGTTCGGGGATGGCTCCGGATCCCGCAAAACGAGAAGGGGCCGGCGATCATCCGGCCCCTCTCACGACCCGTCACCTCGGCTGGGTTCACTCATCGCCTTGCTGCTTCTTGTAGAGCCAGTATTCTGGGCCGGCGAGGTTCTCCGGCCAGTCATCCAGATGGAGATCCCCCCGCCACGCCTCGGAGTCGGCGGGCTCCCATTCCCCGTCCGGCGAGTCCCAAGGGAGGTCTCCATCGTCCCCCCAGGGCCGCCCATCGTACAGGCTCATCGTGCTCTCCTTCGGTCCAGCGTGGGAGGCCATTCGGCGGGCCTGCCAAACGCAAATGCCGGGCCCGAACGGGAGGTTCCACGCGCCGGCGCCATGTAAGTATCGGTGCGGGGCGGGGACAGACGGGGTGGGGCAGATCACCCAAGGAAGCTGTCTCGGAAATAGCCGGTCGGGATGGTCCCCATTCGCATCAGGCGTTCGTGGAATGCCTTGGCCGAGAATCGGTCACCCTCGCGCGCCCGGACGACCTCCCGGAGCTCGCGGATCTCGCTGCTGCCGAGATTGTAGGTGATCGCCTGCGTCGGCGAGATCGAGTAGCGGTAGATCGCGCGGTCGGCCCGGTCATGGATGGCCCGGGCAGCGGGGTCCTGGGCGGCCCGGTCGCGGGCGTTGGGGTAGAACTCCACGTGCTCGGTGAAGTAGTCCACCGCCTGGTCGAAGGTCATCCGCCCGGTATGGATCCCAACGTCCACCCTGACGCGCGCCGCGCGGAGTAGCTGGCCCTGGAGCTCGTACAGGTGCTCGCCCGGGGTGTAGAATCCGTGCGGCCGTCCCGCGAGGGGCTCTGCCATGAGTTCCTCGCTGTAGAGCGCCCACCCTTCTGACGCCATCGAGTCCTCCCACATCGAGGACGAGTCCTCGACCGCGCCGGGCGTGAGCCACCGGATATTCGGGATCTCCCGCGCGTGCTCGGTCATGTACTTGTAGTGCCAGTCATGGCCGGGGAACCCCTCGTGGATCGCGGTGTCGGCCACCGATGATCGGTTGTTCAGCCGGAGCACGGCCGGGTCGTTTCCGGTGGGCGTCAGATAGAATCGGCCCACCCCCGCCTGCTTGAACGGCGGGGCGGGATAGTACGCCGCGTCGATCGTGCTGCGAAGCATCGGCGGGGTCGGAACGA
>DAINRP010000344.1:0-2725 GCA_036741755.1 Gemmatimonadales bacterium
GATTGAGCGTCCACTGCGGCTGGAGACTGACATGATCCGGTCGCTGGATCGCATGGATGCCGATCTCGCGGCGCTGCGGGCGGAGGTCGAGCGCCTCAAGGGGATGCTGCAGAAGTCCGCGCCACGATCGCGTTAGCCTGAATCGGAGTCGCCGGAAATGACACAGGCCTGCCAATCGGCAGGCCTGTGTCGTACTGGGGTGGTAAGCCGCCCCCTGAGTTGTGGACGGAGACGAACGGATTGCTCGCTCCACTCTTCTTCGGCTTACCACTTTCGTGCAGCACCGAACCTTGGTGTCGCGGTGCCGTTGGGAGGTGACAGGCCGCCCCCTGAGTTTTTGGGAAACGAACGGAGATGTTCGCCCCACTCTTCTTCGGCCCGTCACTTTTCTATGGCGCTAACTGGCGCTTCACTGTATAGAAAGAGCAGGTGACGTGCCATCGGACATTTCAGGATTAAGTGGCTGATGCGTAGAGACTTGGACGCATCCTATGAGGAGCTGGACAGAAAAAAATGCCGGAACAGGAAAAATGTTCCGGCACAATATTCCTATAGGAAGAAATGTCCTAGCTAGCCGCCGCCGGCACCAGTCAGGTAGGGGCCTGCAGCAACATCCTCATTCTTGGCCAGGATCGACATCAGTAGGAGTCCGCCGGCGACCAGGCCAACGCTCACCGCCTGGGCGATCGTCAGCGCGCCGAAGATCCTGTCGTCCTTGGCTCTTACGATCTCAATGAGGAACCGCTCCACCCCCGCGAAGATGAGATAGACGCCGAAGATCCAGCCGACCGGGCGGGCCTGGAGTCTTAGCCGCCAGAGCACTGCGAAGGCGATCAGCATCAGCGCCGCCTCGTAGAGCTGGGTCGGGTGCACGGCCAGTACCGTTGCAGGGTCTGTGCCGGGTGCCATCGGAATCCCGAACTGCTCCTGGAGGTTCAGGGCCGTGGACGGTGGGAGCCCCTGTGGGAACTTCACGCCCCACGGAAGGCTGGTCGGATGCCCATAGTCGTCGTTGACGATGAAGCAGCCGATTCGGCCGAGCGCATAGGCCGCCGCCAGTGCGGGGGCGCACAGGTGGAAGGTCCACCTGATCGGAACCTTCAGCCGCCATCCGTTGAGCATCACGGCCAGGAACCCGCCCAGGAACCCGCCATACCATACCAGTCCGCCGCGCGAGAACAGGCTCCCGCCGTTGAGCACCGCGTACCACACTTTGGCGCCTACAATTCCTCCGACAACGGCGGCCACCGTGATGTCGGCAGCATACTCCTCATAGAGACCTCGACGTCGGAGCTCCAGCGTGATCAGCCATCCGCCCATCAGGAAGCCGACCATCATCATGATGCCGTAGCCGGTGACCTCGAGGGGACCCAGCTTGAAGATCAGGGGGTAGACGTTCATCGGGGGGTGCCCGCCGGGACGGAAGTGGAAGCGAGACCGGGGAAGGGGAGATCCGCGCGTGGCTCGAGGTCGCCGCCGCTGTGCTCACCGCGAGCGAGCCGAAAGGCTGCGGCAGCGCCGATCATCGCGGCGTTGTCGGTGTTGAGCCGGTTCGAGGCGACGATGACTCGGGCGCCGCTGTCCACCCGGGCCGCGGCTGCGGCGGCCAGAGCGCGATTGCATGCGACGCCCCCGCCAATGACCAGCGTGGAATAGCCCAGATTGCTCATGGCGGCGTACGCCTTTTCCACCAGCACAGTCAGGACCGCATCCTGAAAGGCGCGCGCCAGATCCGCGCGATCGCGCTCGAGGTTGTCGCTCGACTGCACCGCACGAAGCACCGCCGTCTTGAGACCGGAGAACGAGAAGCTGAACCGGTCGGGGCCGTCCTCGTTCAGCGTGTTGAGCATCGGACGGGGGAACTTGTACTGCCCCTGGCGGCCTTTCGCTGCCAGTCGCTCGATCTCCGGGCCGCCTGGGTAGGGAAGGCCGAGCAGCGTCCCCACCTTGTCGAACGCTTCACCCGCGGCATCGTCCCTCGTGGTACCGAGCAGCCGATACTGGCCCCATCCGGCCACGTCGAGCAGCATGGTATGCCCGCCGCTGACCAGCAGGGCGACGAAGGGCGGCTCGAGGTCGGCATGCTCGAGGGTGGCGGCAAAGAGGTGGCCCTCGAGATGATGCACGCCGAGGAGCGGTACCTGCAGGCGCCTCGCGAGCGTCTTGCCGTACATCACGCCGACCAGCAGGGCGCCGACGAGTCCTGGTCCCGCTGTCACCGCAATCGCCCCCACCTGCTCCATGGTGACACCGGCTTCAGCGAGGGCCTGATCGACGACACTTCCTAGCGTGGTGAGATGGGCTCGGCTGGCCAACTCCGGTACCACGCCGCCGAAGATGCGGTGGATGTCCTGGGAGAGAATCACCAGGCTCGCGAGCGCGGCTGGACCATCCCCAAACCGGAGTATCGCGGCCGAGGTTTCGTCGCACGAGGTCTCGATCGCGAGGAGAATCATCGCCCCTTTGCGGGAACCGAATCCGCCGGCGCGCGATCCTCCAGCGGTGCGGATGCTGGCGCGGTATCGCCCAGGAGGCGCCGGATGAGGGCGCGGTCGGCGGCAGAGGCCCAGTCGTGGGCGCCGATCACCCGCTTCATGATGACGCCGCTGCTGTCGAGGAGAAAGCTCTCCGGGACCCCGGTGGTCTGATAGGCCTGCTGGATGTTGCCGCTGCGATCCTGGAGGATGTCGAACGTCAGCTTGAGTTCGCCCGCAAACTGCTTGAC
>DAINRP010000345.1:0-2724 GCA_036741755.1 Gemmatimonadales bacterium
AGGAGAGCCCCGCCACCGACGTCGATCGCGCCTCACTGGAGGCGGTGCGGAAGCTGGGGATGATCCCGACCGAGGTGAAGCTCCCCGACTGGCCCTACGACTCGCTGAACCTGATTCTCTTCGCGGAGGGTGCGGCGGCCTTCGAGGAGCTGGTACTCAGCGGCCAGGCCGATCAGCTCAAGGTGCAGGTGCCCGATGCCTGGCCCAATCTCTTCCGTCAGGCGCGGTTCCTGTCCGCGGTGGACTTCGTCCAGGCCGACCGGCTTCGCCGCAAGGTGGCGGTGGAGATGGCGCGGGTAATGTCGGAGGTGGACCTGCTCCTCGTTCCCTCGCTCCGCAGCGAGATGCTCGTCATCTCCAACAACACCGGCCACCCCTCGCTCACCATGCGCACGGGCTTCGTAGAGATCGCCGAGGCGCGGAGCGACTGGGCGCCTGACCCGGCGCACCCGCTGCCGAAGTTCGATCCGCCGCGCCGGGTGCCGCACGGCATCACCCTGATCGGCCGACTCTTCGACGAGGGCACCATCGCCCGCGCCGGGCTGGCGCTCGAGCAGTCACTCGGCGTCGTGGGGGAGCATCCGCCGGGGTTCTGAAGCGCGCCCCCGCGGCAGGTCTTACAGCCGGCCCGCGATCGTTCGCGCCAGATCGGCGAGCTGCGGGGGAGTGAGGAACACCTTCGCTCCGTTTGCCACGTCGACACCAGTGAGGAGCTGAAAGGTCTTCGTCCCCTTCCGGAATGCCAGCATCCACCCGCCGAGGCCGGTGTACGCTTCGTCACCCACACCGGTTACGGGCTTGAGGTCGTTGGCCAGCAGTTGCAGCGCCGTGCGGAATTCTCCGGGTGTCGTGACGTCGTTGAGCGCTGCCACGCTGAGCACCAGCGATGAATCGCGACCGGTGACGAAGTGCAGCCCCTCAGCGGGATCGTACATCTCCGCCGAGGGACGGACCGCGCCCTTGACGCCTGCGCGCTCCAGGTCCGCAGGCGTGAGCAGCCGCTCCGGAAGCCGTGTCTGGGCGCTGGCTGAGGTGAAGGCGCCGCACAGCAGCACCACCAGAATCAGGATGAGCTGGGGGACGGTGCCGCCCAGCCGAATCGTGCCTTGCTTCATCGTATACCTCCAGAGTCGTCGCCCGCGATTGCCGACCGCCGATGGTGCCGTGCGCTTCACCCCATCACGACTCCCGCATAGCCCACCACCCGCTCGTTGTCCCCGGTCACGAGACCGGAGTGGCGGTAGTCCACGATCCTCCCGGTGGTCGCGCCGAGCAGCCGGGCGGCTTCCGCCACCACGGCGGCGGGGGCGCGGCCGCACATGGTGATCTGGTTGGAACGGCAGGCGCGTATGAGTCCGTCGCCATCCAGCAGCTGGAGATGGTCGAGGGCCACCCTGTCCTTCCGGGCGGCCACATGCGCGGGCGCGTAGTGCGTCATGTCGCTGGAGGCGAGCAGCAGGACCTCCTCCGGCCACCTGACGATGCTGCCGGCGAGATCTCCGGCGAGTTTGCGTGACCGCGGCCAGTCATCCCACGCCAGCAGCAGTGGCACGATCGCCGCTTTCGCCGCCAGCATCTGCAGGAAGGGCAGCTCGACCTCGATGGCGTGCTCCCGCTGGTGCGCCAGTCGGTCCTCCACGACCAGCTCCGAGTCCATGGCGAGCCGGCGGGCGAGCGATTCGGCAACTGGCACCTCGCCCAGCGGTGTCCCGAACGCCCCCGTCGACCACAACGCGGCCCGCCCCGGCTCGCCCGCGCCGAAGTGGTTCGGCGCGAGAATGACAATCACCGGCGGGAGCGCGAGGCGTCCCAGCACCTGCGCGGCGCAGGCGCCGGAATAGATCAGCCCCGCGTGCGGTACCATCGCGCCATGCACCTTCAGTGCCTCGGCGGGCACGTCGTTCAGGAAGCCACGAACCAGCGCGGTCAGCTCGTCCGGATCTTCGGGGTAGAACTGGCCAGCGACGGCGGGAGGCCTGACGTTCGAAACTCCGATCATGGTAATCCTCCGGTTCCGAGATGGACCGGCTGTCGCCTGGCACCCCAATGCCCCGGCGACGGTTCGAACACCCCGGCGCAGCGCGTGCCGCAGCGTTCGCAGCAGCCGTCGCGTGTGAGGTGCCAGCCTAGAAGTTCGTACCAGTCGCGCACGATGAGCGGCGCGCCGCAGTGGTGGCAAAAGGTGGTGTCTCCATCGGGGTCGTGCACGTTGCCGGTGTAGGCGTAGCGCAGCCCGCTCTCGCGGGCGATCTGCCGCGCCCGCGACAGGATCGCCGGCGGGGTTGGCGGAAGATCCAGCATCCGCCAGTCGGGGTGAAAGGCGCTGAAGTGGATGGGCACGTCCGGGCCCAGATGCTCCATCACCCATTCCGTGAGGCGGTGCAGCTCGTCCTCGCCGTCGTTCTGTCCTGGAATGAGCAGCGTGGTGATCTCGACCCAGACGCGGGTCTCGTGCTTCAGGTACGCCAGCGTCTCGAGCACCGGAGCGAGGTGAGCCGCGCAGATGTCGCGATAGAACTCATCGGTGAATCCCTTGAGATCCACATTGGCGGCGTCGATGTACCGGTAGAACTCCCGGCGCGGTTCCGCGGAGACGTATCCGGCCGTCACCGCCACCGTCTTCACGCCGCGCTCGTGGCAGGCCGCGGCGACGTCGATCGCGTATTCGTGGAAGATCACCGGATCGTTGTAGGTGAACGCCACGCTCCGGCAGCCATGGTCGAC
>DAINRP010000346.1:0-2692 GCA_036741755.1 Gemmatimonadales bacterium
GCGATGCTGGGGCCGTCGGCGGGCGCGGCGCTCCGCTAGGGGAAGCGGATCATCCAAGTGCGGCGGGATCGATTGCCAGGTACGGGATCTCCAAGCGCACCATACCACCTCCCGCTCGACTCCGGTGCACTACTTCCCACCCGCAGTGCGACGCGTAGGTTAGTGCACACCTGCTAAGTTAGGAGCCCTGTCCGAACCCAAACTCATCGGGCGGCCCGAGCGAGACACACCCACGGAACTGGAGCACACGCCGGGGCGCCTCCGGCGCTTGCCTGACGACCTGCTGCGCCAGGCCGCGCGGCGACTCGAGACCATGGCACTGATCGGCGCCGTGCTGTGGCTCCTGGCGACCCTACTCGGGCACCTCGCATTCCACATCACCAATCCCGGGGATCCACGGTGGGCACAGCTACAGACAAGCGACGGTGTCGCCGCCGCGAGCACGGCCGTATCCCTTGCGCTGTTCTTCTACCTTCGAACCGACAGCCGCGATCCCGCGAGAGTGGTGGACCTGGGCCTCGTCTATATGGTGATAATGGCGTTTGCAATCGGGGTCGTGATCTGGCTAATTGGGCGCAATGTCGCGGCGTTGGCACACAAGCCGGCAGATCCAAATAGCCGACTTTGCTGCCTGGAAGGGCATCCGGCGCCCCGTCAGCACAGATTCGCTGTGGCTCCTCTTCTCGGCAGCATGGTCACGGATCGCGCGGACTGGAGGTTGGATGTCCCTGTGCGCCCCGCCTGACCCGAGTGCCTGTATGGGCAAGGCGTGACACCCTTCCCTGGCGATCTCGCTGCGTGTGTCCTCGCCGGCACGCATGCCTCGGCCATTCTCGGGTTGGTAGCTGTAGGAGGAGGTCTATGCGCAATCCGGCGCGCTATTCGCCAGGCGAAGTGCTGTGGCATCGCTGTACTTCAATCGGACCGCGGGGACGCTGCCATTAGGCCAGTCGCTTCAGTCGCGCCGGGGATTCAGATCTACACGGTAGGCAGTCTCTTCGAGCTCGATATCGTGCGAATCGCTCAGACGGTACTGCCCAGGGTCGCGGAATCGCCCGCGACATTGGTCGTGTGTCTGGAAAGCCTGACCATCATCGATACCCGAGGCCTTCACACCCTGCGCGAGCTCCTGCGACGCAGTCGAGCGGGGGGAACGCCCGTCCTCTTCTGTTGCCTGAGGCGCCAGCCCCGAGCCGCTTTGGCTCGCGCTGGATTGCTGGACGAACTCGGTCCTCGGAACCTGGTGCCGGACCTGCAGGGCGCTCTCCAGCTAGCGGCCCAACGTGCTGCCCCCCGGCTTTGAGCCGACGGAGTCCTTCTGGATTCGCCCAAGGAGCCGCAGCAGGCCGTCCAGAACCGTCATAGGATGCGGCGGGCAGCCGGGGACCCACAGATCGACCGACAGATCGTCGGGAACGCCGTGACCCACCTCAGGGCTCCCGCGGAAGGGGCCGCCGTTGATCGCGCAGGCGCCGACAGCGATGACGAGGCGAGGATCGGGCACGGCATCGTACGTCGCCCGCAGGGCCGCGCTCATGTTGGCGCTGACGGCCCCGGTGATCACGATTCCGTCAGCATGACGAGGGGACGCGACGAACTGCACCCCGAACCGGGCGAGATCGAAGACCACGTTGCCCAATGCCACCAGCTCCGACTCGCAGCCGTTGCAGCTTCCGGCGGCGACCGAGCGCAATCGGAGCGACCTGCCGAAGAGGCGGCGGCTCCGGTCGTCCAGGGCCCGAGCCAGCTCCACTTCGCCGGTCATCGAGCAGAGCCCCTGCCGGGTCGAACTGGCCATCCGGAACTCCTGCGTGAAACTGACCGCTCCGTCCGGACACATCGTCGCTTCCTCGGGACTGAAGAGGCACGCTCCCACGTCTATGGTCGCGGTCGCGCCGAGCTGAATGAGGGCGGAGGGCATGGACCGGGCGCACTCCCGGCAACCGTCGCCACAGCGTGATGCATCGAAGGCCGGCCGCCCGCGGAAGCGCTCAGGGAACTCCGGTGCTTCCTTCGGAAATGCGGATGTCCGGGTCCCCTGATTCAAGCGGGTGCGCAGCAAGTCGAGCATGGGTTACCTTCCGGGCCTACAGGTCGTGTCCCGCATACGACAGGTTGAAGCTCTTGTTGCAGAGCGGGAAGTCGGAGATCTGGTTTCCCGCCATTGCCAGCGCCAGGGCGGTCCAGTTGTGGAACGAGGGATCGGTGACCTTGTACCGACGGAGCTCGCCGCGCGGGTCTGTGATGGCGACGTGCACGATCTCGCCGCGCCACCCCTCCTCCATCGCCACCACCAGCTCGTCGGGTTGCAGCGCCCCGCACGCCACCCGGGGAGCGCCGGCCGGGAGCGTGCTCAGCTGCTCGAGCAGAAACTCGAGCGACCGCCGAATCTCCAGCCACCGCACCAGCGCCCTGGCCAGCACGTCACCGGCCCACGCCGTCGCCACCGGGATGTGGGCGAAGCGGTAGATGCCGTACGGATGATCGTGCCGCACGTCCCGCGACACGTCGCAGGCCCGCGCCACGATGCCCACGAAGCCGAGCTCGAGGCACTTCTCCCGGGAGACGCCGCCGACGCCTTCCAGGCGGCCGAGCACCGAGGGGCTCTCAAGCAGTATGCGCGCGGCCGGCTCGAGTTCCGCCTGCAGCCCTTCCAGCCGCCCGCGAGCCTCCGAGACCATGGCGGGCGGGA
>DAINRP010000347.1:0-2679 GCA_036741755.1 Gemmatimonadales bacterium
GCGGAATGGAACAGGCCTTCCAGGGCCAGGCGGAACGTAGGGTCGTCATCGGCGATCAGGATTCTCGCGCCCGCCAGACCGAAGCCACTGAGCGCCACGGCGTCCCCCCGATCCGGCGGTAGCGCGGGGTGGATCACGGCATCACTCCGGGAGGCTTTGTCTGCCACCGGGGTGGTCGTCTCGGCCGCCGGCCTCGTCGCCCCGACCGTAAAGGTGCGCATAAGCAACTCGTGCAGCCGGGCATGCTTGACCGGTTTCGCCAGGTATGCGGCGAAGCGCGCCGAATCGCCCGAGCCAGTGACCGCCGCATCCCGGCCGTCGATACCCAATGACGTCAGTAGAACGAGCGGCACCGCGGCGGCGCCGGGTACCGACCGGAGAACCGAGGCAAGTGATCGGCCGTCCATGCCGGCCACCTGCTGGTTGATCAGGATCATGTCGTAGCGCTCGCCGGCGTTCAGCCAATCGAGGGCGTCAGCAGCTCGGGCGGTCAGATGGGCCTGGATCCCCCATCTCCCGAGCTGCTCAGTCAGCGTCCAGCCGATCGTTTCGTTGTCATGGAGGACCAGCAGACGCTTGCCGAGCAGGACCGGCTGGCGGCCGGGGAGAACCGTCTCCGCGGTGTCGGCGGAGCGTGCGGCCATCGTGAAGTGGAAAGTGGTTCCCTGTCCCAGCTCGCTCTCCACCCAGATCCTGCCGCCCATCATCTCAACCAGGCGCCTGCTGATCGAAAGACCGAGACCGCTGCCACCGTAGCGGCCCGCGGTCGAAGCATCGGCCTGAATGAACTCACCGAAGATGGAATCCAGCCGGTCCGCCGGAATGCCAGGGCCGGTGTCGCTCACGGTCACCTGCATCTCCGGCCCGCCGTCAGGCAGGCGGCGCGTGACGACAGAGACGATGACATGGCCCGACTCGGTGAACTTGATGGCGTTGTTGAGGAGATTGATGAGGATCTGGCGCAGTCGGCCGGGGTCGCCGAACAGCCGGCCGGGGGTGGCCTCATCCACGGTGTACGCCAGCTCGATGCCCTTCTGCAAGGCCGTCGCCGACAGCAGGTCGAGGCACTCCTCGAGGCAGCCTCGGAAGTCGAAGGGGCGGAGGTCGAGCTGGAGCTTGCCGGCATCGAGCTTCGACAGGTCGAGCACATTGTTCATGATCCCGACGAGGCTCTGCCCGCCGCGCTGCAGGACGTCCAGCATCTCGCGCTGATCCAGCGTGAGCTGGGTATCCAGGACCATCTCCGCCATGCCGAGGATGGCCGTCAGCGGGCCGCGCAGCTCATGCGACATATAGGAAAGGAATCCCCGGGCGCTGTCGCGTTCGGCTTCCACGCGCTGCAATGCCAGACGCAGCTCGACCACCTCCTGATCAGCCCCCTTGGGCTGACCAGATGGGCCGCTGCCGCCGGCAGCCGTCTCGCGCCTCAGAATCAAGGCGCCGACGCCGTCGCGTTCCGGCTTTCGCTGCTCCCGGGACTTCGGTGAGTACACGCTCCCTCGTTCGCAATCTGCGAGGTCTGGCGGCCCCCTTGATCCGGGCCGCGGGCCGACGATGTGTGATATGGAGCACGATAGAAACTGCGCAGGTAGCAAGAGCAACAAGGGGGCCAGTCAGGCGGGGTGACCCAAGCACATATGCGACAGTTGATTGCGTCACCGGCCCCGGACCAGCGCAGGAGGGGCGTCCCGGCCCCCCCTGGGTCAAACCGACCCAAGGCACGGCCCGTGCTTTAGAACGGGGACGATCTGAACCGCCCACTTTGAGCGCAGGCACGCGCCCACGATTCCAGGTTCCGGGATTCGGCATTCGCGGTACTGAAGGAGACATATAAGTGTCCCGTCTGGCCGTCATACCGCTTTCGGAGTCCTTCGGAGGGCTCTGGCGAGACCTTACCGCGGATCTCGGCGTAGCGATCGACGTGATCGCCGCGGAGAAGTTCAGCGCGCCCTCTCCTGAGACCGCAGCGGTGATTGTGGCGGCGGGCGGGATGGAACGCGAGGCGCTGCAGTGGCTGGTGGAGCACCCTCCCACGTCAGGATGCCGGACACTGGTGGTGGGGGCGGATACGGGGCGGCGGATTGCCATGCAGGTCATGGCTCAGGGAGCACGGGACTACTTCGCCCTGCCGGACGACCTGGAACTGCTCCGCAACGCGGTCGCGGCCGCGGTGAAGGGCCTGCGCGACTCCGGTTCCGGACCGACCATCGGTCCGAGCGGCCTCCACGCCTTCGAGACCCTGGTCGGCGAAAGCCGGGCGCTCAAGCGCGAGCTGACCCGCGCGGCGCGGGTGGTCCCGCACCGCAACGCGCGGGTGCTCATCCTGGGCGAGACCGGAACCGGCAAGGAGGTCCTCGCGCGGGCCATCCACGCCGGCGGGCCTCGGCGCGAGGCGCCTTTTGTCGCCGTCAATTGCTCGGCACTCCCGGAGAACCTGATCGAATCGGAGCTGTTCGGGCACGAACGCGGCTCGTTCACCGATGCGCACGCGGCCAAGCCGGGACTGTTCGAGATCGCCGAAGGCGGCACGCTCTTCCTTGATGAAATCGGCGAACTCCCTCTGAGTCTGCAGGCCAAGCTCCTCAGGGTCCTGGACGACAAGCAGGTCCGCCGGGTGGGCGGCACCAAGTCCAAGACCGCAGACGTTCGCATCCTGGCGGCGACCAACGAGGACCTGCC
>DAINRP010000348.1:0-2671 GCA_036741755.1 Gemmatimonadales bacterium
TCCAGCTGGTATTCGCGTTCGTGAACGCGCCGCTGTTCGCGACCTTCCTGCTGGGGATGTTCTGGCGCCGGTCCACCGGACATGGCGCGTTCTTCGGTCTGCTGATCGGCACCGCCGCCGCGGCGGTCCATCACGGCCTGACCCTGCCCCATGACGCCGTGCCCGGCCTCAAGGGCGGGTTCCTTGGCACGGTCCTCCATACCTATCCGAGCGAAATGGCGCAGAACTTCTGGACGGCGATCGTGGCCTGGAGTGTCTGCTTCTTGGCGACCATCGTGATCTCGCTCCTGACCCGGCGCACCAAGTCGGACGACGAACTCAAGGGGCTGGTGTACGCCCTGACGCCGCGGGTGACCGACAGCGAGCAGGTGTGGTACCGGAGGCCCGCCGCGCTCGGCGTCGTCGTGCTGGGGCTCACTCTCGCACTCAACATCCTTTTCTGGTGATCGCGCCATGACCCTCGACCTTCGGCTTCCCATGGGGCTGATGTTCACGATCTTCGGCGCCCTGCTCATCGGCTTCGGCGTCATCTCGAACAACGAGATCTACAGCCGGTCGCTCGGTATCAACGTGAATCTCTGGTGGGGGCTGGTGCTGCTCACCTTCGGGCTCCTGATGCTCGGGCTCGCGCTCCGTGCGGCAAGGGCCGCCCGCTGACGTCTCACAGCAGGACCGCTACGACACCGCTGAGCGGCGGACCACCACACCGGGCGAACAGGCGCAAGGAGGGGCACGTGCTCAACAGACTGCGGCGACTCAGCATCCCAGGACTGATGCTTCTGGCTTCCGCCTGCGCTCACCACAAGGCCGATACCGGCCCCAACCCCGAACCGGCACTGGCCGACGCTCCGCCGGTTCGGGTGGAGGTGCGGAACAAGTACACCCTTCCGATGGAGATCTACGTCGTTGGTGGCGGCGCCAATCAGCGCCTCGGGACAGTGTATCCTCAAACGGTGACCGCGTTCGTAATCCCGCAGACTATCGCCAACAGCGGTTCGGTCGAGCTGCAGGCCCATCCGAGCGCGAACACCCGGGACGTGGCCCGCTCGGGCCCCCTCATCCTGTCCCCGGGCGCGGTCGTGGATTTCGTGATCGGCACACAGCTCTTCAGCAGCACCGCCACGATCCGGCCGTAGCCCGATCCCCTCTCGGCCCCGTCAGGGGCCGAGGTTCACCCACTCCACCTCAACGCCATAGCCGCCCGGCTTCGCGGAGACGCCCTCCTCGGGCCGCAGGGAGAACTGAAGCCGCTCCAGGTGTTCAAGCCGAGGACGATCGCCGCTGCCACCGCGTCCTGTGGCCGGCCCGACCCAGTAGTTCCACTCTCCCGGAAATCCCTCGGGGAGCAGCACGCCACGACTGAGGGTGAACACCGCGAGCGGCAGCGTCTGCTCGCTCCAGTCGCCGCCCAACGACACTCCCGCGCTCCAGCTGGTGCCATCGTCCTCCATGAGCGTGACGTGCAGGAGCTGGCGCATTCCCGCGCCGCGGGCGCGCAAATGGAGCGCATTGGCGCCGGCTATGGCCTCCTGGCGGGCCCTCACCCGCTCCCTGATCACCAGTGAGGCGGTATAGTCGGCGGGGCTCCGCCAATGCTCGTCGACAGGCAGCTCGAAATGGAACAGCGGCTGGCCGGTCAGTTCAGACAACCCCATGCGAAAGAGGCCGCGCCGCCCCGCGTCCCCGATGCGGGTGAACGCCAGGCCCGCGGCATCGGCGGCGGGCTCGAACAGGCGCAACGAGGTCCGGGTATCGACCACATCGAACGTCCAGGCGGTCTGGCCGTTGTAGTTCCAGTCCCAGGGCTGCTGGTGCAACCCCTCGGGATAGGTGACTGCGGAGGCTCCGCTGAACACCGTGATCACGAACTGATAAGGCCCTTCGCGGAGTTCGGCGCCGGGGACGGTGGCGGCGAACTCGTAGCCGCCCACCGGACGCATCGTGTATCCGTGGTAGAAATCGCCGGCGGAGAGCCGGAGGAAGAGCTTGACCGAATCCGGCGGCGACTGATCCACCACCCGCGCGCCGATTTCCGCGTCGCGCCCCGCGAGGTAGCTCGGCATGGCCAGCGACTGCACCGAGAGTGGGAGGGTGTCGGCCGGTGGTGCGTGGTACTCCGCGAAGCCGATCTGCCCGATGCGCTGTGGCATGCTGGCGACGTCGACGGCACCGCTGGCGCTGAGTATGTAGACACCCGGCGTAACGATGAAGCGGCCGCCCGCCGCCTGTTCGACCGTGGGATTGCCCGCCGTCACCGGCTGGACGGTGAAGGTGGCGCCCAGGTCGGACAGCGCGACCGTCATGGGCCAGCCGCGGCGCACGGCGCGGGTCACGATCTTGTCCGGGCTCGGTGGCTCGAAGGGATCGCGGACCTGAACGGCATCGGGGTACACCTCGAGGCGCCAGAGACCCGGTCGCACCTTGTCGAGGAAGTAGACCCCTTCCCCACCATACGCCACCGTGGAGGATGAGCCGTAGCCGGCGATGCGAAGTAGCGCCGCCGGCTCCGACGGCGCGGAGCGGGTCGAGCCCGCATACAGGAACGCATCCCGCGCGACCAGTTCGCCGAGGTTGTCATCCGCGGAGACATGGAAATCGCCGAAGCGGGTGTTCTCCGGATAGCCGCCGTACGACTTGAATCGGGGCAGCCGGTGCATCGCCTCCGCCGCGA
>DAINRP010000349.1:0-2670 GCA_036741755.1 Gemmatimonadales bacterium
GCCGATGGTATTTGGCGCGGATCGCCTCCAGCGACTGGTCCAGTGGCCGGCCGTCGAACTCCCCCAGCACTTCATATAGCTCCGGCGCCAGCAGTAACGGGTCGAAGCCGCTGTAGCTAGCCGCCTGGTATCCCTCAAGGACCGGCAGCGCCTGGATTTGCTTCGCCCGGGGCCGTGCCGGAGGGTCCGTGTTGAGCAGCTGGGCGTGGCTGTCCCGGAGCAGCCGGAGCTGCAGTTCCAGTTCGCCGCCGCCCAGCCGGACCACGTCCGCCCACGCGAGCCGCGCGGCGACCTGCGCGGCCCCGCGGAAGAACTCCGGCTGCCGCTCGTGCCAGCGGCCCCAGACCGCGCGGCGCCACGCCGGGTCGGCCGCCTGGTCCACTTCCGCCGCACTGAACTGGGGCGACGGTCGCTTCGCCGGATAGAGCCGAGCCAGCGCCTCGGGCCCGATGTCGAGCTCCAGCATCGCATGGCGTGCCACCGCTGCTTCCGCGACGCGCAGGACACCCCGCATCCGGCGCCAGAAGGTGAGCCCGACCTCGCCCCGCTCATGCTTGCAGTACCAGGTGGCGCAGGTGGATTCGCGATGGCGCCAGACGCCGCAGCGACCGTCATCGAGATGATGGGGGCAGCGCATGCTCTCGGCCCGGCCGAACCCGTCCGGCGCTTGCTGGTACAGCAGGGTGTAGCGGCGCGACTTGCCGAGACCGAGCGGGGTGACCGCGTCGCGGCGAGCGATCCGCTCCTCAACGCTCTGGCGCCCGGGGGCGAGCGCCGGGTCGTCATCATTCAGTATCCCGCCCACCAGGTAGTTCCACAGCTCTGGCAGGTAGGTGCAGCACTTGGTGACGGGGTGGAACTCGATGGCGCCGGGGCCCTGCTGATTCAGGCCCCGCATGGCGCAGTCGTCGCAGGTGGCCCGCTCCTCGATGGGGAGCGGGCCGGGGAGGAACGCCGCGGCCCACCGGGCGTAGAGTGGTGGCAGCGGGCCGGCGGGGATGGTGATGGACATCAGTACCAGGCGATCGGCGCCTCGTCGAGATTGATGTAGATCTGCTTGGTCTCGAGATACTCCTCGACGCCCCAGTGGCCCAGCTCGCGGCCGAAGCCCGACATCTTGTAGCCGCCCCAGGGTGCCTCGAGCATCGTGGGCTGCATGTGATTCACCCAGACGATGCCCGCCTCGAGCTGCTTCACTACCCGGAACGCCTTGAAGATGTCGCGGGTCCAGACCGCGGCGGCGAGGCCGAACGGCGTCGCGTTGGCGATCTCGAGGGCCTGGGCTTCGTCCTTGAACGGAATCACGCTCATGACGGGGCCGAAGATCTCCTCCTGCGCGATACGGGCGTTGTTGTCGACGTCGTAGAAGATCGTCGGCTCGACGTACCACCCCTTGTCGAACTTGGGCGCGCCGCCACCAGCGGCGACCTTCGCTTCCTTCTTGCCGATCTCCTGGTACTTCCGCACCCGGTCGCGCTGCTCGGCGCTGACCAGCGGTCCCATCTTGGTCTCGCGCTCGATGCCGGGGCCGAGCCGGATGGTCTTCGCCTTGGCGGCGCAGGCCTCGACGAACTTCTTGTAGATGTCCTGCTGCACCAGCACTCGACTGCCGGCGGAGCAGACTTCGCCCTGATTGATGAAGGTACCGAAGAGGGCGCCGTCCACGGCGGCCTCGAAGTCGGCATCGGCGAAGAAGATGTTGGGCGACTTGCCGCCCAGTTCGAGCGAGACCCGCTTGAGCTGATCGGCGGCGCTCCGCATGATCAGCTTGCCCACCTCGGCGGAGCCGGTGAAGGCGATCTTGCGGACGTCGGGATGGGCGACGAGCGGCGCGCCGGCGTCCGGACCCATGCCGGTGACCACGTTGATCACACCGGGCGGGAGGCCACAGGCCTCGAAGTCCTCGGCCAGTGCCAGCAGCGAGAGCGGCGTCTGCTCGGCGGGCTTGATCACCACGGTGCAGCCGGCGGCGATCGCGGGGCCGAGCTTCCAGGCGGCCATCGCGAGCGGATAGTTCCAGGGAATGATCTGGCCGGCGACCCCCATCGGCTCCTTCACCGCCATGACCATCGCGTTGGTGGGGACGGGGATCACCTCGCCGTTGATCTTGGTGGCGAGACCGCCGTAGTACTCGAAGCAGACGGCCGAGTCGTCCATGTCGTACTCGGACTCGACGATCGGCTTGCCGGAGTTGAGGGTCTCGATCCGGGCGAGTTCATCCTTGCGGGCGCGGATCCGCTCGGCGATGCGGAAGAGGATGCGGCCGCGGTCCTGGGCGCTGGTCGCTTTCCAGCCACCGTAGAAGGCCTTCTTGGCCGCTTCGACGGCGCGGGCCACGTCCTTGGCGTCGCCGGCGGGGCAGGTGGCGATGACCCCCTCTGTGGCGGGATCGTAGACGTTAAACGTCTTGCCATTGCTGGCGCTGACGAACTTGCCGTCGATATACATTTGATAGGCTTTCACGATTGCGGCTCCTGAGATTTCCGGGTTCCGGGTGCCTAGTGCTTAGTGCTTAGTGCCAAGTGCTTAGTGCTTATGGTGCCTGGGGCTTGGTGCCGAGGCTGAGCTCCGTGAGGCCGCCTCGATAGATGTCCGGGGACGTTCCCACTCGGAAATAGGCACTAGGCACTAGGTACTAGGCACTGCTGTTCTGTCAGGGCTTGCCCGGCG
>DAINRP010000350.1:0-2663 GCA_036741755.1 Gemmatimonadales bacterium
GGCAGGTCCCGCACGATCGCCGTCCAGCTGTCGCCGCCATCCGCGGAGCCGTAGACCTGTCCGCCGGTGGTCCCGAAATAGATACCGCACTTGTCCAGCGTGTCGACGCTCATCGCGCCGCGCAGGACGTTGACGTAGCAGTCCTGCTGCGGGAGTCCCCTGGTCAGCGGCTCCCACTCGTTGCCGCCACTCCTGCTCCGGTACACCCGGAGCTTCGCCTCCGGAGGATAGTGCTCCGAGTCGCTCTTGATAGGCACCACGTAGACGGTCTCCGGTTCGTTGGCGTTCACCGCGATCGGGAAGCCGAAGTCGGTCGGCAGGTCGCCGCTGATCTCCCGCCACGAACCGCCCGCGTCATCGCTCCGCAGCACATCCCAGTGCTTCTGCATGAAGAGCACACCGGGCCGCTTCGGGTTCATCGCGATCCGGTGCACGCAGTGACCCACCTCAGCGGCAGGGTCTGGTAGCGGATACTTGGACTCGAGGCCCTTGTTGATCGGCAGCCAGCTCTGGCCGCCGTCGTCGGTGCGAAAGGCCCCCGCCGCGGAGATCGCGATGAACAGCCGCTTCGGATTGGTCGGGTCCTGCACGATGGTGTGCAGCCCCATCCCGCCGGCGCCCGGCTGCCACAGATGACCCTTGGCGCTCCGGAGTCCGGGCAGCTCCGTCCAGCTCTTGCCGCCGTCGGTGCTGCGGAAGATGGCCGCGTCCTCCACCCCGGCATACACGGTGTCGGGATCGGAGAGCGACGGCTCGAGATGCCACACCCGCTTGAACTCCCAGGGATGCTGGGTGCCGTCGTACCACTGGTGGGTACCGGGTGTGCCGTCGTACGCGAACTTGTTCTCGACCGGCTCCCAGCTCTTGCCGCCGTCGTCCGAGCGCTGGATGAGCTGCCCGAACCAGCCGCTGGTCTGCGAAGCATAGAGCCGGTCCGGATGCGCCGGCGAACCCTTGAGATGGTAGATCTCCCAGCCACCGAAGTGCGGCCCGGCGACCGACCACTGCTTCCGGGTGCCGTCGGAGGTGAGGATGAAGGCACCCTTCCGGGTCCCGACCAGCAGGCGTATCCGGCTCATGGTCGCTCCTTGCCCATGCGATGTGGGTCTGTCGTCGGATGATCCGTGGCCACCCGGCTTCGCCCTCGCATGGGATGCGATGAGGGGTGGCGAAGACGGCCGCGTGGAGAGCTGATGAAGATGCAGGCCGGGCCTTGGGGTCGCCAGCCCGCCCGGCCGCTCGCGCCCGAGAACCGAACACCCCATAATTCCCCGCCATGACTCCGAACACCACGCCCAGCATCACCGACCGGTGGGGCGCCGGCGCCCCCGCCGGCTCCGATCCCCTCGATGGCCTGATTCACCTCTCCAATCTCCTCGGCTTGGAGACTCGGCTGGTGCAGCCCGGAGGGGGGAACACTTCCATCAAGATGAAGCTCCCCTCGCCCGATGGGGGCGAGGTGGACGCGCTGCTGGTGAAGGGGAGCGGCACCGATCTCCGCACCATCGGTCGCGCCGGCTTCACCCGGCTCTCGCTGCCGCGACTCGCGCCGCTCGGCACGATCGACGTGATGACCGACGCCGAGATGATGCGCTTCATGGCGGGGTGCATGCTGGGCGAGGGGCCGGCTCCGAGCGTGGAGACGCCGCTGCACTCGCTGCTGCCGCACCGGGTGATCGCGCACACCCATGACGTGGCGACGATGAGCCTCACCAACGTGAGCGATGGCGTTGCCGAGCGGCTGATTGCCGAATTGTTCGAGGGCGAGATCGTGTACGTGCCCTATACCCGGCCCGGCTTTCCGCTGGCGCGCGCGGTGAGCGGCATGGTGCACACGATCCCTTCGCGCGCGATCGGCATGACGCTGGCCCATCACGGGCTGGTGATCTTCGGCGACGACGTGAAGCAGTGCTACACCCGGATGGTGCGGGTGGTCAGCAGGATCGACGATTATCTCGCGACCGCGCGGCGCGGCAAGAAGGTGCTGGGGCAGGTGAAGAAGCCCGCAGCCGCTCCCGAGGATCGGCGTCGTCTCGCGGAGGCGGTGCTGCCCGCGGTACGCGGCGCACTGGGCGCCGGTGAGCGGGTGATCCTGCACTTCGATGATGACGAGAAGCTGCTCGATATTATCGGGCATGAGCGCGTGCCCGAGCTAGTACACCGCGGCATGGCGACGCCGGAGCATCTGCTTCGCGCCGGCCGGCTGCCGCTCTGGCTCGACCTGGATCTCACGGCGAAGCCCGACGCGCTCGTCACCCAGGTGAAGAGCCAGATCGCGGTGCAGCACGCGGAGTACGAGGCCTATCATCGGCGCTATGCCGCTGCCGGCGAAGCGCCGCTCGATGACTGGGCCAAGGTGATCCTCGCGCCCGGGCTCGGCATGATCACCGCCTTCAGCGACAAGAAGAACGCGGTCACCGCCAATCTCTGCTATCGCGCCACGCTGGAATCGATCGAGAACGCCGAGGGCATCGACAGGTTCCAGTTCATCCCCGAGCCGGATGTGTTCGAGTTCGAGCACTGGCCCCTGGAGCGGCGGAAGATCGAGGAGACGCTCGCCAGGGAGCGGGCCAGCAGGCTGCTGCCCCGGCATGTCGTAGTGGTGATCGGGGGCGGCAGCGGCATCGGCAAGACTTCCGCGATGCGCTTCGCGGAGGAGGGGG
>DAINRP010000351.1:0-2651 GCA_036741755.1 Gemmatimonadales bacterium
CCACTCCTGATCACGGCGCTCGTCCTCGCGGGCGCCGTTCCACTGTCGGCCCAGGTCCCCGCCGATTCTGCACCGGTTCCGCCTTCCGCCGAGGATCTCGCCGCGGGTGAGCGGGTCTTCGAGAGTCAGTGCGTCCGTTGTCACGGGGTGCAGGGCACCGGCGGCGTCGGTCCCGCGCTCAACCATCCCAAACTGCGCCGCGCGCCTAACGACGAGACGCTGGTTCAGGTGATACTCGGCGGCGTCCCCGGCACGGCGATGATCGGCTTCTGGAATCTCTCCGCCGAGGAGGCAACCCAGGTCGGGGCCTACATCCGGTCGCTGGGACGGCGCCCGCCGGAGGTCATTCCTGGTGATCCGGCATCGGGGCTGAGGCTGTACCAGAGCCGGGGCAACTGCGGCAGTTGTCATATCCTGAACGGGCAGGGTGCCGGCTGGGCGCCCGATCTGAGCGACGCGGGTCTGCGCCTGAGCGCCGCCCAGCTCCGCGAGTCGCTGGTGGAGCCCGGTGCCTCACAACCGATCTCGCCGCTCCCGTCGGTGCACGGTCCCTATCCCGCCTATCTGATGATCGAGGCGACCACGGCCTCGGGCGAGGTGATCCACGGCACCCGCGTCACCGAGGACGACTTCACGCTCGTGGTGCGGGAGTTGAGCGGCCGGCTCCGTTCGCTGGAGAAGACGACGCTCCGCCGGCTGCAGAAGCTGCCGGGCCAGAGCCCGATGCCCTCGTTCCGCGAGAGCTTCACCCCAAATGAACTGGACGACGTCATCGCCTACCTGGCCACCCAGCGGGGTGAACCATGAGAGCGCTGGTCGTCGTGGGACTCACGCTCACCGCCTTTGCCTCCACGCTGGATGCTCAGGTCAGCGATGCCCGGCTCCGCGCCGCCCGGCGCGAACCCGCCAACTGGCTCACCTACTCCGGTGACTTCGGCGCGCAGCGGTACTCGCCACTCCGGCAGATCACCCCCGCGAACGTCGCCTCCCTCCGGCCGGCCTGGGTGTACCAGGCGGCGGAACCGGGCATGCTCCAGACCAGCCCCGTGGTCGTGGACGGGGTGATGTACCTGACCGAGTTCCGCGGCCACGTGGTGGCCCTCGACGCCCGGTCCGGCCGAGTGCTCTGGCGCTATCAGGTGACACTTCCGGCCCAGCTCCTCACCCTCGGCTTCGGGCCGACCAATCGCGGCGTCGCGGTACTCGACTCGACGGTCTACGTCGGCACCCCCGACGCCCGGCTGGTCGCGCTCGATGCCCGCTCCGGCGCGCTGCGCTGGAGCGCCACGGTGGGTGACAACACGCTCGGCTACGCCATCACCGGCGCGCCGCTCGCGTTAGGCGATCTGGTGATTGTCGGCGTGAGCGGAGCGGAGGCGGGTATCCGCGGCTTCCTCGACGCCTACGACGCCAGGACCGGCCAGCGCCGCTGGCGCTTCTACACCATACCCGCCGCCGGTGAGCCCGGCGTCGAGACCTGGGGCGGCGAGTCCTACAAGACCGGCGGCGGCTCCACCTGGGTCACCGGCAGCTACGACCCCGACCTCGGCCTGATCTATTGGGGTGTCGGGAACCCCGGTCCGCTCTGGAACGGCGACAGCCGCCCCGGCGACAATCTCTATACCTGCTCGCTGGTGGCGCTCGACGCGAACACCGGCACGCTCCGCTGGCATTTCCAGTTCACCCCGCACGACACCCACGACTGGGACGCGACCGAGATCCCGGTGCTGATCGAGGGTCGGGTGAAGGGCGCGGCGCGGAGGCTGGTCGTGATGGCCAACCGAAACGGCTTCTACTACGTGCTCGACCGCGCGACGGGAGAGTTTCTGTCCGGCACACCCTACATGGAGCAGGGCTGGGCCGAGGGGCTGGATGCGAAGGGCCGTCCGATCGTGAAGCCGAACACCGAACCGACCGAGGCGGGTACCGCGCTCACGCCGAACCTGCACGGCGGCACCAACTGGTACAGCCCCAGCTACAGCCCGACGGCCGGGCTCTTCTACGTGGCCGCGCGCCAGATGGGGAGCCGCTACTACAAGTATCCCGTCTCCTTCACCCCCGGCCGCTACTTCCTCGGTGGTGGCGAGTCGGAGTTCGGTGGTGACTCGGCGCAGGGGATGGTGCGCGCGCTCGAGCCGACCACCGGGAAGATCCGCTGGAGCTTCCCGCTGCATTCTCCCCCGTGGGCGGGGCTGCTCTCCACCGGCGGCGGGCTCGTCTTCGGCGGCACCAACGAAGGAGTCTTCTTCTCCCTCGATGCGCTGACGGGCCGCCCGCTCTGGCACTTCCAGATGGGCGGGCAGCTCAACGCCAATCCGATCGCCTTTGCGATCGGCGGCAAGGAGTACATAGCGGTCGCGGCGGGGATGACGCTGCAGGTCTTTTCGCTCGTGACGCCCTGATGGATCTCTATACCTTCTCTCTCGCGCTTGGAGCCGCCGGACTCGGCGTGATGGCGCTCAGTGGCGTTGGAGGCCGGCATCACGGCGGATCGCATGCGGCGGGGCACTCCCACGGCGGTCATGCCGGCCATGCACAGGCCGGTCACGCCCATGCTGGTCACGCGCATGCGGGCCACGCTCATGCGGGCCACGCTCATGCGGGCCACGCCCATGCCGGCCATCATGGCGACTCGGGTCATGCGAAAGGCG
>DAINRP010000352.1:0-2615 GCA_036741755.1 Gemmatimonadales bacterium
GTCCGTGCGGACCCGCGCGCCGCGCAGCGCGACGACCGCGTCGGCCGCCCCGTGAACAGTCAGCTCCCGGTCTACTCGAGCCGCGAGGCAGGTCCGCCGCAGGAGCTCGGCCTGAGCTTCGGTTCCTCCGAGCAGGACCACACGCTGGAAGGGCGCGTCCGGCCGACCGGGCAGCACGAAGCGGAAATCAATGGACCGCAGCCCGAGCGCCGCGCTCAGGACGCACCTCCGAGCGCGCGGACCAACTCCACATGCCGGCGTGCGATCTGCAGCCAATCAAACCTCGTGACGAACTCCCCCTCCCCCGCGGCGATCGCGGAGGCCTCGGCTGGATGCGTCCACAGCCACCATTTCATGGCGGGAGCGAACTGGACGGTTCTGCGCGGGGTGCACTCCGGCCAAAAGTGCTGGCCGCAGCTCCGCCAGCAACCAAAGGCAGGCTTCGATGTGCCATGGATGGTCTCCGCGGGTTGGCAATATCACACTGAGCCCGGGCTCCACGTGCGCTCCGTCCGGCCCCGGCTCAAACGGCCCCCGTAGTTCCTGAGCAGCAGAGTGGCCGCGACCAGAAGCCTCCCGCCTCCGGACTTGCCGCCGCTGCGTCGGCGCGCGCGCGTGCTCTAGTCGCGCCTTGCTTCGCGGCACCAGATGGCGCGCCGCGGCGCCGGGGACGTAGGCCGCGCCTCCCTGGCGGGCCAGGCCGCGGCTGAACTCGTAATCCTCGGCAACCGTTCCCACGCCCGCGCACGGCCGGACGCGGCGGAACCCTTCGTCCCCAACGACGGCCTCCCGGCGGCGGGCCATGCTTCCGCCGACCAGGAAGTCGCGCTCGGGATCCAGGTAGATGTGCTCGTCGTCCAGGTCCGGCAGGCCGAGCGCTCCCCGCGCGCGAGAGCTGCCCTCAATCCAGTCCGGCAAAGGCGACTCCCGCTCAAGCAGAAGCGGCACCCGCGCCACCGGCACGTCGGGGTCGTCGAAGACCTCCGCCCATGCCGCGAGCCAACGCGGTTGGGACGCCCGTCGTCGTCGAGGAAGACGACCAACTCCCCTCGCGCCTCGGCGATGCCGCGGCTGCGTGCGTGCTGAACCCCTGCTCGAGGCTCGCTGACTGCGCAAGCGCCGGGGAAGGCGGTTGTCTCTCCGACGGCCCGACCTTCGGCGTTATCGACGATGAGCAGCTCGTCGGGGAGCCGGCTCTGTGCAATCAGCGAGCGGAGGCAGCCTCCGTCGGTGAGCAGATGATCGCAAAGTTCCATGTCCCCGCGATGATCGAGGACGACGTTAGGAAGAGGGCATGAAGCAGCATTAGAAGCGGGGTACCTCGTAGCTGAGCGTGATGCCTTCACCGGGTTCCAAGTTCTCGATCCGCGGCGAGAGGCGGGGTGTCGTGTGGATGCCGAACTGCCGCAAGAGAACTTGCCGCGGATGAATTTGAAGCGGCCCTCGCAAAGTAGAACTGGGTGAGTGCACTGTCTAGGGAGCCTGCTGTGGTGGTTCCACCCGCTCCTGCTGGTCTCCGCCGCGGGCCGATGAGAAGGCGAGCAGGTACTCGTGCGCACAGTCGCCACAGCGTACGCGGGCGGACCCATGCTCCAGGATGCCGCGGGAGAGGAACTTCACGACCGCCGCGACAATGATCGGGCGCCAGTGGCCCCAGCGGTGCGTCGACCGCTCGTCGTAGACAGTCCGTGAAATCTTGGAGGCGGTCCTCCAGGAAGCGATACATCGGTCCGGCTCGGCCCGAGCCCGACGTGGCCGGTCTACGCCCACCGCTGCCGCCTCCCAGGACACCCGAGCCGTGGCCGCGGCTACCAACGCTCCCATCGGCCGGTCGCTCCTGCGGGGGCGCTCACTCGCTCCAGCTCGCCGCGAGCTTGCTCCAGTCGCTCCGTGATGCCGAGCCGCGTGGAGATCCTCGACGCGCTCACGGCCAGCATCTCCAATGCCAAGGACCTGGTGGGCAACATCGACGAAACCCGGTCCATGGCGGCCTGGACCGCGCGCACGGGCGCCGAGGTGGTGATGTCGGTGCCACGGATCGGGCTGCTGCGGGCGATCATGCTCAACCACTGGTATCACCCTCGCGGTCAACTCACGGTGTATCTCCGCGAGTTGAATGTCCCGCTTCCCTCGGTGGATGGACCCACGGCGGACGAGACACCCTTCGGCTGAACCGCGGCGCCGGTGCTCTGCGGTCGCATTCTCCTCGGGGATGGCGGCGGCGATTCTGACGTGCGCCGTAGGTGGGTGAGTATCCGGTCGGTCACCCGGGGGCGGGTCACGCAGGCGACAATGCCCGCGTCCCATCATCCGGAGAAGGGGAAGGGGACGGTTATCTGATAGAAGCTCCGACGGCGGCGCCAGGTCTCCGCGCCTCGGGTACGGCAGGTCGGTCGAAGACCTTGCTGTCGGGGACGCAGCGGGACTAGGAGCTGTATGACACTCGCGGCGGGGAACCTCGGCCTGCGGCGTAACTGTTAACCCAAGGTCATACGGGTCGCTGGTGTTGCACCCGGGAACGGGCTTCCGGACAATCGCTTACGGTCCCCGCGGCAGCGCGACCAGCCCGAGCGCCACCTTGCGCCATCCGGACCAGATCTCCCTGGTGCCTCCGT
>DAINRP010000353.1:0-2571 GCA_036741755.1 Gemmatimonadales bacterium
GTGCCCGGAGGTCGCGCATCTGATGATGTTCGACCCGCCGGTTCCGGGGTCGATGACCGCCTCGCTCGCGCGAGAACTCGAGACGGACCATGAAGCCGAGGCGGTCTGGAGCCGCGAGCTGCGCAAGCGGGCAATGGGGCTCTCGCGGGAGAGCATTGCGACCATCATCTACACCTCAGGCACCACCGGTACGCCCAAGGGGGCTGTCCTCACGCATTACAATCTGGCCGCGATGATCGCAGCGTCGAGGCAACACGGATCGCTCTCCGTCAATGCGGGCGCGGTAGCGCTCTCGCTGCTGCCCCTCTCCCATGTACTCGAGCGCACGGGGGACTACTACTACTGGGACAACGGCGTGTGCATCGCCTACGCGGAGTCCGTGGCCCAGGTACCCGCGAACCTGCTCGAAGTCCAGCCCCAGATCATGATCGCGGTGCCTCGCCTGTTCGACAAAGTCTACGGCAAGGTGATGGCGACGACCGGCCTGAAGGGCAGACTGGTGCAGTGGGCCGCGAAGGTCGGCGGCGAGATGGTGGATCATTGGGGTGCGCGGACAGCACCCGGCCTGATCCTGAAGCTCAAGTATCGGCTGGCCGACGCGCTGGTCTTCCACAAGATCCGGCACCAGCTCGGCGGCCGGCTCGCCACCATGATCTGTGGCGGCGCGCCGCTCTCGCCGGTGGTCGGGCGCTTCTTCCTTGGCGCCGGTATTCCCCTGTATGAGGGATATGGGCTGACCGAGACCTCACCTGTGCTTGCGGCCAACCGGCCAAGCGACTGGCGGCTGGGCAGCGTGGGACTGCCGTATCCCGGCGTCGAATTGCGCATAGGTGCGGAGGGCGAGATTCAGGCCCGGGGGCCCTCGGTTATGCAGGGATACTGGAATCAGCAGGCTGCGACTCGGACGGCGATCGATCCAGACGGCTGGTTCCATACGGGCGACGTGGGCGAATTCGACAGCGACGGATTCCTGCACGTCACGGACCGGATCAAGGACCTGATCGTTACGGCAGGCGGCAAGAAGGTGGCGCCCCAGCCCATCGAGGGCCGCACCCAGCTCTCTCCCTTCATCGCGCAGGCGGTCATGATCGGGGAGCGCCGGCCGTACCCCGCACTGCTTGTCGTGCCCGATTTCGAGCGGCTGCGGCAGTGGGCGGCCGAGCATGGCATTCCCGTCACCGACCGCGATCAACTGTATCGCGAAAAGCTGGTCCGGCAGCTGCTCGAGGAGGAATCGCTGGGCCGGCTGCACGACCTCGCCCAGTTCGAACGACCGAAGCGGATCGCGATCATCAGCGAAGAACTCACGGTGGAAACCGGGATGCTGACCCCGACCTTCAAAGTGAAGCGGCGGGTGGTCGAGCAGCGGTTTCAGGAGACGATTCAGGCACTCTACTCCCGGACCTCAGACGAGGTCTGAGGCTGGTGCAGGTCGATTCCCGCCCCGGATGTCGCTAGACTGCGGGTCGGCCTGCGGCCGTCTCATGGGAGCTGTGCATGCGGAGTGAGCGGGTCACCCCCGAACAGGTGCAATCGCTTGGCACCGATGACCTGATCGGGGCGGTCTTGCTTGTGGCCGTGCGCCTCGCTGGCCGGGTGATCGCGAAGGGCACGCAGGTGCAGGAGCAGTTCGCCGCCGAGCTGCAGGAAGCCGCACGAAGCGGGCAGCTCACCACTCCGCTCCGGCTTGCCTGGCCCGGCCCTAACGACGTGCACGAGGATGTGGCCGCAGACCGGCTTGCGCGGGCTGTTGCGGGTCCGGGAATCGTCATGGGGCGGCCGGTACACAGCCGCATCGACCTCTCCGCCCGGACGGACGGGGTGCTGCGGGTGAACGTGGAAGGGCTCGCCCAGCTGAATCGCATCGACCCGCTCGAGGTCTTCACTCTGTTCCATGGCCAGGCGGTACGCGCCGGCCGGGTGGTGGCGAGCGTGAAGGTGGCACCCCACCTGGTCTGGGAGGGGGAACTGCTGCAGGGAGAGATCCTCGCCAGACAGGCGGCGCCGCTGATCAACGTGGATCCCTACCTGCCGCTCCAGGTGGCGGCGATCGCGGCGGAGTCGCTCACACCGGCGGCGCTCGCGCGATTCACAGCCTCGGCACAGATGAAGATCACCTCGCTCGGCGGGGCTTTCGTGGGGACGTCGCTGATCGAAGACGGAGACGCGGACTCGGTGGCTCAGCGAATCGTGGCCGCGCTCGAGGAACTTGCCGTGCGGCAGGCCGTGTCACTGATTCTCGTCGGTGGCGTCTCCGCCGGCGACCCGCTCTCTACCTTCTACGAGGCGCTGCAGCGCCTCGGCGGGCGAGTGGTCCGCCGCGGAGTGCCGGCGCACCCCGGCTCGATGATCTGGTTCGCTCAGTTAGGCAACACCACCATCATGGGCCTCCCGCAGTGCGGCATGTTCTCGATGGCCACCGCCGCGGACCTGGTGCTTCCCCGGCTGCTGACCGGCGAGGCCGTCACCCCGGCGACCCTCGCCGACCTCGGCCATGGCGGCCTGCTTGGCCCGGAGATGCGGTTCCGGTTTCCCGATTATGCCCGGGATCTCGAGTCGCCAGAGACGTAG
>DAINRP010000354.1:0-2570 GCA_036741755.1 Gemmatimonadales bacterium
CCGGCGTCGCCAGCACCACACCGCCAAGGAGTACCGAGAACAGGAATCTCATTCGCCACCTCCTCCCGCAGGGACCGATGCCGCCGTGGGCACGCCCAGGGACAGGCCCCCGCCATCGCAACACCGGCCGGACCGCGGAAACTAGACCATCGCGGGTATCGCCAGGTCGACAACCAGCTCGTTCTCCACCCGGGTGACTCCGGGGGCACGCCAGGCGGCGTCCTCCGCCTCGCGCTGCTCGGCGAGTGTCCGCACCGTCCCACGCAGGGTGATGGCGTGCCCCTTTGCTTCCACCGTGATCCGCTCCGCGTCGAGTTCGGCCTGCCGCCTGAGCGCGGCGGTGATCCGCTGCTTCACATCCGACGGCGCCGGGATCTCCTGCACCCGGATCAGGTTGGTCACCCCCCGGACGCCGGCGAGGTTCCGGACCATGCGCTCCGCCGCAATCCGCGGAAAGTTCCACGGCATGTCGCCTTCCAGGACCACCTGCCCGTTGGTGACGGTCACCTTGATGCTCTCCGCAGGCACCAGAACATCCCACTTGAAGGCGTTGACCACCGCATGCGCGAGCTCCGCATCGGTGCGGCTGGCGCCAGCCGCCCGCCCGACGATCATCTTGTTAACCAGCTCCTTGACGCCCAGGACCCGTTCCACGACCCGCTCGGCGGTGTGCCATTCCGTGAAGCTGCTGGCCACACCGGTCAGCGTCACTACGCCGTCCTTCACCGCGATCGCCATGTCCTCATGACTGATGCTGGGCTCCAGGCGGAGCTTGGCGAAGATCTCCCGTTCCAGCTCGATGTCGCTTCGCATAGCGCCCCCCCTTCCCCGGCGGGCGGCTCACATCCCCCCGCCTGGACCCCATCATATACCGGTGGTGCTGACCAGCCGCTGAGCCGGGGATGAAGGTCCTCTCAAGAATCCGGTGGCGAGGTCACGCACGATCAGCCCTGCTTGAGGAAGGTCCCGTTGCGCAGTTCCGCCACCGCCTGCTGCAACTCGGCGGCGGTGTTCATCACGATCGGCCCGTACCACGCCACCGGCTCCTCGATCGGCTTGCCTGACACCAGCAGGAAGCGGATTCCCTGCTCACCGGCATGCACCACGACCTCGTCCCCGCGATCGAACAGCACCAGCGACCGGTTGCCGGTCTGCTCCCGCACCACGGTCTCCTCGATGCCGTCCTTCTCGGTGAGCACGCCGAACGGCTCGGAGGCATCGCGGAACCGGCCGGAGCCCTCGAAGACATAGGCAAAGGCGTGGCGCGCGATCTCCACCGGAAGCACTTTGCGTTTGCCGGCGGGAACGGTGATGTCGAGGTAGACCGGATCGGCGGCGACGCCCTCGACCGGACCGGACTTCCCCCAGAATGATCCGCAGATGACGCGGACGGCCGTGCCGTCGTCATCGGTCACGGTCGGGATGTCCCGCGCACCAATGTCCTGATAGCGCGGCCGGGTCATCTTGAGCGACGAGGGAAGATTGGCCCAGAGCTGGAAGCCGTGCATCCGGCCGGCCGGATCGCCCTTGGGCATCTCCTGATGGAGGATCCCGGAGCCGGCGGTCATCCACTGGATGTCGCCGGCGCCGAGCGAGCCCTGATTGCCGAGACTGTCGCCGTGCTCCACCGTACCGGCAAGCACGTAGGTGATCGTCTCGATGCCGCGATGCGGATGCCAGGGAAAGCCGGCGAGGTAATCGGCCGGACGGTCGTTGCGGAAATCATCGAACAGCAGGAACGGATCGGTTTCGCCGGTATCGCCGAAACCGAAGGCGCGCCGCAGGTGGACGCCCGCCCCTTCCATCGTCGGCATGGCCTCCACGACTCGCTTGACCGGTCGGATCGACATGGTACTCCTCCAGAGTGTATCGCCGACCGGAAAATAGGGGATTCAGCCTCCGGGTGCCTCGGGAGTCGCGGACAGTTGCCGCAGCCGGGCATCCGAACGGCGGGTCGCGAAGTAGGCGAAGGGCGCCTCCAGCACGCCGGCGAGTTCCTGGCTCTGCATGGGCAGCGGCAACGTCTCCCTTCGCCGGAACCGGCGAACCACCCGTCCCGCCAGCCACTGCAGCCAGACGAACACCGTGTATCGCACCACGGCCAGACGGGTCAGCGCCGCGTCGGCCGTGCGCCGCTCGAAAAACCGGGTGAGCAGATAGACGCCGAAGGCGCGGCCGTTGTCCCGAAGCTGGCGCCGAAGCGCGGGGAGTTCTCGCCGGTGGGTATGCCACACGATTGCCCGCGGCTCATAGCGCGCGGTACCGCCGGCGGCGAGCACCCGGTAGAACATGTCGAGGTCGCCGCCGCCGTGGGACGGCGTGCCCACGTCGAGCGCGGTGTCGAACCGCCCCGCCCGCTCGAAGATCTCTCGCCGATAGGCCATGTTGGCGCCGGCACCGAGGTGGTGGGTGCCGATGAGCTGGAATGGTGTCAGGGTGTCACGCTGCATCGCCCATCCACGGTACCCCTTTCCCATTCCGCCGGTCTGACATTCGAAGACGATCTGCGCCTCGGTCTCCAGCTCCGCCGGACAGATCAGCCCGGTGGCCAGCATGACCTCAGGCGCGGC
>DAINRP010000355.1:0-2547 GCA_036741755.1 Gemmatimonadales bacterium
CTGCGGATAGGACCATCACCGTTTCGGAGTACGACCGCCAGCTCGCCCTGCGCGCCGGCATTCTGCCCGAGCATCGAGTGGTGACGGTGCACAACGGCATACCCGACGTCGTCCCGCCGCTGAGAGCCGATCCCGCCCGCACGCCGCCGCGCCTGGTGATGGTAGCCCGCTTCGGGCCCCAGAAGGACCACCCGACTCTCCTGCGCGCGCTCTCCGGTCTCCAGGACCATCCCTGGGAGCTGGATCTGGTCGGCGAAGGACCGCTCGCGAGCAAGATGGAAGCACTCGCGGCCTCGCTCGGCATCCGCGAGCGGGTGCACTTCCTGGGTCAGCGGATGGACGTGGATCGCATTCTGGCAAACGCACAGATCAGCCTCCTGGTGACGAACTGGGAGGGATTCCCGCTGTGCATCCTCGAGGCGATGCGAGCGAAGCTGCCGGTGGTGGCATCCGAGGTCGGCGGAGTCGGCGAGTCGGTGCGCGATGGGGAAACCGGGTACCTCGTTCCGCCCGGGCGAGTGGAGCCGCTCCGCGACCGCATACGGCGGCTGCTCACCGATCCCGACTTGCGGGTGCGTCTCGGGGCCCGTGGCCGCGCCGTGTACGAAGCGCACTTTACGCTGGATCAGGCGGTGAGCAAGACACTGGCCGTCTACGGGGACGTCCTCAAGCGCGGGCTCGACGGGAAGGACGGCCCGAGCGCGTGGGGCAGCGAGCCGTTGGCGGGTAATGTGGCGACTCGCGACAGCGGGCTCCGCTCGGGTCCCACTTCCCACTACCGTGTGCTCTTGAGGGACGCCAGATTCCCCGGGGGACCGAGGGATGCGTTACGGCACTGCACCGCAGCCGGGCTCATGGCCTACTAGCGCAACGAACTCCTCTTTGTGGGGCACCCCCAGCCATGGCCGACCGGCTCCGCGTGCTGTTCGTGACCGAGGACGATCCGCTTTACGTCATCCGCCTGTTCGAGGTGTTCCTCCGCGAGTATCCCCGGCTGTCGATCGAGATCTGTGGGATCACTATCGATCGCCCCTTCCATGAGCCGCCCTGGAAGACACTCTCCCGCATGCTGCGCTTCTATGGTCTGGCCGGCGTCGCCCGTCTGAGCGGCCGATATCTCCGGGCGAGGCTGAGTGGACGCTCGATCGGTCGACTCGCGTCGGAGCAGTCGATCCCGCTGATTCCCGCACGCTCGGTGAATGCTCCCGAGTATGTCGATGCGGTGCGACAAATGGCGCCCGATCTGATCGTCTCTGTGGCCGCGCCGGAAATCTTCAGAAAGGAGATCCTCGGGGTTCCCCGGCTCGGCTGTGTCAACATCCACTCCGGACGGCTCCCCGTCTATCGGGGCATGATGCCGACCTTCTGGCAGATGATGCGCGGCGAGAGCGAGATCACCGTCACCGTCCACGAGATGGCGGAGGTACTCGACGGCGGCAAAGTCTTGGGCACGGTCGCCGTGCCGGTGAAGCCGCAGGACTCGCTCGACCGTGTGATCACCGCCACCAAGCAGGAGGGGGCCAGGCTGCTGATACAAGTCCTGGATCAGATTCGCCGCGGGGAGGCGGTGGGCGTACCGGTCGACATGAGCGGGGCGAGCTACTTCTCGTTCCCGAAACGGCAGCACGTCAGCGAGTTCCGCCGACGTGGCCACCGGCTGCTCTGAGGACCGCGCCATGCCGAGCCGGGTCTGGCCTCATGCTCACGCCGCCATGTCGGTGGACGTGGAAGATTGGTTCCAGGTCGAGAACCTCAAGGAGGTCGTCCTCCGCACCACCTGGGAGACTCGGGAGCGGCGGGTCGAACGCAACACCATGCGCATTCTCGAGCTCCTCGAGGAGCAAGGGGCGCGTTCCACGTTCTTCATCCTGGGTTGGATCGCCGATCGTCACCCCACGCTGATTCGTCGGATCGCCGAGGCTGGGCATGAGGTCGCGTCGCACGGATACGGACACGAACTCGTCTACACCTTGTCGCAGGCGGGATTCCGGGCCGACGTCGAGCGCTCAAAGAAGGTCCTCGAGGATGTCAGCGGTCGGCAGGTCAGCGGCTATCGGGCGCCGTGTTTTTCCATCACGAACTGGGCGGTGGACATCCTTCAGGAGCTCGGGTTCGAGTACGACTCCTCGGTCTTCCCAACGGTCGCGCACGACCGTTACGGCCGCCTCACCGGTGTCCCCTTCGGGCAGCCGATCGTCGAGCTGCGACCCGGATTCCACGAGGTGTGCATCTCCTGCCTGCCATTGGGAAACCGAGGCCTGCCATGGGGCGGCGGCGGCTATTTCAGGCTGGTGCCCTTTCCCGCGTGGCGCGCGGGGGTGCGGAGCATCATGCGAACGGGCTCGCCCTACGTGTTCTACATCCATCCCTGGGAGATCGACCCGGGTCAGCCGCGGGTCGAGGGGCTGGGGCGAATGAGTCGCTTCCGGCACTACCTTAACCTGGACAGATGTGAAGCGCGGCTCCGCTCGCTGCTCTCCAGCTTTCGGTGGACCTCGGTACAGTGCGTGCTCGACGGTTGGAAGGCTCGGGCCGCAGCGGCGTCCT
>DAINRP010000356.1:0-2537 GCA_036741755.1 Gemmatimonadales bacterium
GGCCTGCTGCACATCGGCTTTGGCGCGTGGATCGCAAGGAGGTACGGTGGCTAAGTCAAACACGGCTCGCGCCGGAGGCGAGGCCAGAGGGCCTGGACTCAAGGGGGTTGCCGGTGGCCGCTCGGCGATTGCACCCGACTTCGACCGCGTCATCCATGAGCGGTTGCGCCTCGCCATCGTGAGCGCCCTGGCGGTGAACGAGGAACTCACCTTCAACGAACTCAAGACGTTGCTCGATACCAGCGACGGCAATCTCAGCGTCCATGCGCGCAAGCTGGAGGACGCCGGGTATCTCACCTGTACCAAGTCGTTCGAGGGTCGGCTGCCGAAGACCGAGTTCCGGCTCACCTCCGCTGGACGAAAGGCATTCGAGCGCTACCTCGACCACATGGAGGCTCTGATCCGCGTCACGCGGGGCTGAGCCGTTCACCGACGGCGCCAGGCGCCGGCGGGGGCGATTCTCCGGATCGCCCTCTTCTTGGAGATAGATCTTTACAATGCAAAGTACTTCACTGCACGTCGGCATCATCATGGATGGCAACGGCCGCTGGGCCAATGGCCGGGGAAGGCCGCGCACCGAGGGACACGCCGCCGGCGCGGAGGTCGTCCGCCAGATCGTCCAGTCGGCACCGGCACTCGGCATATCGACGCTCACGCTCTACGCCTTTTCCTCGGACAACTGGCGCAGGCCCCCAACCGAAGTGGCGGCGCTGCTCGCGCTCCTCGTCCGGTACCTGCGCGAGGAGTCGGTCCGCTGCCGGGACGCCGGCGTTCGTCTCAGCGTGATGGGTCGGCGCGACCGGCTCCCCCTCGCACTCCGTGGTGCGATCGCGGCCGCGGAGCGGGCAACAGCATCCGGCACACGTCTCTGGCTTCGCCTCGCGATCGACTATTCCGCCCGCGACGAGATCCTGCGTGCCGCCTCACAACTCGCCGGGACAGCCGGAGCACGGTCCCGAGGGCGTCAGGGAACCAGCCGCGGCCGCTTTCTGGCGGCCCTCGGAGGCGCCCCCGAGGTGGACCTGCTCATCCGCACCGGAGGGGAGCAGCGCCTCAGCGACTTTCTCCTCTGGGAAGCCGCCTACGCGGAGCTGGTCTTCAGCCCGCTTTCCTGGCCGGAGTTCGGCCCGGGGGCTCTGGCGGCGGCCGTCGCCGAATTCCGAGGCCGGGATCGCAGGTTCGGCCAGGTGGTGGAAGGGAGGGGGGCATGATCGGGTCTGCTCGGGGCGCGGGGCGGCTGCTCTGGCGGGCGCTCCTGTTAGGTGCCTTCGCGGACGTGCTGTTCCGCGCCGACGACATCGGCCTCAACGTGACGCTCTGGCTCGCCGCCGCGGTCTTGGCGTGGTGGACCTATCGAGCGGGGGACGGCGAGTCCCCCCATCCCGCCGAGCGGGTGGTCCTGATCGGAATCCTGGGCCTCGGCCTCGCGACCATGTGGCGAGAGAACCCGATGCTGAGACTGCTCGACGCGGTCGCCCTGGTGGCGTCGGTCGCGATGCTGCCGGTCCTCGCTGCGCCAGACGGGCTATCCGCGCTCTGGAATCTCTCCGTCGGTCGCTTCACGATCGGGGTGCTGCGACTGGTTCGCCGCACTCTCCTTGGTCTGATGCCCGCGCTGTTCGAGGCGAGCCGGTCCCGGGAAGGGAATGCGGGGTTCGGACCGACGATGCTGTCCCTGGCCCGCGGCACCGTGCTCACCGTCCCCCTCCTGCTGCTGTTCGGCGGTCTGCTGGGACATGCCGATCCGGTCTTCGGCGGCTTCCTCGAAGGACTGGTCCGGTTCGACATCGATCAGCTGCTCAGCCATGCGTTCGGCATACTCGTCGCGAGTTGGCTGGCGGCCGCTGCACTGAGCGGAGCGGCGGCCGAGGAGCGCGCCACCGTTGCGCGCGAGCCAGGCACCATGACTGGAGGAATCGGCCGGATCGAGATCGGCATGCTGCTGGGGTTGCTCAACCTGCTGTTTGCCGGCTTCATCGCTTTCCAGCTCCCCTATCTGTTTGGCGGTGCAGCCTGGGTCGAGCGTACCGCGGGGATCACTCTCGCGGAATACGCGCGCCGGGGCTTTTTCGAGCTGGTCGTCGTCTCCGCACTCGTCCTTCCGCTGCTGGTCGTCTTGCACGCACGGCTCCGCCCGGGAGAGGCGGGGGGCCTCAGGCTCTTCCATTCACTCGCGGCGTGGCAGGTGGTCCTGGTGCTGACGATCATGGCGTCGGCGGTTCATCGCATGGCCCTCTATCAGCGGGAGTTTGGTCTCACCGAGGATCGCTTCTTCGCCTCGGCTCTCATGGGCGGGCTGGCGGTGACCTTCTGCTGGTTCGGAGCGACCGTGCTGCGTGATCGGGCCGAACGATTCGTGGGCGGGGCACTGGCGGCATGGGCCGTCTGGCTGGTGCTGCTGCACGTCATGAATCCGGAGCGGGTGATCGTGGAGACGAACATCGCTCGCGCCGAGGCGGGGAAGCAGCTCGATGGCTCCTATCTCACCAGACTCACCAGTGATGCCACGCCCGCGCTCATCGACGGGCTGGAGCGGA
>DAINRP010000357.1:0-2498 GCA_036741755.1 Gemmatimonadales bacterium
CCTCCGCCCGGAATATCAGGGCTAATGAGGTGTCCATCAAATCGGGTCAACTCCAAACAGCGGTGTAGTGTCACCGCCCCGCCAGGCCGCCGCCACAGTCTGACGGGCGTGTCGCTCATCCCGCCGGAGGCGGTGGCGGATATCACGGTGCTGCTCGCGAGCGACCGGTTCCGCTACACCACCGGCGACATCCTCACCGTGGACGGCGGACTGCCCGAAGAGTTCCCACGCTGACGGTCCTACGCGGCCCTATTCGCCGGGACTCCCGGCTCCCCGCGCCGGGGGGCAGGCGGCCAGCCATGCCTGTTCCTCGAGGTCGAATACCCGCGAACGAGTAAGGAACCTGACTCCCAAGGGAGCCTCGAGGGAAGAGCCGGAGCCACACCCGGGTACGACGTCGATCAGGAGCTGGGTGTGCTGCCAGGGTTCGAATTGCCGGGCCCCGATGCAGAACGGCGTGCCATCCACTTCCCCCAGCAGCACGTCCCGTTGGCCGACATGGAACTCGCTGCGGGGGAAGCACATCGGCGCGCTGCCGTCACAGCACCAGCCCGACTGGTGGAACAGTAGGGGCCCGTGCTGCGCCACCAGCCGGCGCAGCACGTCCGTGGCGGTGTCGGTCATCGCGACGCGGGCCACGTTCCCCTGGAGCGGAGTGCCCGCCGGCTCCACTGAAAGAAGCCGAGCTTCTTGGGGCTGTAGCTGACCCGCAGGTTCTTGGTCTGCTGGTAGTGCTCGAGCATCATCTTGTGGTTCTCGCGGCCGATGCCCGACTGCTTGTAGCCGCCGAACGCCGCGTGGGCGGGGTAGGCATAGTAGCAGTTGGTCCAGACCCGGCCAGCCTTGATCCCGCGTCCGATCCGGTAGCAAGTGTTGACATCCCGGCTCCACACCCCCGCGCCCAGTCCATAGAGCGTGTCGTTGGCGATGGACAGCGTGTCGGCCATGTCCTTGAACTTGGTGAGCGCGACCACCGGCCCGAAGATCTCTTCCTGGAATATGCGCATCCGGTTCTGGCCCGCGAAGATTGTGGGCTGAACATAGTAGCCCTTGGCGAGCTCGCCTGCATGGACCCGGCGGGCACCGCCGGTCAGGACCTTGGCGCCCTCTTTCTTCCCGATCTCGATGTAGCTCAGGATCTTCTCCAGCTGATCGTTGGAGGCCTGGGCGCCGATCATGGTGGCGGGCTCGAGCGGGTTGCCTTCGACGATCTTCTTCACCCGTGCCACCGCCCGCTCGACGAACCGGTCGTAGATGGACTCCTGCACCAGCGCCCGCGAGGGACAGGTGCAGACCTCGCCCTGGTTCAGGGCGAACATGGCGAAGCCCTCGAGCGCCTTGTCGAAGAAGTCGTCGTCGGCCTCCATGACGTCGGCGAAGAAGATGTTGGGCGACTTCCCGCCCAGCTCCAGCGTCACCGGGATGAGATTCTCGGAGGCGTACTGCATGATCAGCCGGCCGGTGGTCGTCTCGCCGGTGAAGGCGACCTTCCCCACGCGGGGCTGCTGGCCAGCGGCTTGCCGGCTTCGACCCCGAAGCCCTGCACCACATTGACGACCCCGCTTGGCAGGATGTCGGCGATCAGCTCCATGAGCGCCATGATTGGCACCGGTGTCCGCTCGGCGGGCTTGAGCACTACGCAGTTCCCCGCGGCGAGCGCGGGCCCGAGCTTCCAGGTAGCCATCAGCAGCGGGAAGTTCCACGGGATGATCTGCGCCACCACGCCCAGCGGCTCGTGGAAGTGGTAGGCGACGGTATCCTCGTCGAGCTGCGAGAGGCCCCCATCCTGGGCGCGGATGCATCCCGCGAAATAGCGGAAATGATCCACCGCCAGCGGCAGATCGGCGTAGGTGGTCTTGCGGATCGGCTTGCCGTTGTCCATCGTCTCGATGAAGGCCAGCGTGTCGATGTTGGCATCGATTCGGTCGGCGATGCGGTTGAGGATGTTGGCGCGGAATGCGGGTGATGTGCTGTTCCAGCTGATGGCGGCGGCGTGCGCGGCATCGAGGGCCCTGTCCACGTCCTCGTGGGTGGACCGGGCGACCTCACACAGCGGCTTGCCAGTGGATCGCGGTCGGGTTGGTGAAGTACTGCCCGCGCGCCGGCGGGGTATACTCTCCCGCGATCCAGTTGTCGTAGCGGGCGCGGATCGGAATGGACGGTTTGAAGCCGGCGGCCAACTTGGGAAGCGTGGCGCCTTCGGGCTGCTTGATTGCAGTGCCCATGTGTGATCCTCCTCTATGGCTGAGCGCTGGTCTACCCAGCGGCTTGGCAAGGCCATGGACCATCGGGCGGACGGGCGAGGGCGGTCAGCGGAGCGTGGGCAGAGACTAGCATCGCTTCGCTAAGGGATGGATAACACATGCGCGGGGAAAGGCGGCGCTGTGCTCTGCTATCGCTTGCTCTCGTCGCTCGGCACCGCCCGCCGCACGACGACCGTGACGTTGTCGCTTCCGCCCCCCTCGAGCGCCTCCCGCACCAGATCCTCGCACACCTGC
>DAINRP010000358.1:0-2477 GCA_036741755.1 Gemmatimonadales bacterium
ACCTACGTCCAGGAGGGGCTCGGCCGTCACAAGGGCTACGAGTACGCCCGCACCCAGAACCCGACCCGCGAAGCCCTGGAACGCTGCGTCGCGAGCCTGGAGGGCGGCACCCACGGCTTCGCCTTCGGCTCCGGGCTCGCCGCCCTGGACACGATCCTGAAGTTGCTCTCCGCCGGCGACCATGTGGTCTGCGGCGAGAACGTCTACGGCGGTTCCCATCGCCTCATGGAACGGGTCTACAGCCGGCTCGGCCTCAGTTTCAGCTTCGTGGACATGCGCGACCCCGACAGGGTGGCCGCCGCACTGACGCCGGCCACCAGACTGGTCTACTGCGAGACGCCCACCAACCCGATGATGTTCCTGGCCGACCTCGAGGCCATCGGCCACATCACCCAGGCCCACGGGCTCCTGCTTGCAGTGGACAACACGTTCGCCACGCCGTACTTCCAGCAACCGCTGCCGCTCGGCGCCGATCTCGTGCTGCACTCCACCACGAAGTACCTCAACGGCCATAGCGACATGGTCGGTGGGATGCTGGTCACTGCCCGTGAGGATCTCGCTGAGCGGATCGGATTCCTGCAGAATGCAGCGGGGGGCGTTCCCGGCCCCATGGACTGCTGGCTCTGCCTGCGCGGGCTCAAGACCCTGCCGCTCCGCATGCAACAGCACGACGCCGCCGGTCGCGAGATCGCGGCCTGGCTGACCACCCATCCGCGAGTGAAGAAGGTCTACTACCCGGGACTCCCCGATCACCCGCAGCACGAGCTCGCCAAGCGCCAGATGCGGGGCTTCGGCGGCATGATCTCGATCGAACTGGGCGACGCGGCGCTGGCGCGCCGCGTCGTGGAGAAGACCCGGGTCTTTGCACTGGCGGAGTCGCTCGGCGGAGTGGAGAGCCTCATCGGACACCCGGCGAGCATGACGCACGCTTCCGTCCCGGTCGCGCTGCGCCAGGCGATGGGACTCACCGATAGCCTGGTCCGGCTGTCGTGCGGCGTCGAAGAGGTCTCCGACCTGATCGCCGACCTCACCCAGGCAATGGCGTAGCGCCCGTCTCATCATGAAACCATCCTTGGTGCTGGGCGTACAGTTTCCGTCCCTAGCCGCGAGTCCCGCATGACCGTTCCCGCTCCGCGCCCTCGGCGCACATTCCCTGAAATCGCCGCCGTCTCATGGGAGCATCCGGCTGACCGTGCGGCACTCCAGACCCTGCGATCCGTCCCAGGATTCGAGGAGGTCACCCGGAAGATTCTGGGCTTCCTGGGCGGGGAGCGCGGCATCCGGCTGCTGTTTCAGGCCAACGCGGTCCGCGTCGGGCCGACCCAGTTTCCGAAGCTCTGGACCACGCATGTCGAGGTCTGTACTACGTTCGACTGGCCGACCATCCCCGAACTGTACGTCTCGCAGACGCCGGTCTTCAATGCGGGGGCGTATGGAGTGGACACACCATTTATCGTCCTCCACTCGGCTGCACTTGAGCTATTGGACGACGATGAGATCCGGGTGCTCATTGCCCACGAAATGGGCCACGTCATCAGCGGCCATGCCTTTTACCGGACCATCGCCGCAATCCTGTTCCTGGTAAGCGCTTCCGCGCTTCCCTTTCTGGCCGGAATCGCCCTCCTGCCGATTCGGCTGGCTTTTCTCGAGTGGTCCCGGAAGTCGGAACTCTCCAGCGACCGTGCCGGATTGCTGGGCAGTCAGGACCCGATCGCGTCCCAGCGGCTGTTCATGCGGATGGCGGGCGGGGTCCGGCCCGGGTACCAGGATGGGCAGCTGGATCTCGACACTTTCATGGCCCAGGCCCACGAGTACGCCACCAGCAATGAGGGAATGGACATCCTCTACAAGGCGCTCTCGACGCTGACACTCACCCACCCGATGCACACTGTCCGCGCCGCGGAGCTGCAGAAGTGGATGAGCGGAGGCGACTACGATCGCATTATGCGCGGGGAGTATCACCGCCGTGGCGGAGAGACGCAGGACCGCCCCCTCGCCGACGACATCGCGGCGGCACGGGAGCATTACACCAGGGAAGCCAAGGAGACCTTCGGCCAGGTGGTGGACGCCGCCAAGAAGGCCGCGGACCGGGCCCGCGACGCGTTCAGGAAGGCTCAGCAGACGTGAGGATTCTCGTAGTCGGCGGCGGCGGGCGCGAACATGCGATCTGCTGGGCCCTCCGCCGCGAAGACCGGGACGCCACCATCTACTGCGCGCCCGGCAACCCCGGTACCGCCGAACTCGGCACCAACCTCCCCATCAGCGCAACCGATATCGACCGCATCGCCGATGCGGCCGATGCGTACGGTATCGACCTCACGATCATCGGGCCGGAAGCTCCGCTAGCCCTCGGCCTCGCGGACCGGTTGCGGGCGGAGGGCAAGCTGGTGTTCGGCCCCGGGCGGGCCGGTGCGCAGGTCGAAGCCTCCAAGGCCTTCTCGAAGGCAGTGATGGAGAAGGCGGGCGTGCCCACGGCG
>DAINRP010000359.1:0-2452 GCA_036741755.1 Gemmatimonadales bacterium
CGGAGGCCACCGTGGCCCGCGCCGACTGTTCCTGTGCCTCCGTCGCGGCCAGCTGCGCCTGCACCTGCCCGATCCGGCCCCGATTTCCCACCGCTGCCAGCGCGGTGGTGAGGTCCGCTTCGGCCTGCATGAGCTTGGCCTTCAGGTCGCGGTCATCGAGCACGACGAGGGTGTCCCCCGCGGCGACGGATTGATTATCCTCGACAAGCACCCGTGCGACGAAGGCCTGCACCTTGGGCGCGACGGGCGTGATGTGACCGTCGACCTGCGCATTGTCGGTTTCAACGTGGTTGCGCGAGAAGCGGTAGGTGCGCCAGCCCCAGATCGCGAGGGCGATGCCCCCGATGGCCGCGATGATGGGAAGGATGGGGCGGCGCGGGGCGGTGACGGCTACGGGCGGCGACATGATCGGTTCCTGAGCGACAGTGGTCACTTGAGCTGCTCCAAGACGCCGAGGGCGCGCAGCGCGAGAACCCGCGCGACGGCAGCGTTGACGTGGGCCTGGATCAGGCCGTCGCGTGCCGCGACGAGCCCGCCCTGGGCACTGGTGGTTTCGACGGTGCCGGCGACGCCGGCGGCAAAGCGGTCGCGGGCCTGCGCGAGCTCACGTTCGGCGAGCCGCAGCCGGTCGGTCGCGAGCTGCACCTGGTGTTCGGCGGAGGAGAGATCGAGCAGCGCCTGCCGGGTGTCCGTTGCGACCTGGCGCTCGAGGTCGTGCTGCCGGATCCGCTGGGCCTCGAGGCGCGCCGACTGTTCCTGCTGCCGGGCAGGGCGCCGAAAGCCGTCGAGCAGTGGCAGGCTCAACTGAATGCCGACGTTGTAGCTGCCGGCGAGGGTGCCCAGGCTTGCCCCGCTCTGGGTGTAGCCGCCGAGAACCGAGAGGCTGGGGATGTACTCGTAGCCGATCGCCTTGAGCGACCGCTCGATCACCTTCGTCCGCGAGCGCTCGGCTTCGACCTCGGCCCGATGCTCGAGCGCGAAGGCGACCGCGGCCTCCGGTGAGCCCGGGATCGGGGTGTCGCCCCCCACGAGCGAGTCGGCGAGCAGGAGCGGCGTCTCGGGCGGCAGGTCGAGGGCGCGGGCCAGATCGAGTCGGGTGCGGTCCTGCTGGTTGCGGGCGACCTCGAGCTGGGTGAGCACCGCCGCGAGCTGCACCTCGCTCCGGGTGCCATCGATGGCGGCACTCACACCCGCCGAGACCAGCTGGCGCGCCTGATCGAGCAGGGAAGCCGCGATCACGCTGTCCGCTTCCCGCGCGTGCACGGTTTCGGTGGCGCTCAGGGCGCGGAGATAGGCCAGGCCCGCGCTGGCGGCAGAAAGCTCCCCCACCGCGCGGGTATCGGCTCCACTGGCGAGCGCGGAGTCCCTGGCCGCGCGATAGCGGCTGAGGGTACTCGCATCGAAGAGCGTCTCCGAGGCGCGGACCTGGAAGCGCCAGACGGTGAAGGGGTCGGTCACGCCCTTCGCGAACGGAATGCCGAATTCATCGATGTTGACCGTCTGCCGGGTGGCGCTGGCACCGAGGCTGACCGAGGGCAGCAGGTCGGCGCGCCGCTGCCCGACCCGCGACTCCGCGACGCGTTCGTTGAGGCGAGCCAGCGCGACGGCGATGCCCCGCTGGCGGCCCATGGCAATCGCTTCCGGCAGAGTGAGGGTCACCGGCGCAGGTGTCTGGGCGGCCAGGGGGCTGGCGAGGAAGAGCAGGGGGATCAGTCGTGAGAGCTGGCGCATATCACTGTTCCTGGGACGACGTCACGAGCAGGCCGTGCAGGTAGAGGTCCGTCATTCCGCGGAGCAGGTCCTCGGATGACAGCGGGGCAGGATCGTACTGCTGGAAGTAGTGGCGGAACTGGGCCAGCTGCACGCAGAGCGTCTGCAGGGCCCGGGCGGCGAAGGGCGTCTCGACCTTGCGGAACTCACCGCCGGCGATGCCGCGGGTCAGCACGGCCTCGATGACTCGCCGGCCACGGAGGATGATGGTCTGGTAATACCAGCGGGCGAGTTCCGGGAAGTTGCTGAGTTCGGAGAGCACCAGCCGGCTGAGGCGCACGTGCAGCGGATGATTGATTGTCTCCCAGTAGCGCGCCATCAGCGCGACCAGCAGATCGGCGCTGCTGCCCTCCCAGGTGCGGACGAATTCCTCGGCCGAGACGATAATGGCCTCGAACTTGGCCCGGACCATTTCACGGAACAGCGCTTCCTTGGAATCGAAGTAGAGGTAGAGGGTCCCCTTGCTCACGCCGGCCCGCCGCGCGACGTCCTCGCACCTGGTGCCCGCAAAGCCGAGTTCGCCGAACACCTCCATGGCTGCGTCGAGGATTTCCTCGGGGCGGGCATCGGGCCGTCGCCGCCAGCGGGGAGGTGCGACGGGGGGCTTCGGGGTGGGAGTGGGCATCTCGGGCTCCGAAAATAAGTAACTGACCGGTCAGTAATGTATTCTTGCTTCCAGATC
>DAINRP010000360.1:0-2396 GCA_036741755.1 Gemmatimonadales bacterium
AGGCGATCGTCGGCAACATCGGCCACTTCGACAACGAGATCGACATGGCCGGCCTCAAGAAGGTGAAGGGGCTCCAGCGGATCAACATCAAGCCGCAGTACGACGAGTTTGTCTTCCCCGATGGCCACAGCGTGCTGATCCTGGCCGAGGGCCGGCTTCTCAACCTCGGCTGCGCGACGGGTCACCCGAGCTTCGTGATGAGCTCGAGCTTCACCAACCAGGTGCTCGCCCAGCTCGACCTGCACCTCAACGCGCAGGGCAAGCCGACCGTCTCCGGCACGAAGTACAACGAGAAGAAGGTCTACGTGCTGCCGAAGAAGCTGGACGAGAAGGTCGCGCGGCTGCATCTCGACAAGCTCGGCGTGAAGCTGACCAAGCTCTCGAAGGATCAGGCCGACTACATCGGCGTGCCGGTCGAGGGTCCGTACAAGCCGGATCACTACCGGTACTAGTACGGGAGGCCCGTGCGCGCCGCCATGAATGGCGGCGCCACGGATTCAGCGCGGCTGCCACCGGCTGGCTGAAACCGCCCGGTCTGGACTCACGTCCAGCCGGGCGGTTTAGTTGGTACCACCTCTACCGGGCGCCTCCGCCATGCTCCGTCGCTTCGCCCTCGTCACGGTCCTCGCCATTCTCCCTGCGGCCGCGCTGCGCGCGCAGGATCCGACCGGGGACGCGGATTCCTCGAAGGTCACCCTCGACCGGATCTTCAACTCCGACTTCTTCAGCGGCCAGTACGTGCCCCCGATCCGGTGGACGCCGGACGGCGAGGCCTATTACTCCTACGACCGCCGCGAGGGCGCCAAGGGCCCCGACCTGGTGCGGGTGGATCCGCTCACCAGCGCCAGGACGGTGCTGGTACGGAGCGAGCAGCTGATCCCCGCGGGCGACACGGTGCCGCTCCGCATGGCGAGCTTCCGGTTCTCCACCGATGGACGGAAGCTGCTGATCTACACCAATACCGCGCGGGTCTGGCGGCAGAACACCCGGGGCGACTACTGGGTCCTCGATCTCGATTCGGGGCGGCTGCAGCAGCTGGGCGGACCCGAAGCGAAGCCGTCGACGCTGATGTTCGCCAAGTTCTCGCCGAGTGGCGACCGGGTCGCCTACGTGCGGGAACACAACCTCTACGTCGAGCGGGTCACCGACGGGAAGATCACCCGCCTCACCAAGGACGGATCCCGCACGATCATCAACGGCACCTTCGACTGGGTCTACGAAGAGGAGTTCGACGATCGCGACGGGTTCCGCTGGAGCCCCGACGGGACCCGGATTGCGTACTGGCAGCTGGACGCCGCCGGGGTCCGTGACTTCCTGATGCTCAACACCACCGACAGCCTCTACTCCTACACGATCCCGGTCCAGTATCCGAAGGCGGGACAGACCAACTCGGCGGTTCGGGTCGGCGTGGTGAGCGCGGATGGCGGCCTGACCCGCTGGATGGCAGTGGGCGGCGACCCGCGGAACATCTATCTGGCGCGGATGGAGTGGGCCGGGAATTCCGATCAGATCGTGATGCAGCACCTCAACCGGCTGCAGAATACGCTCACCGTACTGCTCGGCGACGCGAAGACCGGCCGGACCACGCCGCTCTTCGTGGACCGTGACAGCGCCTGGGTGGATGTGGTGGACGACTGGACCTGGCTCGATGGCGGAAAGCGGCTGCTCTGGTTCAGCGAGCGGGACGGCTGGCGTCACGCCTATTCAATCTCCCGGAATGGCAAGGAGAGCAAGGTCATCACGCCCGGAGACTACGATATCGCCGATGTGGTGTCGGTGGACACCACCGGCGGGTGGCTCTACTTCATCGCCTCACCGGAGAACCCGACCCAGCGATACCTCTACCGCGCGCGGCTCGACGGCTCGGTCAGCGCGGAACGGCTCGCGCCACGGGAGCAGTTCGGCACCCATGGCTACAACGTCGCGCCCGGCGCGCGCTACGCGGTGCACACCTTCTCCAACTTCAACACTCCTCCCGTCACCGAGCTGGTCCGGCTTCCCTCACACGAGGTGATCCGGACCCTGGCGGACAACGCGGAACTCAAACGCCGCCACGCGCGCCTCACGAAGGGGCCGACCCGGTTCTTCCGCGTTGATGCCGGGAACGGCGTGTGGCTCGATGGTGTGACGATGTATCCCGCCGATTTCGACTCGACCCGGAAGTACCCGGTGCTCTTCATGGTGTACGGCGAGCCGGCGGCGCAGACCGCACGGGATGTCTGGAACGCCAACGACGCCTGGCATCTGATGCTGACCCAGATGGGCTACGCAGTCATCACGATGGACAACCGGGGGACGCCATCGCTGCGCGGCCGGGCGTGGCGCAAGTCGATCTACCGGAAGATCGGCGTGTACGCGAGCGAGGATCAGGCCGGGGCGGCGCGCACCATCGGCCG
>DAINRP010000361.1:0-2343 GCA_036741755.1 Gemmatimonadales bacterium
GACCCACCACCGCCAGCTTTGCCCCAGAACGGATCCTTACTGACGCACGCCAGTCGGTGGGAACGGACGCCCCCAATCTCCGAGGTCCATCGGTGCTTCGTTTGCGCTGTCTCAGCGGCACGCTGCTGCTCGCCGTCGGCTGCGGCGGACACCCCGCGCCGTCCCCCGAGCCCGCTCCCGCGGTCTGGGCCGAACCCGCCCCAGCTCCCGAGCCCATCGTCCGTACCGTGACCGACACGGTGCAGGTGAAGGATCCGGACCAGCAGCGTATGGTGGATCGGCTGGAGCTGCAACTTGCCGAGGCCGATGCGCGGATCCAGGAACTGGAGATCCGGCTCGATGCCGCGCGACTGGATGTGGTACAGAGTCTCGGTCGCTCCAAGGGGACCGCCTCCCGGGCCGCGGCGGCCTCGGGGATCGCGGAGGCGGAGCTGGCCACCCAGTCGCCGCGCGGGGCCTCGAGTGCCGACCTCTCGCAGGCGAAGAAGCTGCTGCGCATGGGCAACGACGCTTTCAACGACGGCAACTACGCCGGTGCGCTCTACCTGACCGAGCAGGCCAAGGCGCTGGTCGCCCCGACGCGCCGGTCGGCGCTGGCCGACCAGCCGTCTCGCGCGGGCGAGAAGGCTTTCGCGACGCCGGTGCCGTTCAGGACAGCCCGGCGCGGCAACGTCCGCACGGGACCGGGAACGGGATTCAAAGTGGTATTCGCGGTGAAGGCCGGGGTGACGCTCACCGGCCATTCCTACACCGACCAGTGGGTCCGGGTGACCGACGACGCGGGCCGAAGCGGCTGGATCGCGACGGAGCTGCTCGCCCGGCGGCCGTAATCCCCGGCTGCCTCTCAGCCCCGGCCGGCGGTTTGGCGGAAGGACGACCAGTCGGCCCGGACCACGCAATCGCGGCCTTCGCGCTTGGCGTGGTAGAGCGCGGCGTCGGCGCTCGCGATGAGCGAGTCGAGGCTGATCCCCTGCGCGGGATAGCTGGCCACGCCGACGCTCACGGTGATCTGTCCGCCCGGCACCTTGGCGTGACGCACCGCCTCACAGATCCGCTCCGCCACCTCGGCGGCTCGGTCCAACCCCGTCGCCGGCAGCAGCACGACGAACTCCTCCCCGCCATAGCGTGCCGCGCAGTCCACCTCCCGCACCGATGACTTGAGAATCCCGGCCACGGCGATCAGCGCCTCGTCCCCCGCCTGGTGTCCGAAGGCGTCGTTGTAGGTCTTGAAGTGGTCCACGTCCATCATCAGGAGCGCGAACTCCTCGCCGCTCCGGGCGGCCCGCTTGAGCTCCTGCTCCAGGACCTCCATCAGGTGGCGCCGGTTGTCCAGCCCGGTCAGCGGGTCGGTGAGGGAGAGCCGCTGGAGCTGCAGGTTCTTCTCCCGCAGTCGCTCGTTGATGGCATCGACCTCGAGCATGTTGGCGCGAAGCTGGGCGACCATGTCATTGAAGACCGTGGTGAGATAGCCGAGTTCGCCGCCGGTCAGCACCGGGAGGGTGACATCGAAGTCGCCCGCCGCGACCCGGGCGGCGCCACGGGTGAGCCGCTCGAGCGGCCGCACCAGCATCAGCCCCAGCAGATAGGCCAGCGAGCCGACCACGGCGAAGAGGCAGAGAAGCACCAGGATCGTGATGTTGCGGAAGCGGTTGACCAGGTTGAACCCTTCCGCCTGGGTCAGTTCGGTGAGCACGCCCCAATTCGATTCCGCCACCTGGCGGAGGGTCCCGATCACTGCGACGCCTTCGGGATTGTGGTATTCCACGACCTCGCGCGACTCGGTGTTGAGCTGGCGCATCGCGGCGCCGTCGACCTTGCCGTGCAGCGGCATCATCGCATTGCGGGCCGAACTCAGGATCCGCTCGCCGTTGTAGCTCACGAGATAGGCGGTGCCCGCATGCCCGCGCGAGAGACGCTGCAGCGTGGCTGCCGCAGTCCGGAGATCGAGCCGCCCCGCGATGGCGCCGAGCGGCCGGCTGCCGGCCGGCTTGATCGGCACCGCGATCTCGACCGTCATGGTGCGGCTGGCCGAGTCCCATGAGGGTGTGCCGATGACGGGGTCGCCGCGCCTGATCTTGCCGGCCCAGCCCTCGGGCAGCGTCCGCAGGCGGGGCCGCGCCGGACTGCTCGCCAGCACATTGCCGGCGAGATCGAACACGACAAGCTCGTGATACTCGGCGGTCCGCTCCCGCACGGAGCTGAGGTAGTCGGTCAGGCGGCCGGTGCTGGCACGCGCGGACGATCCACCGGCCGCGGCGAGCCGCGCGATGTTCTCGGTGATCTCGTAGGAGTTGGAGAAGGTCTTGAGATCGAACTCCCGCTCCTTGAGCCAGAGTCCGAATT
>DAINRP010000362.1:0-2318 GCA_036741755.1 Gemmatimonadales bacterium
ACGGCCATCGATCTCAACTGGGCCGAGATCGTGGTCCGCTTCCTGACCAATCCGGTGGTGGCCCCGCTGCTGCTCTCGCTCGGTGTGCTGGCGCTGCTCGCGGAGATCAAGGCGGGGGCTCACGGCCTCGGCCTGCTGATCGGGTTCACCTGTCTCGGGCTGTTCTTTGGCTCGAGTCTGGTCCTCGGCCTCGCCGGGCTCGAGGAAGTCATTCTCCTCGGACTGGGCGTGGTCGCGGTGGGGGTCGAGGTGTTCCTGCTGCCGGGGTTTGGCGTCGCGGGAGTGCTCGGCGCCCTGCTCATCGGTTCGGCGATCGTGCTGGCCATGCTCGGCAACTTCCCGACCGGCGGGGATGTTTTCCAGGCCCTGGCCGTGCTCGGTGCGAGCGTCGTGATCACGCTGGCAATTGCCTACACCTGGTTGCGCCATCTTCCCAGCAGCGGGCGCTTCTCCGGCCTGATTCACCAGGCCTCTTCCCAGTCGGCCGAGGGCTACATCTCGGCCCTTCCGCGCGGCGATCTGATCGGCAAGGCAGGGGTTGCGGTGACGGACCTCCGCCCCGCCGGGTCGGCCACGGTGAATGGCGAGCGCATCGATGTGGTGACCGAAGGGGAATACGTCGGCAGCGGTGCCCGCGTCGTGGTCGTGCGTGCCGAAGGGTACCGGCACGTCGTTAGGCAGGCTCAAGACTAAACCGGAGATCGAATCGTGGACCAGATCGGTAACGTGGCACCCGGGCTCTTCATCGCCCTGTTCTTCATCGGTCTAATTCTCCTTATCATCATTTTCCGGTTCATCCCGCTCGGTCTGTGGATTCAGGCGCTCACGTCAGGCGTCCGGGTCTCGTTCATGACCCTCTTCGGAATGCGCTTCCGGAAGGTGAACCCGAGCAACATCGTGCTGCCGCTCATCAACGCCCACAAGGCGGGGCTCCAGACCGTGGGCCTCCAGGAACTCGAGTCCCACTACCTGTCGGGCGGCAACGTGAGCCGGGTGGTCAACGCCCTCATCTCGGCGGATAAGGCGGGAATCCCGCTCACCCTGAAGCAGGCCTGTGCGATCGACCTTGCGGGCCGCGATGTGTTCGAAGCCGTCCAGGTCAGCGTGAACCCCAAGGTCATCACGACGCCCAAGGTGGCGGCGATGGCGAAGAACGGCATCCAGCTGCTGGCGATCGCGCGGGTGACCGTGCGCGCCAATATCAACCGGCTGGTCGGCGGTGCCGGCGAGGAGACGATTCTGGCGCGGGTCGGTGAAGGCATCGTGTCGGCGATCGGCTCCGCTGACACCCACAATGCCGTGCTCCAGAACCCTGACATGATTTCCAAGACGGTCCTCGCCAAGGGACTCGATGCCGGCACGGCCTTCGAGATTCTTTCGATCGACATCGCGGATGTGGACGTCGGCAAGAACATCGGCGCCGAACTGCAGACGGACCAGGCCGAGGCGGACAAGCGGATCGCCCAGGCGAAGGCCGAAGAGCGGCGCGCGATGGCGGTGGCGATGGAGCAGGAGTACAAGGCCGAGGCGCAGAAGCAGCGGGCGGCGGTGATCGCGGCCGAAGCGCAGATTCCGCTCGCTATGGCCGATGCGTTCCGCAACGGCAACTTCGGCGTGATGGATTACCAGCGGTACCGGAACCTGCAGGCCGACACCACCATGCGGCAGTCGATCGCCGGGCAGTCCGAGACTTCGACGGGCGGAGCCTCCTGAGGTGGACGCCATCCGCTCGGCCGCTGGCTTCGAGGGACTCGTCGTCCTCGCGGTCATCTATTTCGTCCTGAACCTGCTCTCCAAGGCCGGAAAGAAGGCGGGGGTCTCTACCGCGCCAGCCCCAAGACAGCCGGACGAGGCCACTCCCACTCAGGTGGAAGCGGTGTCGCTCGAGTCGATCCTGCGGCAGATCGAGACGGTGAAGCGGCAGAAGGAGCAGCGCCCCATGGCCGGTCGGCCGCCGAGCCCGGCGCGAGCGGAACCGCGGTTCAGGCCCCGGGCTGCGCCGCCCCGGATGGGCGAAGTGGTGCAGGACGCGCGCGGGCCGATGGGGCGAACCTCCGGGACCAGTCTCGAGTCCGCTGAGGATGTCGAGGACCGGACGTCGCTGGAGGAGGAGGGACGGCTGGTCGAGGAGCGGCGGCTTCAGAACGTGGAGGTGTTCACGGAGCGGCCCGGCCGGGTCATCCAGAACCGCGATGAGGAGGCGGCGGCCATCGCGCAGCGGCGCATCAGGTCCGCTGAGGCCCGCAACCGGCCGCACGCCGCAGTGGATCACCAGAAATTCGACCAGGCCATCCGGGCGCCGACTGAGCCGGCGGCGG
>DAINRP010000363.1:0-2194 GCA_036741755.1 Gemmatimonadales bacterium
CATGTGTTAGGCACGCCGCCAGCGTTCGTCCTGAGCCAGGATCAAACTCTCCAAAGAGTGTTTGAACAGCTCGAGTCGAACGATCTGGTTTTGTTTTCAGTTCGTCCGAATCACTTGTTGTTTGCAGAATAAAACCCTCACCGACACCCTTCTGCGGGTGGCGGATCAAAGGGTCCGCACTGCCACACCATAGCTCACATCGATTGTCAAAGAGCTTGTTTGCTGCGCGCAACCACACGTTCTGTGGCAGCCGCGTATCATACTCCAGCACTGCCGCATCGTCAAGGGGCAGAGCGACTTCACTCAACTTGAGCCCGCCCTCGCCGTCCGCATTCGACTGACTACGGGAATTCTGCGGGGCGGGATTGTACCTCGGCCCCGCGAGGAACGCAAGGGGCGGCTAAATTCACCCCCGATCCACCGCCCCTACCCCACACACCAAGGCCCATGCCCGCTCTGCTCGAGTGCGTACCCAACTTCAGCGAAGGCCGGAATCCCGACGTGATTCGGCAGATCACCGCCCGGATCGCAGCGGTCGAAGGTGTGGCCCTGTTGCATGTTGACCAGGGTCATGCGACCAACCGCACCGTGGTGACCTTCGCCGGCGCACCCGAAGCCGTCATCGAAGCGGCCTTCCGCGCGATCCAACTCGCCGCCGAACTCATCGACATGCGCCAGCATACCGGGGAGCACCCGCGAATGGGTGCGACCGACGTCTGCCCGCTGGTGCCGATCAGCGGCATCAGTCTCGAGGAGACCGCCGTCTGGTCCCGTCGGCTCGCGGAGCGCGTGGGCAGCGAACTCGGGATTCCGGTCTATCTCTATGAGGCCGCACAACCTGACCCGGCCCGTCGAAATCTCGCGGTGATCCGGGCCGGGGAATACGAGGGGCTCGCCGCCAAGATGCGCCGCGCGGACTGGAAGCCGGACTTCGGCCCTGGAGCATTCAACCCGCGAAGCGGCGCCACCGTGATCGGCGCCCGGGACTTCCTCGTCGCCTACAACGTGAACCTCAACACCACCTCGACCCGGCGCGCGAACGCTGTCGCCTTCGATGTCCGGGAGGTGGGGCGTCCCAGGCGGGAGGGCGATCCGCTGACCGGCAAGGTCGTCACCGATGCCGCGGGACAGCCGGTCATGATCCCCGGGACGCTCAAGGCCGTCAAGGCGATTGGCTGGTTCATCCCCGAGTACGGGATCGCCCAGGTCTCGATGAACCTCACGGACATCGCCGTGACGCCGTTGCATGTGGCGTTCGACGAAGTCTGCCGGGCTGCGGAAGCGCGAGGAATGCGGGTCACCGGCTCCGAACTGGTCGGCCTCGTTCCGCTCACCGCCCTGCTGGAAGCCGGCCGCCACTTCCTGCGCAAGCAGCAGCGCTCCGCCGGGGTGTCCGAGGCGGAACTGGTGAAGGTCGCGGTCGCGTCACTCGGCCTGAGCGAGCTCGCCCCCTTCAGGCCGGAGGATCGGGTCATCGAGTATCGTCTGCGTCAGGCGGACGAGCGGACGCTCGCTGGGCTCAGCCTCGGCGCCTTCACCGACGAAACCGCGAGCGAGAGCGCCGCGCCGGGTGGCGGGTCGATCGCCGCGGCGATGGGCGCCTTCGGGGCCGCACTGGGCACGATGGTGGCCAATCTCTCCGCCCACAAGCGCGGCTGGGATGCACGGTGGGCCGAATTCTCGGATTGGGCCGAACGGGGCCAGCGCCTGAAGGATGAACTGCTCCTGCTTGTCGACGAGGACACCCGGGCATTCAATCGAGTCATGGCCGCGCTGGCGCTGCCCAAGGGGTCCCCGTCCGAGCAGGCGTCACGGAAAGCGGCGATCGCGAGTGCGAACCTCGGCGCCACGGCAGTGCCGCTCCGGGTAATGGAGGTTGCCTCCCAGGCGTTCCCGCTGCTGGAGGCGATGGCCGAGCGGGGCAATCCGGCCTCGGCCTCCGATGCGGGGGTAGGCGCGCTGGCCGCACGCGCGGCGGTGCGTGGTGCGTGGCTGAATGTGCGGATCAACCTGCCCGGGCTGGCCGATCCCGCTGTCGCGGCGCAGATGCGCCAGGACGCCGAGCGGCTGGCCCGGCTCGCGGCGGAGGCGGAATCGCGAGTGCTGGCGCTGGTCGAAACCAAACTGAAGTAACTGAGGAGGAAGGGGAGTGAGGAGGGTGCTCCCCTCACTCCTTACTGCTCCAGATCTCCCC
>DAINRP010000364.1:0-2193 GCA_036741755.1 Gemmatimonadales bacterium
CCCACAACCACTACGACCATCTCGACGCACCCACCGTGCGTGCGCTCGCGCGGCGTTATCCTGCGGCGGAGTGGATCACACCCCTCGGCGTGGGTGGGCTGCTCCGGCAACTCGGAGCGACGCGGGTGCGGGAATTGGACTGGTGGGATGAGATCGGACTGGCAGGCGCGACGATCGGCTGCACTCCCGCGCAGCATTTCAGCGCGCGTGGCGTGCACGACCGGAATCGTACCTTGTGGTGCGGGTTCACCGTTCGATGTGAGGACAGGGCAGTCTACTTCGCCGGCGACACCGGCCTGCATCCCGAGTTCGACGCGACCAGTCGGCGCTTTGGACCGTTCGATGTGGTGCTGCTGCCGGTGGGAGCCTACGAGCCGCGCTGGTTCATGCGGCCGGTGCACATGAATCCCGAGGATGCGTTGCTGGCGCTCGATGCCCTCGGCAGCGGGATTATGGTGCCCATCCACTGGGGTACGTTCAAACTCACCGACGAACCGATGGATGAACCGCCGAGGCGGATCAGGGAGCTATGGGCGGCAGCGGGCCGCGCCGCTGAAGGGCTGTGGCTCCTCGATCATGGCGAGACCAGGCTGTTCGCCGCAGCGGCAGGAGGCTGACGCGGACCTGGGTCAGCCGAGCAGCGGCTCGAGATCGCGCTCGATCTTCTCCGGCGTGTCGCTCGGCGCGTACCGGTGCAGCACCTCTCCGTCTGGTCCCACCAGGAACTTGGTGAAGTTCCACTTGATGCTCTCGGTGCCGAGCAGTCCGGTCTTCTCCGAGCGCAGGTACTTGTAGAGCGGATGGGCGTTGTCGCCATTCACCTCGACCTTGGCGAACATCGGGAAGGTGACGTCGTAGGTCGTCGAGCAGAACGACTTGATCTCCGCTTCGTCGCCCGGCTCCTGATTGCCGAACTGGTCGCAGGGAAACCCCAGGACCACAAACTTCTGCTTCTTGTGACGCCGGTAGAGCGCCTCGAGGCCGGTGTACTGCGGGGTGAAGCCGCACTTGCTTGCGACATTCACAATGAGCAGGACATGCCCGCGATACGGCTCGAGCGTCTGGGTGCGTCCGTCGATGGTGGTGACGGGGATCTTGTAGAAGTTCATGGCCGCGGTCTGTGAGTGAGCCGGATCATCCGGTAAGTCGATCCCCGGTCCACCACCGCCTGCGCTTCGGCTCGGTGAGGGCGCGGAAGGGATTGACGACGAGCGTGTCGTCACCCTGATCGGGACGGAACGGGGGAAGCATCAGAAACCCCAGGCCGAGCAGGGCCACGAGGGCGCCGGCCACCAGCGAGATGCGGTCGATCGCCGGAGTCACGCCGGGCGGGGCGGGGATCCCGAGCCCGAAGGTCGTCACGACGACGGCACCGGCAAAGGTGGCGCCGACACCGAGCAATCGCATCAGCACGTTGAAGGCGCGCCAATAGAAGGGATCGGTGGTGGTCATGAGGCGAGCGGGTCGTGCAGCATGGCGTGCAGGTGCAGTCGAACGGGCATGGCAACTCGGCAGATGAATATGGTGTGGGGGTCGCTGGCGCTAGCCCTCGCCCCAGTGCCCCGCCGTCTCGAGAAACTCCTGGCCCGCCTCCGCGGCGATGGCGAGCTCCTCGGCAAGCGGCACTGGGCCCAGGCTGAGCTGGCCGGCGATCCGGAAGAAATATTGCTCCAGCCCGGGCGGAGTGATGACCAGCGCCCGGCCGCCGGCAGGGCCCGCCTCGTAGCGGTGCGGCACGCCCGCCGGAATTACCACTCCATTGCCCGGTCGGGCGATGATCAATTCGTCGCCACGATAGAACGTATACTCCCCCGCGAGCACATAGAAAGACTCGGGCCCCCGCGGGTGGACGTGGAGAGCGGGCCCGACGTTGCCGGGGTGCTGCATCTCGACCAGGGCATACGCGCCACCGGTCTCCGCTGTGGTGAGGCGGATGGTCATCCTGGTGCCGTGGAAGGTGAATGCGATGTTCTTCATCAGGGGCAATGTACCTCGAAACGAATCCTTCCAGAACTCGGCGTCGAGCTGCAGAGCCATGGTCTCCTCCTCCGGCAGGTGCCCTTGGAAAGCGGAGCAGTGGCCGACCCTACTCCAGCGTCTTGTGGAATCGGCGCACGCTCATCGCCACGATCAGCACGGCGAAGCCGCAGAGCGTGGCGAGTTCGGGCCACAGCTCGGCGAACCCGACTCCCT
>DAINRP010000365.1:0-2176 GCA_036741755.1 Gemmatimonadales bacterium
CGGCGCGAGCGTTATGCCGGGACTGTACGCCGAAGTGCGTGCGAACACCCACAGTGACATCGGTAGTGTCGAGACGGCGACACTGCTCTGGCCAGACCGGGTGGCTGATCCTGCGCGCCTGGCCGCCACCCTGATTCACGAAGCATTCCATGTCTATCAGGCGAAAGCCCATCCCGGGTGGTATGGCAACGAGGCCGCCTTCTTCACCTACCCTGTGACCGACTCGGCCGCGCAGCGATTACAGCGGCTGGAGACGGAGGCGTTTCGCCGGGCGCTCCTCCCAAAGGCGCCGCACGCCTGCTGGGCATCCCGCGCCATGGCGCTGCGCTCCGAACGGGCGCGAGTCGTCGGGGCCGAGGCCATGGCGTATGAGCGAGGGAACGAACTGAATGAGGGCATCGCCACCTGGATCGAGTGGCGAGCGGGTGATGCTCCACCGGACTCGCTGGTGCCCGAGGCCGGCTTCGCCCCCGACGGCGTACGACTCCGGGCCTACGCGGTCGGCCCGGCGCAGGCCTTCCTGCTGGATCGTCTGCGCCCCGGCTGGCCGTCCGAGCTCAACACCGACAGCACGCTCACGCTCGACAGCCTGCTCACCCGGGCCACCGCGCCCATCAGCTGTCGGGCCGACTTCACGCGCCGCGAGTCCGATTCGGTCGCGGCCCTCGCGCGGCGCGAAACAGCGGGAGTGCTGGAGAAGCGTGCCGGGCTCCGCCGGGAGTTTCTCGCACGGACTGGCTGGCAGCTCCTGATCCAGCTGCCGCCGGACTCGCCCCTCTGGCCCGAGCAGTTCGACCCGTGGAATGTGACACCGCTGCCTGACGGGGAGGTGCTGCACCAGCGACACGTTCGCCTGAATGGCAAGCATGGGCGCATCGACGTGCTCGACCAGTGGGCGCTCACCAGCCCGGCGGGTGCTCATCCTCTCTTCAACGGCATCCGGCGGGTCCTGATTACAGGCCTGCCAGAACCCCCCGTTCTCACGCTCCACGGTGACACCGTCGTCGTCGGCGTGCCGGGTGTCGAGGGCCGGCTTACCGGTCTGGCGATCGACACCGTGGACCACACGATGATGGTGGGCCCACACTGACCGGCGCGGGAATGGCACGAGGAGCAGAGGGACGCTACCTTGTCGCCATGCGCGTCTATCTATCGGTAGATATGGAAGGGATCGCCGGCGTGGTCCACGAGGACCAGACCAACCCGGTCGATCCACGCTGCGCCGGCGAGTTTGGCCGGTTCCGGCGTCTGATGACCCGAGAAGCGAACGCCGCCATCGAAGGGGCGCTGGCCGGCGGGGCGACCAAGATCCTGGTGAACGACTGCCACTGGACGATGCGGAACCTGCTGGCCGAGGAGCTGCATCCCGCCGCCGAACTGCTGTCGGGCGGCCCGAAGACCTGGTCGATGATGGAAGGGATCGATCGCGGATGGGACCTCGCCGGATTCATCGGCTATCATGCCAAGGCGGGGACCGTCAAGGCGATCCTCGATCATACCTACACCAGCCGGATCCAGGACGTGCGCCTCAACGGACTTTCGGTTGGCGAGTTAGGCATCAATGCCGCCCTCGCCGGCGCGTTCGGCGTTCCACTGGCTGTGGTGTCGGGGGATGATGCGATCGCCGCCGAGGCACACTCGCTGCTCGGTGACGGCGTGCGGACGGTGACGGTCAAGGAAGCGGTCAGCCGCCATTCCGCCCGGAGCGCCGCACCCGAGGTGGCCTGCACCATGATCCGGGAGGCGATGCGGGAGGTGGTGACGGCGCACCGGGCCGGTGAGTCGGGCGCCCAGCTCTTCGTGCTGGCCGCTCCGGTGCATCTCGAAGTGGACTTCACTCTGACCGTTGAGGCCGATCACGCCGCGATGGTGCCGGGCTTCGTTCGTTCAGGGCCACGCTCCGTCGCGTTCAGTCACGACGACTATCGCGAAGTCTTCCGCGCGTTCCGGACGATGTTCAATCTGGGTGGGCTGGCGTAGGCGCCGTGGAGGGGGAGTTCAATCCGCTCCCATCAACTGAAAAGCAGCCCAGTAGTACGGCGCCCGGAAGCGCGGGATGCGCCGGAGGTCGGACCGAGTCCGGCGCAGCGCCTCCGACTTCCCCGGATGATCGGGGTCATCGAGCCAGTGACGGTAGAACCCCTCCATGAACAGCCTGGTCGCCTCGTCCGAGACG
>DAINRP010000366.1:0-2164 GCA_036741755.1 Gemmatimonadales bacterium
CGAGCTCCGCATGGTCCGCGCAGTCTACGTGTCGATCCGCCGATGCGCAACCACCCGTGCCCACGCCCGCGCGGTGCGCCCGATCGACATCGGCCCCGACCCCCCCCCGTGATCCCGTGGTGCTGCCGGCGGCCGCCCTGCGACCGGTCATCAATGAAGCCGCGGCCTTATGGCCCCGCGGCTGGTACGCGTGGCCTGGTGGCCTGGTGGCCCGGCGGCCCGGCGGCTGGTACGCCCAGCCACGTGACACGCTAGCCTGCTCCCGTTGTCCACGGGTCAACGTTTCAGTGCAGCGATGCCGCCGAATTGTCCAGTGGCCAAGATCCCGACAGGGCGAACTCATCCTGGCGCCCATTCCCCGCCCGGATCATGACTGTTGCGCAAGAACCGACCGCCGAGCGCGCAATCATTGACTGCGGGACAAAGCAGGGCGATGGGAACCTCCGCTGCGGATGATCGGCAGCAAAGCCCTTCCTGGTGTACTGGCTGCGTGGCGACCACCATCCTGGAGCGCAAGGCGCGCCGAACTGCGGAAGAGCTGCATCGGCGGCTCGGGCTCGATGTCGCTCACCTGCGCTCGGACGCCGGCATCAGGGAGGCCGAACTCGCCAGGGGCGCAGGGGTCGACCCGGGCTTCCTGTGCCGGATCGAACGGGGCACTGAGCGCCCGACGCTCGAGACGTACGCTCGCCTCGCGGCCGCGCTGGGCGCCGACCTGTCAGTGCGGCTCTACCCAAACACGGGCCCGGCGATTCGAGATCGCCATCAGGCTCGAATCCTCGAGGCGCTGCTTGCCGTGCTCCATCAGCGATGGCGCGCCTACCCCGAGATCGCGGTGCGGAGACCATCGCGCGGCTGGATCGATGTCGGCCTGCACGATCCTCGTGCCGGTCTCGTCATCGCGGTTGAGATCCAGTCCGAGCTCCGCCGACTCGAGCAGCTGATCCGTTGGTCCGGCGAGAAGGCGGCATCGATCGCGTCGTGGGAAGGCTGGTCCCAGCTCGGCGAGACTCCGTCCGTCTCGCAGCTCCTCATCGTTCGAGAGACCAGGAGTGCCCGCACGATCGCCCGCGAGTTCCGGCGCACGCTCCAGGCGGCCTATCCGGCCCACCCGGCCGACGCCCTCGCGGCGCTCGTCGGCATCGAACCGTGGCCGGGACCGGCGCTGCTGTGGGCTGCCGCCCCGAGCCCAAGCGCCGAGAGCGTCAGGATCGTCGCGCGGCACTGACGCGGCGGACGACTGGCGCCGACCGCACCGGCGTCTCGATGACCTCCCGTCCGGGGTTCGGGCGCTGGGCGCCCCGTCCAGGGTTCGGGCGCTGGGCGCCCCGTCCGGAGACTCGGAATCAGAATGACCGTCGGGGATCCCGACGGCCATTCCGGCTTCGCTCTGAGCGTTTGCGCGGTTAGCGCCAGCGCTGTCCAGCCTCGAGCACCAGAGCGGAGCTCGCGAGGGTCATGAGCGCAATGAGAATCCGCAGGTATGTGGCCTTGAAGGTGGACTTCATGGCCTAGTACCAGCGGATCCCTGCGCCGACGGTGAGAGCCATCGCGCTGAGCAGCATGATGGCCCAGGTGAAGCGCGCCAGGTTCGCCTTCACGAGTTCTCCTTCCCAAGAATGGGCTTCCGCCGCTCCGTCCTCGGCAGCCGGGCGGTCTCCCGAAGGAGATCCCTGGCTTTGCGTCCCCGCCTCGCGATGGGTTTGCCCTGGACGATTTCGGAGCGCTGAGACGAACGTCGTCTCGTGGGGGCACCGTAGGCCGATGGCCCGGGCGGGAAAATGACCCGTGGGTACCACAGCTCGGCGGCGTTGGGGTCAGTGTCAGGACGCACCGGCAGGCGTCGGCGCAGCAACGAGGCGCCGGGTTGCACGCCGGGAGCCGCTCCCGTGCGGTCGCCGGCGGACGCGAGTCCGCCAACGATGCGGCCCTGGACGGGGACGAGCCTCGTGTTTCCGGGGGAGCCTCCCCTCGAGGATCTGCGCGGCAAGAACTCCGGTCCCCCGGACAGTCGTCCCCGGGACAGTCTCGCCGGGCCCAGAATCAGAATGACCGCCGGGGATCCGACGGCCATTCCGGGCTTCGCTCTGAGCGTTCGCGCGGTTAGATGCGCCAGCGCTGTCCAGCCTCGAGCACCAGAGCGGAGCTCGCGAGGGTCATGAGC
>DAINRP010000367.1:0-2095 GCA_036741755.1 Gemmatimonadales bacterium
GTGGGTGTCACGCTGCCCGGCGGGATCACCCTCGAGCGCCGGAAGATCCGGGGTGAGACCTCCGAGGGGATGCTCTGCTCCGCGCGCGAGCTGGGGCTGGGCCAGGACCACGACGGCATCCTCGAACTGATCACCGACGCCGCGCCGGGCACCGCGCTGCTCACGGTGCTCCCGATCGACGACGACCGGCTGATCCTCGACGTCACGCCCAACCGCCCGGACCTGCTCGGTCACAAGGGCGTGGCGCGTGAATTGTCGCAGGCCTACGGGGTGCCGTTCCGTCTGCCGGAGATCCCCGGCTCTCCCGAGCACGGCCCGGGTTCGCTCCGCCGGGTAGAGGCGCCGAGAGGCACCATCGCGGGCATTACCGTCGGCACCGACGATGCGCACGGCTGTCCCCGGTTCACCGCCACGATCATCCGCGGGGTGAAGATCGGGCCGTCGCCGTCGTGGCTCAGCGACCGGCTGCAGGCGGCCGGTGTGCGCAGCATCAACAACGTGGTGGACGCGACCAACTACGTCATGCTTGAACTCAACCACCCGATGCACGCCTACGATCTGGCGCGAGTGGAAGGGTCGCTGCTCGTGGCGCGGCGCTCGATGGCAGGAGAGAAGGTCACCACCCTCGACGGCACCCAGCGCGCGCTCACCGAGGACATGACGGTCATCGCGGATGGGAATCGCGTGGTTGGCGTCGCGGGAGTGATGGGCGCCGCGAATACCGAGGTGAGCGAGGCCACGACCGACCTGCTGCTCGAGTGCGCCTGCTTCGAGCCGGCCCGCGTGCGGCGGTCGCGCCGCACGCTCGGCCTCTCCACCGATGCCTCCTACCGCTTCGAGCGCGGGGTGGACCTCTGGGGTCTCCCCGAGGCCCAGCGCCGCTGCGCCGAGCTGATCCTCGCCACGGCGGGGGGCCGGATCGAAGACGCGATCGACGTCTGGCCCACACCGGGCAATCCTCCGCGCATCTTCGTCCGCACGGCGCGCGTCGCCCAGGTCCTCGGCGCCGAACTGAGCATCACCGCGATCGAGAAATATCTGGTCGCGATCGGATGCACCGTGCTCAACAAGCCCGAAGACGCCCGGCTCGCGGTCGATGTCCCCGGCTGGCGGCCCGATCTCACCAGCGAGATCGACCTCATCGAGGAGATCGCCCGACTGCACGGTTACGACAGCTTCCCGGTCGACCTCCGGCCCTATCGCGTTGGCCGGCTCGGCGACCCGCCGATGGAGCGCGCGATCGCGCACGTCCGCGACGGACTCGTCACCCTGGGATTGCTCGAGGCCACGCTGCTCTCGCTCGGCCCCTCGGAAGGGGAGGGCAGCGTCAAACTGCTCAACCCGCTGTCGGCCGAGGATGCCTGGCTCAGGCAGACGCTCCTGCCCGGTCTCGGCCGGGCCGCAGCAACCAACTGGTCGCGGCAGGTACGCGAGATCCGCCTCTTCGAAATAGGCACCGGGTTCAGGGCTTCGGGGACAGGGGGCCGGCCGCTGGAAACCAGCCGGGTTGCCGCGCTGATCTCCGGGGAGCGTGTGGCCGGCCACTGGACGGAGGGGGGAAAGGCGCCCGACTTCGATCTGTGGGACCTCGAGTCCCTTTTCGAGGCGACCGTCGCTCTGGCAAATCCCTCCGCCACGGTGCAAGTTGATGCAGGTGGCTGGATTGCGCGGGACAGGGATGGGCGTATAGTCGGTCACGCCCGAGCACTGGAACTCGATCCGCCCGCTTGGGCTGCCCCGGTGCTGGGGCTCGAGGTTGTCATCAGCGACGCCCAGCGGCTCCCTGTACGATACACACCGCTGCCGACCACCCCGTCCTCCTGGCGCGACATCAATCTGCTGCTCAAGCCCGCAACCTCGGCTGCGGACGCCATGCGGGTCATGCGAACGAGCGGCAAGCTGCTCGAGGCGGTCGAGGTGGTCAGTGAATTCCGTTCGGAGCAGCTTGGCGAGGACCGCCGGGCGGTGCAGTTCCGCCTGGTGTTCCGCACCCCGGACCGCACCATCCGCGATGAGGATGTCGACGCCTCGCTCAGCCGGATTCTGAAAGCTCTGGAGAGGGAACTTGACGCAAGGCTACGAACGTCCTGACGAG
>DAINRP010000368.1:0-2018 GCA_036741755.1 Gemmatimonadales bacterium
GTCGCGTCGCCGCCGTCATCCAGCAGCAGGTTCGGGCCCGAGCCATCCGGCCACATCAACGCCATGTCGGTGCACCACCAGTATTCCGGCAGCGTCTCGCCCTTCCAGGCGTAGACCGGGATGCCCTGCGGATCCGCCGGCGTCCCGTTCTTGCCGACGACCACCGCGGCTGCGGCATGGTCCTGAGTGGAGAAGATGTTGCAGCTGACCCAGCGCACGTCGGCGCCGAGCTCGGCGAGCGTCTCGATCAGCACGGCGGTCTGCACCGTCATGTGGAGCGAGCCCATGATCTTCGCCCCGGCGAGCGGGTGCCTCCCGGCATATTCCTTCCGGATCGCCATCAGGCCGGGCATCTCGTACTCGGCGAGACGGATCTCGTTGCGGCCGAACTCGGCGAGGGAGAGATCCTTCACCTTGAACGGTTCCCGACCGGCCTCACGGGTGGCCTGGAAGGGGTGCATCGTCATCACGCTGGTTGCCATCGCTCTGTCCTCGGGTTGAGAAAGTTTCCTGGGCGACCACAAGGGTCGCCCTGTCATGATTCACTGTGGTGGCGACCGGTTCCGGTCGCCCAATCGTCATCCGTCGCGGTGCACCGTCTCCATCGAAAACGCCGGCAGGCAGACCGCCACATACTCGGCGCCGCCCGTTTCCGGCGAGCTGTACCGGACCCACTCCCCGGGGGCGGTAATCACCGCCTGGCCCGCCCGGACATCGAGCACGCCGGCCTCATGCTCCACCCGCAGCATGCCGCGGAGCACCACCGTTACCTCTTCGAAGTCCGGCCGCTGCCCCGGCTCCTGCCATCCCGCCGGAGAGACCATCCGCGCTACGCTCACTCCACCATGTCCCGAGCGGACCCGGCCGACGTATTCCTCGATCCGCTTGGGCGGCTCGCCGGCGGCCTGAACCACCGCGGGGGCATCGATCAGTCGTGGCATCCGTTCCTCCTCACTGAGCGGGCTGGCGGGTGCCGGTCGCGGTGAAGACCATCGGGCCCTTGGCGCTTGGCTCCGGCGCAATCGCGCCGTAGCGGCACCCTACCAGGCCCGCGTCCTTCATCCAGCCGAGCACTTCCGCCTCGCCGAAACCCTGCCACTGGTGGCCCATCGTCTGCCGGTACTCGGCGCGATCGTGCGGCATCAGGTCGGTGATCATCAGCCGTCCACCAGGCTTGAGCGCGCGGGCCGCTTCCGCGACCGCGCGAGCCGGCTCCGCCAGATACGGAAGCACCAGTACCAGAAAGGCCGCGTCCAGCGCTCCAGCGGTGATCGGCAGGTCCTCGAGATCGCCGCGGCGGATTTCGATATTCGCCACATCGCCGATCCTGGCCTTCGCCGAGCGCAGCATCGCGGCCGAGGCGTCCACCGCGATCACCCGGCCAACGAACGGCGCCAGCGCCTGCGCCAGATGTCCGGTGCCGCAACCGAGGTCGCCGACGATCCAGTCGGCGCCCAGGAGGCCGAGCAGCGGCAACAGTTCAGTGCGGCCACCGAACAGGTCGGCACGGAGCCGGTCCCACTGTCCCGCCGCAGAGGCGAAGAACTCCTCCGACCGGGCCCGGCGTCCCGCGAGCACCCCACGCAGCCGCTCGGCGTCCCGCGCTGCGGCCGGGGTGTCCTCGATCTGGTCCCGCACCACCTGCCAGAGCCGCCGTGCGCCCGGCTCGAGATCACTGCCGGGCATCCGGTAGAGCCGGCTCGCCCCATCCGCGCGCGAGACCACCCAGCCGTCATCCGCCAGCACCTTGAGGTGCCGGCTGGTGGTGGACTGGGGCAGCTGCAAGGCGTCGCAGAGCTCGCTCACGGTGAGCTCGTGCTTCTCCAGCAACAGCAACAGCCGGTTCCGCGTGGTATCCGCCAGGGCCTGCAGGCGGGTGACGATGGTGGCGCCCAGAACTCCTCCGTGATGCATCCTGTTATCCGGATAATCAAATATATCATCGACCCCACGTCAAGCCTTTCCTCGAAGGTGCCTAGATTCCGGGCAATGCCCATTCCGACCCACCACGCCCCCGG
>DAINRP010000369.1:0-2012 GCA_036741755.1 Gemmatimonadales bacterium
CGGCCACCGCCCGCGCCCGGATCAACCCGGCGCAGGCGGAGCTGATCGGACGGCTAGAAGCAGCGCTCGAGTCACGCTGAACGAAGCAAAGGGGAAGGCGCCTCGCCGCTGGATGAAGCAACCCGGCAGCGGCCGTGAGGATGAGGCAGTGAGTGAAGGCAGGCCCTGCGGTGATCGCCGACTCGGGGAGGCCCTACCCCCCCGATGGGGGTAGGGCGCTCTCGTGGCCCCAATCAGGGCGTGAGCGGGTAAGTGGTCGGAAGGTCGGTGCCCCTCGTCGAGTCCGCGGCACCGCCCAGGCAGGTCGGATGGCCGAACCCGCTGGCGCTCGTGCCCGCCGCGTTGATGTCGAAGATGATGTTGTCCTTGCCCGGCGGGTTGGCGCCGACTGCGGGAGCGACGCCGGCCGGTACCTTGTCCATGCCAAGCGCGTCGCGCACCCGCCACGCGATGTTGTGGTCGGCACAGGAGGTGTCACCGCTCAGGCCGACCGCGCCGATGACCTCGCCGGAAGTGGCGTCGTACAGCGCGAGCCCGCCGCCGAAGACGTTGACTCCGCCCGGCTTCTTGCCGACCATGTAGTCGTCCTTGGTCCCATACTTCGCCTGGTCACCCCCGTACACGACGTCGGTGTTCACCGGGTTGCTCTCCTGCAGCCCGAAGCGGCTGCCGCCGGGCTGCACCGCACTGAAGAGATTGGCGCTCGAGAGGGCGAAATTGTCGAGGCTGAAGGCGTTGGCGGTGTTCGCCTTCTGGGCCGAGATCGCGCGGCTGCCGAGCCACTGATCGTCCACCGCGGGTCCGCTGAAGGCCACGGCGACGACCACGCCGGCGCGGTCCACCACCGTCGCCTACATGGGGATATCCAGGCCGCCGTTGGTGCTGGAGACCGCGGTGGTGAGCGCCGCCTGCAGGCCGGCCAGGGTGACGATCGGATCCGGCGTGAACGTCGGAGGCTCCGCGTTGTTGTTGGTAATCTTGTCGCTGCAGGCGGCAAGGAACACCAGTGGCCCAGCGGCCAGGGCGGTTCGCCAGAATGTTCGGAGCGAGAGGTGGCTGTGCATGAGCGGGGTCCTCCGACGAGCGGGTTGTAGAGGCGGCTCGGCGGTCGTGAGGTCGCGGCGGGCAACTGCTGCGAGCGACGAGGACCCGTGGCTTTGCGTCCCCGGCTTTCGCCGGGTATGCGTTTCACTGTGGGGCGTGGGCCCGGCAAGATAGTGACTTGGGTGGAATGCAAAAGCGCGCCCAGCATCAAGCCACTGGGGCACTATCGATTGGTGAACTCGTCCATCCCGCAGTAGTTGAGGAAGGCGACCAGCTCCTCCGCTTCCTGGGGCGTCGACACCATCACGACGGTCTCGCCGCGCTGGACCAGCGGGATGAAGTCGAGCCCACCCCGCCCGCGCCGCTTGAGCTGGCGAGTGCCGACCTTCCATGGCCCGCCCTGCAGCCGCTCGGCTGACGGGCTCCCCGACAGCACCTGCGCGACGAACCGGCGCAGCAGGGACGAGTCCCGCCGCTGCCGGCCACGGGGGCGCCGCTGGTGTGTGATCAGCGCGGCGAGCTCGAGGGCCGCACGCTGACAATAGACCTGAGTCGCAAGCTCTTCCATGACTGACTCCCGGACCGGGACACCCGGTATGCTGAGGAGGTCAACTTGGCGGCCGATCCCGGGAATGACAAGGGGACCTGGACGACACGTGGGTGTCCGCGAATGCGAGTCGCCCTGAGCGAAGCGAAGGGGGCATGCGCAAGGTCCTGTCCCCTTCACTCCGGTCAGGGTGACGCTTGGTGCGCCCTCCGGCGGCCTTTCATTATCTATCCCATCTGTGTCCCGTCTGGCGCGCCTGTTGCCGCTCACCCGGTGGGCTGGTGGTGAAGGACTTGGTAAGCGATCCAGTCCCAAGGGTTTGCCAGGAGTTGCACGGTTGGCGCCCTGATATGTGCCGCGCGGCAGTTCGCCGCCCCGGTGCAGATCGCCGGGCCGTTGACATCTCACCGCTATGAGTTGG
>DAINRP010000370.1:0-1997 GCA_036741755.1 Gemmatimonadales bacterium
CGGCCACCGCCCGCGCCCGGATCAACCCGGCGCAGGCGGAGCTGATCGGACGGCTCGAGGCGGCGCTCGAGTCACCCTGAACGAAGCCGGGGGGGCAACTCGGCGCTGGATGCGGCAACTCAGCAGCGGTCGTGAGGATGAGGCAGCAGGTGGAGGCAGGCCGTGCGGCAATCGCCGGCTCGGGGAGGCCCCGCCCCCGGATGGGGGCAGGGCGCTCTGGTGGCCCCGTTCAGGGCGTGGGGCCGACGGGATACGCGGTCGGGAGGTTGGTACCCATCGGTTCCTCCACGCCCGGGTTCAGGCAGGTCGGGTGGCCGAACCCGCTGGTGCTCACGCCGCCCGTGATGTCGAAGATGATGTTGTCGGTGGTGCCTCCGGTGGCAACTCCCGCGGAAACGTTGTCCAGATTGAGCGCGTGGCGCACCCGCCATGCGATGTTGTGGTCGGCGCAGGAGGTGTCACCGCTGAGCCCGACTGCGCCGATGACCTTACCGGTAGTGGCGCTATACAGGGCGAGCCCGCCGCCGAAGACGTTGACGCCGCCCGGCTTCTTGCCGACCATGAAATCATCGACGGTGCCGTACTGGGTATAGTCGCCGCCGTACACCACGTCGGTATTGACCGGATTGCTCTCCTGCAGGCCGAACAGGCTGCCGCCCGGCTGTACCGCGCTGAAGAGATTGGCGGTCGAGAGCGCGAAGACGTCGCGGCTGAAATCGTTGGCGGTGTTGGCCTTCTGGGCCGAGATAGCGCGGCTGCCGAGCCAGGCATCGCCCACTCCGGTGCCGCTGTGCGCCACGGCGACCACCACGCCGGCACGGTCCACCACCGTCGCCCACATCGGGAAGTCCAGGCCGCCGTTGGTGGTGGAGAGCGCGGTCGTGAGTGCCGCCTGCAGGGCGGCTTGGGAGACGATCGGATCCGGCGTGAAGGTCGGAACCTCCGCGTTGTTGTTGGTGATGTCGTCGCCACAGGCGGCAAGGAACAGCAGGGGCCCAGCGGCGAGGGCGGTTCGCCAGAATGTTCGGAGCGAGAGGTGGCTACGCATGAGCGAGGTCCTCCGATGAGTGGGTCGTAGAGGCGGCTCGGCGGTCGTGAGGTCGCGGCGGGCGGCGGCTGCGAGCGACGAGGACCCGTGGCTTTGCGTCCCCGGCTTTCGCCGGGTATGCGTTTCACTGTGGGGCGTGGGCCCGGCAAGATAGTGACTTGGGTGGAATGCAAAAGCGCGCCCAGCATCAAGCCACTGGGGCACTATCGATTGGTGAACTCGTCCATCCCGCAGTAGTTGAGGAAGGCGACCAGCTCCTCCGCTTCCTGGGGCGTCGACACCATCACGACGGTCTCGCCGCGCTGGACCAGCGGGATGAAGTCGAGCCCACCCCGCCCGCGCCGCTTGAGCTGGCGAGTGCCGACCTTCCATGGCCCGCCCTGCAGCCGCTCGGCTGACGGGCTCCCCGACAGCACCTGCGCGACGAACCGGCGCAGCAGGGACGAGTCCCGCCGCTGCCGGCCACGGGGGCGCCGCTGGTGTGTGATCAGCGCGGCGAGCTCGAGGGCCGCACGCTGACAATAGACCTGAGTCGCAAGCTCTTCCATGACTGACTCCCGGACCGGGACACCCGGTATGCTGAGGAGGTCAACTTGGCGGCCGATCCCGGGAATGACAAGGGGACCTGGAAGAGATGTGGGTGTCCGCGAATGCGAGTCGCCCTGCGCGAACCGAAGAGGGCATGCGCAAGGTCATGTCCCCTTCACTCCGTTCAGGGTGACGATTGGTGCACCCTCCGGCGGCCTTTCATTATCTATCCTATCTGTATCCCGTCTGGCGCGCCTGTTGCCGCTCACCGGGTGGGCTGGTGGCCAAGGACTTGGTAAGCGATCCAGTCCCAAGGATTTGCCACTAGTTGCACGGTTGGCGCCCTGATATGTGCCGCGCGGCAGTTTCGCCGCCCCGGTGCAGATCGCCGGGCCGTTGACATCTCACCGCTATGAGTTGG
>DAINRP010000371.1:0-1974 GCA_036741755.1 Gemmatimonadales bacterium
TCCAGGGCCTCTCGCGCGGCGAGCCGGCGGCCCCGACGTTCCGGGACGCGCTCGAGACCCAGCTGGTCTGCGACGCGGTGCTGAAGAGTGCCCGCGCCGGGAGCTGGGAAGAGGTGCAGCGTCGCGGTGGGGGCGCGCCGCCGCATCACCTCGCGCCGGCGCCCATGAAGAAGGTGTAGCGGAACACGCCGTCCGGTCGGCTTCCATTCAGACGGGAGTGCCTCGACCCAGGCCCCCGTCCTCGGCGAGCGGCGCTACGAGGCACAGGCCCGGGCTTCGGGGAGCGCCTCGCCCGTTCACTCCTTGTACTCCGCCGCGAACATGTGCTCCATCCCCTTCAGCGTGGCGGGCGTGGCGACGCGGCCGGGCACGAGGAAATCCCTCCCGGGTCCTGGCCGGCGGCGATCATCCCCAGCACCTTCACCAGCTCGACGACGGGACCATCTTCAGATAGGCGACCGCGTAGCCATTGATGACCCCCGCCGAGGGCCACATCGGCGGGTGCTCGATCGTTCAGGCGGAGTCGCTGGCTGCGTGACCGCTGGCTCTCGCCGGCGACCGCTGCGGCACTACTCCATTCTGCGGAGAATCCAGCCGACGGCCACGAACCACGCAGCAAAGACCATGTGACAGACCAGTGTCGGAATGGGCCCAATGAGATAGGGATATGCACCAACGAAGTCGAACACCGCCGTGGCGAAGCCGAAATAGGCAACCGGCGCTCCATACGCGCTGCGCCGCATGGCTAGACTGAGCACAAGTGTTGCGACCGCCATCAGCTCGTCGGTCGCGTGCAAGCCGCCGTAGAAGACCGCCACGATGAGCTCGGCGACCGCCGGGTCGGCGACACGAATGCCATAGACGGGAAAGACCAGGCGCCCATGAACGATATCCAGCATGGCCAGGACCGGTGCCACGATGCCGATGATTCCGCAGCCCAAGACCGCCTTGGTGCGATGGGCACCAGCCAGGCTGGAATAGAGGGCGACGGCCGCCGGAACCAATGACATCACCGCGAAGAAGAGCGCTTCGTTGGCCAGCGAAAGCACCAATGTGTGGGATTTGACCCACGCGATGATCTCTGCGCCATCCGTGGGTGGCGGGCCCGCCATGAATTCGAGAAACGCCCTGGACAAGAACAGCAGGCCGCTGCTGATGAGCGCCCAGCCACCGAGCGCGTAGAGCCTTTTCTCTTGCGACATGAACGCCTCCCGGCGTTTCTCGGCGCGACTACAGGGCCGTTCGCACGCGACAGTAGCGCGGGTGACCCGAAGCGGCCAGCCGCACCTGGTAGTTCCGCGATTCGGCCGCTGCCAAGGGCGATTCCAGGGGTCGACTCGCCCCGCGCCTCGACGCCCGCGGCGGGCTCACCCCCATCCCCGGCTGGAGGCGCCTGGGAACCCGGCGTCGCGGCGGAGGTGTTCCTCGCCGCGGCGCTGCCGGCGTCCGAGAAGGCGGTGGCCGGCTCTACCCCGCAATCCCACTTGCCGTTTCGGCAAGTCGGCGCCGTGGACTCGATGTCATGAGTCGAGTCGCTTCGCCGTGCTCGAGAGAGCGTCCATGCCCTCTCGCAGTTCAGGCCAGTCGACACCGCCGTCCACGAGAAGCTGGAGGCTCTCCCAGCATGTGGTTGCCTGCCAAGCTGCCGTACACCAGTGCGTCCCTTCCTCGATCAGACTCCTGAACTGGTCTCGTTGCCCAAGGTACAGACGGATCTCCGCCAGGTCGAAGAAGGACCAAGGCGCGTCGTGCGGGGGGCTGTCTGCCACCTGAAGTGACAGCCGCCTCTCCGCTCGCTCGAGATGCAACCGCTTGGTCTCGTCCAGCTGAAGTCTTCCCGCTACGCGCGCTTCGAGCTTGAGCGCATTCAGCAGTGGATAGGGGTTTCCGCCGGACGCTTCCACGGACCGCCCGTACAGCTCGAGAGATTCCGCGTAGCGCTGCTCCCGCTTCAGAATCCCGCCAAGCGACGCA
>DAINRP010000372.1:0-1973 GCA_036741755.1 Gemmatimonadales bacterium
CGCCGATGTTGAATAGCTGGATGACCCCCTTCTCGTCGGTGGCGATGATCGAGAAGTTGGCGCTGTTGAAGATCGCGTCCTGCAGGGCCCCCGTCTTCAGCAGGGCCTCCTTGCGCCGGACCTCGGTGAGTGCCTCCACCGCGGGACCGCTGTCGCCGGCAGCGGCAAGTGGCAGGCCGCTCATTCGGCCGTTCCTTCCGCCGTTGCCCGTGCTTCCTTCGCGGCCTCCACGGCGCCGGCATCGCGGATGTCGTGGGCGAGGTCCCTCGCGATCAGGCCCGCTTCCGGGGCCGTCGAGCCCGCGCTCATTCGCTCGTAGGTGGCCTCGGTCTTCGCGTTCCGGGCGCGCTCCGAGCGGTCGTCGCTGTCGTCACCCGGCATCTCCACCCGCAGCTCGTGAAGGATCATCTGCAGGGCGGCCGCGATCGGCAGGGCCAGCAGCGCTCCCATCACGCCGAGCAGGGTGCCTCCCGCGATGAGCGCCAGGACGACCGTGATCGGTGAGAGCCGCAACACACGCCCGTAGAGCCTGGGGACCAGGATCCGGCTCTCGAACTCGATGTAGGCGAGCATGGCGACCAGTACCGCGGCCGTCACCGGCAGTCCGAGGGGAAGCGCGCTGAGGGCGGCGGGGGCGGCGGCCAGGAATCCCCCGACGAAGGGGATCACGTCGACCAGCGCCGCGAACAGTGCGATGGGCAACGCATTGGGGACCTTGCAGATGACCAGGAGCAGGAAGGTGAACAACCCGAACGCCGCGGAGGTGATGAGCTGGCCGCGCATGTAGCCGCCGACGATCGTCTCCAGGTTGTCGAGGATGCGCGCCAGCCGCATGTGGTAGGCGCGCGGCACGATGGCGTAGAGGGTGCCCTGCGTGCGCTTGCCGTCTGCGAGGATGTAGAAGGAAAGAACGACCGTGGTCACGAAGTATCCGAACACCAACATTGCCTGGGATGAGTACCCGAGCAGGTGGCTCTCGATCCGGGCGAACATCTGCTCCAGCCCTGCGTTCTGCACTACATGGGCGAGCGGCACCGTGAGGCTGCGCCTCTCGAGCAGCGCGATCAGGGCCTCGCGATGCGCCGGTGCGCCGTGCACGAGCTGAGCGGCCTGCTCGAGGAGCGGCGGGACGGTCAGGAAGAGCAGCAGTGATGCGACGACGACCGATCCCAGGAAGAGCAGGACGAGCGAGAGAGTTCGCTTGAGCCCGCGCTTTTCCATCCACCCGACCAGCGGGTTGAAGGTCCCCGCGAAGACGAGGGCCACCACCACGAGCAGGACGATCATCCAGAGCTGGCGGAGCAGCCACACGCCCGCGATCGTCGCCAGGATCCACCCGATCGTGCGGGGCGCGATCTCGAAGCGGATGACGGTCTTGTCCTGCGCGGGTACCTTCATGATGGTTCCAGGAAGTATATGCAGCCGCCGTGCCTCCCGCGCGCTCATCTCAACCTTCCGATGTGGTTAGGGATTCGGGACCGCGCCGCGCTCGGCGGGGCGTCCGCGAGCGTTCGCGAGGAGGCGCTGTGGGTGGCGCTGCTGGCGTGAGCGGCTCTCCGCGAGCCGTGCCGGCCTCTGGACGGGTCGACCCCATTCCGTTGACGTACCGGATGCCAGCGGACGGCCCAGCCACGCGCCGAGGGAGAGCGCACGTCGAGCGGCGTGGCACGGCGGCGCGCCTGGCGGGCGTTTCGTGGGGCCGCCCCGGGCGGTCGTGGCGCGGCGGGCCGGGCGGCTGCAACATCCACGGTCACCACCGGCGGAGGCTTCCATGCCCGATCTCGACACGGACACTCGGCGACTGCTCTTGCGTACGGCCAAGCTGGCGGCCGACTTCCTCGAGAGCCTCGAGCGCCGGCCGGTCGGTCCGCAAGCGGTGCTCGAGGACCTCCGGGCCGCCCTGGGTGGACCGCTTCCAGACGGGCCCGAGGACCCGATCGCGGTGGTGGAGCGGCTCGCCCGCGACGCCGGGC
>DAINRP010000373.1:0-1961 GCA_036741755.1 Gemmatimonadales bacterium
CACAGGAGCCCCATTACCCGGATGCCGGCATCGCCGAGATCCACCCGCCCGCCGAGGAGCGCAGTCTTGTAGGGCAGCTCAGGTGTGGTGGTCAGACGCCACGCCACCGCGAAGCCCGGCAGGTGTGCGATCCCGTGCAGAACAAACAGGGCCGCCAGAGCTACGCGCATGCGTCAGTTCGGTGTCGCACGCCGCCGGGAGTGCGCCCGACCCGGTTAGGCTGCCGGGTACGGCCGTCATGCCCGGACGGCTCCGGGCGGTAGCTGGGCCCCAGCGCTAACGACTGGCTCATGAGCTGCAGGCCCTCGCGCAGGCGGCTGAGGAAAGAAGGTAGTTCATCTTTGGGGGGCGAAAGCAATGGTATCCCGCCGATCGCTCGAGCACGGCGCTGCGTGCCACCGGGCGAGCACCCGGCCGCCGGGATAACCAACACCTTTCCGGGCAGCCTGCCGAATGCACCAGCGGATCAGGTCGCAGCGTGCTCCGTGATCAATTCGCGCACCCGCAGACGATTGACCTCGAGTTCGTCTATCGCAAGCCGATCAATCCGTCCCGAGACGATTGCGATCCGTTTGATCGACAGCCGACCGATCGCCAACGCCCCGATGGCCAAGGCGCCTACACTCATCACTGCGAGCGCGGTCGCCACACGTGCAAGAGCGAGCTGCGACCCGGACGGGTGGTAACTCGTGAGCTGATAGCGAGCCATATCACTTACCCTTTTCCTTTCCCCGTTCGCCAGCCCCCGCGGCGGAACGACGCTGAGGTGAGGTCCACGATCAGCCCGGATCCGACGAGCCGCGTGGAGGATAGCCGCCCGCCCAAAGGCTAGTCGCCGGTCCAGTACTCCTTGAAATCCCCATCATGCCAATAGTAGACGACGGCGGACTTCTCGAAGTAGTTGACCTGAAAGGCGTCGGTCCGCAAGTCCAGGGGCCGCGCTTCAAAGGGCGATTCGATTCGCCGGGGAGCCTGGCGACTCAAGTACACCCAAAGGCCATGCTCCCCGTCGTAACGGATGGCCTGGGGGTCCTGGCGCTCCGCGCGGCGCAGGACATGGGCCTGGTAGCCTCCCCTGCGGGAGACGAGTGCCACGAGGTAGCTGCTATCGCGGCCCTGCCCGTCGACCACCAGATCGGGCACTCCATCACCGTTGAAGTCACCGATGACGGCGTACAGGGTCTCGTCGGGCTTGGGGCGGTACCCCTCACGAATCAGCGGCAAGTAGTCGACTTCCCGATACGGCTGAAAGGTCGAATCGACGGCCGCGAGAGCCACTGCCATCGCCGATGGCAACCGGAGCTCCGAATTGGAACGGTGCACGACGATCGCCGGGGCTTGTGCGAGGAGCGGTAGGGCAAAGGCCCCGACCAGGATCGAGAAACAAGCACTCACTCGAGGCACGTGAAACCCTCCGTGCGGCCGCCCAACACGCTCGCGCTTCTCGGCCGCCTGGATCTCGGGATTCCCGACATGACGCGGCTTGCTTGTCTTGGGATTCTTGTTCCACGAATACAGCCAGCACTCCCCTGAGGCCAGGGCCGCCCAGCCAGGAAGCTGGTCGGCCAAGCGTCGCTTCCTTCCCAGTCTCGGGGCGCGGGTTGTGGTGCCGGAACCCCACCGCTTGGCGGACCTGCACCCGAAGCCCCTCATGGTAAGGTCAAGGGAAGCGCGAGATGGCAGCCGGCAACCGGCAGCGGAGGCGGCGCCAGCGCCATTATATTTCCCTAGATGAGCACCCCCACCTCCCTCGGCTGTCGAGCGCAGGGTCACATCCGTCCGGTCGGCTGTGCCGGCCAGCCCATTACGGCGCTCGAACTCGCCCGCGGGCTTCGCGCCCTCCCGGTCCTCGTCGGGCTCCTGCTCGGTCGCGGTCCCGCGGCCGCAGCGCAGGGCACCCAGGATTCGGCCGGCGCTGCTCTCCCCCCTCGCGCGATACCGCAGGCCGTCACGGCACTCGC
>DAINRP010000374.1:0-1956 GCA_036741755.1 Gemmatimonadales bacterium
CCTGTTCGCGGGTGACGGCCTGAACGATGGGCCGGCGCTGGCGAGCGCGGATGTCGGCATCGCGATGGCGTCGGGCGCGGCAAGCAGTGTGCTCGTCGCCGATGGCATCCTCGCTACCCAGTCCATCGCGCCCATCGTGGCCGGGATCCGGGCTGCACGCGCGGCTCAGCGGATGGTGCACCGGAGTCAGCTGCAGTCGATCGCCTACAACGTCGTCTCGGTAGGAGCGGCAGCGGCGGGCCTGGTCAATCCGCTGGTTGCCGCGGTGCTGATGCCGGTCTCGAGCGCGGTCGTCATCTGGAACGCCGCCCGGGTCGAGCGCCTGGTGCGAAAGGACGACTGATGCAGGGAATCCTGATCCTGCTCCCCGCAGTGCTGATCATCGGCGCGGTCTTCGCCTGGCTCTTCCTGGCCGCGGTGAAGGATGGGCAGTTCGACGATCTCGATGATCCTCCGACTCGAATGCTGCAGGATGACGAGTAGCCCTTCCTAGGGCACCACGCCGCTCACCGGTACCACGGCCGCGGCCGTTGTGTCATCCGAGCCCTTCACGGATTCGATCACGGTGTCCTCCACGGGGATGACCGTCAGCCGCTCGAACTGACGCGCAGTGAACGCCAGCCTCAGGATTCCAATCCCGATCATCAGCAGCACCACCAGATAGATCATCAGCCCCCAATGCAGCCGCCTCGCCTGTCGGCGCAGTAGCACTTCAGCGTCCGCAGCGGACCGGGGAGACATCAGGGGACGGCCCTCAACTCGTCTGGGCCAGGGGAGCCGGAGCGCGAAGCCGCTGGAACTGCGCCTGGACAGCCAACGAGAGCAGCCGGTGTTCGTCGATGCCGCTCTCGCGGGCGAGCGTCATCAGCCGGGCGTGGCTGGTAAGCCGATCGAGCAGATCGTCGGCGCTCCGGATCCCGGCGGCACCCAGCCGCTCGGCATCCCGGGGACGAACATGGGCAAAACCATCGAGCCACATTGAATAGCTCCATCCGGAGTACGCTGCACCCGAAAGCAAGCGCGATGCCGCGCGGCCCTGGGCGGACACCGGACGCCAAACGCAGCGTCCACGACCGGTATCGTGCCCGAATGGCTAACTTCCGCCCCGGGCAGGCCGGGGGCGCTCTCTCGGGCGAGCCGATCCGACGTACCAAGCTGTCCTCATCGGACAATGTGGCTGATGGTCGTTTCAGACCTGTTTGTGCCGACCTTCATCCGTTACCGAGCAAGTTTCTCCCCATCGGCCGACCTCTGGAGGCCACCATGCTGTCTCGTAGCGGGTACCCGTTCGCGTTCCTCGCGCTGCTCCTCCCGGCACACCTCGCGGCCCAGGACACGCTCCTCACCGTTCCCCGCCCGGCCCAAGTCAACGACTCGGCAGTTGCCCGGGGCCGCGACCTGTTCCACGGCTCGGCCAACTGCGCCGCCTGCCATGGACCGGCGGGCGTTGGTACCGACAGCGGCGCCGCCCTGGCACAGGGCATCTGGATGCACGGGGAAGACAGCTACGAGGGGATTCTGTCGCGGGTGGTTCATGGCATCCCCAAGGATCTCTCCACCCGCGACACGGCGATGCCGATGCGCGGCTGGACCACGCTGACCGATGCCGAGGCGAGAGATGTGGCCGCCTATGTGTGGACCATCAGCCATGCATGGCATCCCTCGGCGAAGCCACGCACCCGTTCATGATCCAAGTTTCGTGAGCGGTTCAGCCTCGGTTCAGGTGGCGGCAGCTATTTTGAACGTTGGAGAGGCAAGTGGGATCAGGAGAGCAGGTTTCCCAAGGAGGGCATATGAAACTCACCAAGACGCAGACCGGCGTACCGACCCTCGTCCGTGACATCGACGAGGTGTTTGACCGGGTCTTCAACGCCCCGATCGGATTCCCGGCGTTCAATTTCGAGCCGATGAAGAAGGCGATGGAAGGCACATGGCTGCCGCCGATCGACCTGACAG
>DAINRP010000375.1:0-1919 GCA_036741755.1 Gemmatimonadales bacterium
CGGCGGCCAGCTCGTGTACGCCGGCCCCGTCAGCGGCGCGACCGAGTCCCTGACCGGCCAGTACCTCTCCGGCCGCAAGCGCATCGGCGTCCCCAGCGCCCGGCGCGCCCTCGGCCCCTGGCTGGAGATCAAGGGAGCCACCCTGCACAATCTGCGCGAGGTCGAGACCCGCATCCCGCTCGGCGCGCTCACCGCCGTCACCGGCGTCTCCGGCTCCGGCAAGAGCACCCTGGTGCACGATGTGCTGTACCGGCAGCTCGAGGGACGGTTCAAAGGCGGCCACTCGGCCAAGGAGCATCTCGGTGAAGTCGTCGGGACGGTGCACGCGCTCCGCGGCGCCGAACATCTCACCGACGTGCTGCTCATCGACCAGTCGCCCATCGGCAGGACACCCCGCTCCAATCCGGTGACCTACGTGAAGGGCTTCGACGACATCCGCGAACTCTTCGCCGCGCAGCCGGAGGCCAGGCGGCGCAAGCTGACGGCCGCCTCGTTCTCGTTCAACATGCCGGGAGGCCGCTGCGAGACGTGTGAAGGCGCGGGAGCGGTGCTGGTGGAGATGGTCTTTCTCGCGGACGTCTACGTCCCCTGCGAGGCCTGCGGTGGCACCCGCTACCGGCGAGACGTGCTGGACATACGCGTCCACGGGTACTCGATCGCCGACGTGCTCAACTTCACCGTCGAGGAGGCGATGCGGCGCTTCCGGCACCAGCCGAAGCTCGGTCAGGCCCTCTGGCATCTGCAGCAGGTCGGACTCGGCTACCTGCGACTCGGCCAGCCGGCTACGACCCTCTCGGGTGGAGAGGCGCAGCGGCTCAAGATCGCCCGCGAACTCGCGCAGTCGGGGAAGCGCGGCGGGCGCAAACTCTACATTCTCGATGAACCAACCACGGGCCTCCACCTCGACGATGTCCGGGTCCTGATCCAGGTCCTCGATCGTCTCGTCGATGCCGGACATACCGTACTGGTGATCGAGCACCACCTCGACGTCATCAAGCGCGCGGACTGGGTCATCGACCTCGGCCCGGAAGCCGGCAGCGGCGGCGGTCGCATCGTCGCCCAGGGTACGCCGGAACAGGTGGCGCTCGTCGCGGAATCGCACACCGGACGCTACCTGCGCGAGGTGCTAGCGCTCGGAACACCGTCCACATCATGACGCGTGGCCGCGCGATTCTCTCCCTCTGGGCCACCTGCCTCATCTGGGGTGCCGCGTTTCCGCTGACCAAACTGGCGCTCCAGGATGCCACCCCGATGGCATTCACCGCGGTTCGCTTCCTGCTGGCGACCGCGATCATCGCACCGGCGCTCCGCCACGCGACCCGGGAGGAATGGCGGGCAGGCGCCGTCCTCGGAGCACTGCTAGCGCTCGGGTTCGCGACCCAGACGATCGGCCTCCAGTGGACGACCGCCAGCCGGTCAGGCTTCATCACCGCGCTCTACATCCCCTTCGTGCCGTTGATTGTCCTGCTCGTATACCGGACGGTCCCGGAACGACTCGCCGCCCTCGGCCTCGTGGTGGCCCTCGGCGGCATGATGCTGCTCACCCGCCCCGCGGAACTCGGCGGCGGCCCCAACGCCGGTGACCTGCTCACCCTGCTCTGCGCCATCTGCTTCGCCTCACACATGGTCGCCACCGGCGCCTTTGCCCGGCGCTTCGCGGTCGAGCGGCTCATGATGACCCAGATCGCTACGGCCGCGGTGCTGACCACCATTGCCACACCGCTGCTGGAGCGCCCGCACCTCTCACCGACCCCGCTGCTCATCGGGATGATCGCCTACGAGGCGGTCCTCGCCAGCGTGGTCGCCATCCGGTTGCAGCTCGCCGCACAGCGTGTGCTGTCTCCGACCTATGCCGCGCTGATCTACACCCTGGAACCGGTGGTGGCCTCGATGACCAGCCTGGTGGTCCTCGGCGATCG
>DAINRP010000376.1:0-1914 GCA_036741755.1 Gemmatimonadales bacterium
GATTGTAGGAGCGCCGACCGGCGCGATTCCGACTTCGATACCAGAGCCCCCCCGCAGCCTCTGGTCCGATGCCTGGTCCACCCTGCGCCACAACCGGGCCGCCATGACGGCCGCCGTGGTGCTCGGCATCCTGGTGGTGCTGGTGCTCTTCGGGCCCTCGCTCAGCCACTACCGCTTCGACAAGCCCAACTGGGACGACATCGCCGTGCCGCCCTCGCTGACGGGCGGGCACCTCTTCGGCACCGACTCCCTGGGCAGGGACCTCTACACCCGGACGCTCATGGGCGGGCGCATGTCGCTGCTGGTCGGCATCGTCTCGACGCTGGTGAGCCTGATCATCGGCATCGCCTGGGGGGCAACGGCCGGCTTCCTCGGCGGCCGGGTCGACCGGGTGATGATGCGCATCGTGGACATCCTCTACGCGCTGCCCTTCATGTTCCTCGTGATCCTGCTGATGGTGCTCTTCGGCCGCAACATCGTGCTGATCTTCGTCGCCATCGGCGCCATCAACTGGCTCGACATGGCCCGCATCGTCCGGGGCCAGACGCTGGGCCTGAAGCAGCGGGAGTTCATCGAGGCGGCCCGCGTTTCCGGCGTCCGGCCCGCGCGCATCATCCTCCGCCACATCGTGCCAAACCTGCTGGGCGTGGTGGTCATCTACGTGACGCTCACCATTCCCCAGGTGATCCTCGTCGAATCCTTCCTCAGCTTCCTGGGGCTGGGCGTGCAGGAGCCGATGACGTCCTGGGGCGTGATGGTGAGCGACGGCGCCCTCGACATGGAGAACGCGCCCTGGATGCTGGTGTTCCCCGCCGTGTTCCTCGCGATCACGCTGTTCTGCTTCAACTACCTGGGGGACGGCCTGCGGGACGCGCTGGACCCCCGGGACCGGAGCGGGCGATGAGCGTTCGGCTCCTGGACGTCAACAACCTCAACGTGTCCTTCGAGACCCGGGACGGCCCCGTGCACGCGGTGAAGGACCTCTCGTTCCAGCTCGCGCCGGGCGAGGTGCTGGGGATCGTCGGCGAGTCCGGCTCCGGCAAGACCCAGGCGGCCATGGCGGTGCTGGGCCTGATGGCGGACAACGGCCGCGTGTCGGGGAGCATCCGCTTCGAAGGCGACGAGCTGGTGGGGATGCGGGATGCGCGCCTGAGGGAGATCCGCGGCGCGCGGATCGCGATGGTCTTCCAGGACCCGATGACCTCGCTGAATCCCTACCTGACCATCGGCGCCCAGATGGGGCTGGTCCTCAACCGGCACCGGAACCTCCGCGGCGACGCCGCCCGGAAGGAGTGCGTGCAGCTGCTGGAGGCGGTGCAGATCACCGATCCCGCCTCGCGGCTGCGGATGTACCCCCACGAGCTGTCCGGCGGCATGCGCCAGCGGGTGATGATCGCCACCGCGCTGCTCTGCCGGCCCGCCGTGCTGATCGCCGACGAGCCCACCACGGCGCTCGACGTGACGGTGCAGGCGCAAATCCTCGCGCTGATGGCGGAGCTGCGGGCGAGCTTCGGCACCGCGATCCTGCTCATCACCCACGATCTCGGCGTCGCCGCGGGCACCTGCGACCGGCTGCTCGTGATGAGAAACGGCGTGTGCCAGGAGCAGGGGCCCATCGACGACTGCTTCCACAAACCGAAGACGGCCTACGCGCGGGAGTTGCTGGCGGCCGTGCCGCGGCTGGATGCGGAGCCCGTGCGGGGGCGGCCGGCGGCGGGCGAGTCCGTCATCCGGGTGGACGACCTTTCGGTCCACTACTCAGTGGCGCAGCCAGGGTTCTTCGCCGCGCCGAAGACGCTGCGCGCGCTGGACGGCGTGTCGCTGGAGCTGCGGCCCGGCGAAACGCTGGGCGTCGTCGGCGAGTCCGGCTCGGGGAAGTCCACCCTGGCCCGGGCGGTGCTGCGGCTGGTGCGG
>DAINRP010000377.1:0-1897 GCA_036741755.1 Gemmatimonadales bacterium
GAGTGCCTTCCCCCAGACCCAACCTCCTGTCTATCTTCGGGTTACATGACGACCCGAGCCGGCCGATCCGCCCCCGACGAGGAGGGCAAGATTTCGGTCGCCCGCAACCCCAAGGCGACCCACGACTACCACATCCTCGAGACGTGGGAGGCGGGCTTGGTGCTGACCGGTACCGAGGTGAAATCGTTGCGCTCGGGCAAGGCGTCGATCAAGGAAGGCTTCGCGCGGCTCGCCAACAACGAGGTCTTCCTCGAGGGCGTCAACATCACTCCCTACGAGCAGGGGAACCGCTACAACCACGACCCGGTGCGGACCCGCAAGCTGCTGCTGAAGCGGCGCGAGATCGAACGCCTCATCGGAGCCGTGGAGCAGAAGGGGCTCACGCTCGTCCCCTTGGAGCTCTACTTCCGCAACGGGGTGGCCAAGGTGACGCTGGCGCTGGGTCGAGGCAAAAAGTATCACGACCGTCGCGAGGACCTGAAGAAGCGCGACGCCGAGCGTGAGGTGGCGCGTGCGCTGGCCCATCGGGGGCGCGAGTGATGTTCCGGACCGCCGCACTGCTCGTGATGCTGGCCCCCCCCCTCGTGGGGGCGCCGGCGATGGCGACGGTGCCCGCGCAGCTCACGGTTGAGACGCCGCGGGGGACCGCGCGACTTCCTGTCGTCGTGGATCGTCTGGCGGGCCCTGCCGTGGCGGGCGACGCCCTCATCCGGGCGCTCAACGGCGTGGTGCATCGCGGGGAGCCCTGGGTCGAAGTGACCATCGCCCGGCAATCGTTCCGGTTCCTCGAGGGTGCCCCGCTCCTGGCCTTCAACGACCGCCTGCAGCCACTTGCCGGCTGGGCGTTCCGGCAGCGTGACTCGCTTTATCTCCCGCTCCAGTTCGTCATCGAGGTGTTGCCGCAGGTGCTGGCGGAGCGCTACCGCTACGACCCGCGCCGTGGCCGGCTGACCGAATCAGGCACCGAGGTCAAGCCGGTCTCGGCCCCGCGGCAATCCTCCGCGCCGAGGCTGCCGAACGGACTGCTGCCCGGCCATGTCGTCACGGTCGATGCCGGCCACGGCGGGCGCGACCCCGGCAATCCGGGCCTGTATTTCCCGCGAGGGATCAGGGAAAAGGACGTGACGCTGGCCGTGTCCCTGATGCTGCGGGACGAACTGCGCCGGCGCGGAGTCCGGGTGGTCATGACGCGGACCACGGACACGCTGATCGACCGCGTGGATCGCGCCCCGTACTGTACCAATGAGTGCGATCTCTTCGTCAGTCTCCACGTGGATGCGCTGGATCCGAAGGCCCGGCGCCGCTACGGCGAGGTGAGCGGCTTCCACACCATCATCGTTGGCGAGGAGAACACCGAGGATGCGGACCGGATCGCCCGTATGGAGAACGACGCCGTGCGCTACGAGGATGCCAGACCGGACCGGCCGCGGGACGATCTCGACTTCATTCTGCGCAACCTGCAGATGAATGAATACCTGCGGGAATCGGCCCGCGCCGCCGAGCTGGTGCAGGAGCACATCCAGCAGGTGCATACGGGTGACAATCGCGGGGTGAAGCAGTCCAATCAGCTGGCCGTGCTCAATACCGCCCGGCGCCCGGCGATCCTGGTGGAAATGGGGTACAGCACCAACCCGCGGGACGCCCGGATTCTCACCGGCAGGAAATCTCAGCAGGCGCTCGCGACCGCGATCGCCGACGCGATCGTCTCCTATCTGCTGGAGTATGAGCGGAAGACCGGCAGCACCGGCGCGGGAAGCGGCCGGTGAGGGGCCTCGCCATCGGCATCGCCGTGGTCCTCGCCGCGGGCTGCGGTGGCTACTACAACGGGATGTACATGGCCGAGCAGCTCGCGGCCCGGGCCCGCCGGGCGGAGCGGGAAGGCCGCACCTTCGATGCC
>DAINRP010000378.1:0-1891 GCA_036741755.1 Gemmatimonadales bacterium
TGGGGCAGGCGGGGGAGTACGTAGCAGGGGCGGGCGGGGACGCCCGCCCCTACTAGCCCTCCTTCCCTTCACGCCGCACCTTCTCCCCCTCCCTCGACCTTCACAAGCCCATGCGCGGACTGATGCAGCACCATCCTCTCCTCGTCTCCTCGCTGCTGGAACATGCGGCGCGGGCGCACCCGCACGCCGAGATCGTCTCGCTGGCGCCGGGGATGGCACCGCATCGCTGCACCTACCTCGACATCGATCGCCGGTCGCGGCAGCTCGCAAAGGCGCTCACCCGGCTGGGGATTCGCGGGGGGGACCGGGTCGCCAGCATGGCCTGGAACGGCTACCGGCACATGGAGCTCTTCTTCGGTGTCTCGGGGATGGGCGCGGTGCTCCACACGGTGAATCCCCGGCTCTTCCCCGAGCAGATCAGCTACATGATCGGCCACGCCGACGACCAGCATCTCTTCTTCGATGTCGGTCTGGCGCCGCTGGTGGAGCAGCTCGCCCCGAAGCTCACGTCGGTGAAGTCGTTCATCGCGCTCACCGACCGGGCCCACATGCCGTCCGGCGCGATTCCCAATCTGGTCTGCTACGAGGAGCTGATCGGGGCCGAGGACAGCGACTTCCCCTGGCCCCGGCTCGACGAGAGCGCGGCGACGTCGCTCTGCTATACGTCAGGCACCACGGGGAATCCGAAGGGGGTCCTCTACACCAACCGCTCGACGCTGCTCCACGCCATGGTGCTCTGCATGGCCGACGGCGTCGCGCTCTCGGCACGCGACACCCTCTTCATGGCGTCGCCGATGTTCCATGTGAACGCCTGGGGCACGCCCTACGGCTGCGCGATGTCGGGCGCCAGCGTCGTGCTGCCGGGGTCCGCGCTCGACGGGGCCAGCATCTACCACGCGATGCGCGATCACGGCGTCACCGCCGCACTCGGCGTCCCGACGATCTGGATGGCGTTCCAGCAGCATGTGGCCACCCAGCAGCTCGACCCGAAGCGCGACCTCGCCCTCGAGCGGGTCCTGATCGGCGGCGCAGCGGCCCCGCGCTCCGTCATCGAGACCTTCGAGACGAGGTTCGATGTGCGGGTGATCCACGGCTGGGGGATGACCGAGACCTCCCCGCTCGCGACGATCGGCGTGCCGCTCCGCAAGCACCGCGGCGCGAGCCCGGAGGAGCGGGTGAATCTGCTGACCAGGCAGGGCCGGGTGATCTACGGCGCCGAGATGAAGCTGGTGGACGACCTCGGCGCGACCCTCCCCAACGACGGCGTCGCCTTCGGGCACCTGCTGGTGCGCGGCCACTGGATCGTCGCCGGCTATTTCGGCGGGGAAGGAGGGAAGATCGTGGACGAGGAGGGGTGGTTCGACACCGGAGACATCGCCACCATCGATCAGGACGGCTACATGCACATCACCGACCGCGCCAAGGATCTCATCAAGTCAGGCGGCGAGTGGATTTCGTCGATTGCGCTGGAGAACGCCGCGGTGGGGCACCCTGCGGTGCAGGAGGCGGCGGTAATCGCCATCCCGCACGAGAAGTGGCAGGAACGGCCGCTGATGGTCGTGGTGAAGCGGCCCGGTGCCGAGCTGACCGGTGCGGAGCTGCTCGCCTACCTGAGCGACAAGGTGGCCAAGTGGTGGCTGCCTGACGATGTGCAGTTCGTCACGGAGCTGCCCCACACGGCCACCGGCAAGCTGCAGAAGATGAAGCTCCGGGAGCTGTTCGGCGGGTATCGGTTTCCGAGTCCTTGAGGAGTGCCAGTAGGAGCCGCGATTCATCGCGGCTCCTACCGGATCAGCCGTGTGGCGTCGTCATTGTTGGAGTCGTGTGAGGGCGGGGGTGGGGTAGGGGCGGACCTATAGGTCCGCCCCTACTCGGATCTCCCGCCCCGCCA
>DAINRP010000379.1:0-1862 GCA_036741755.1 Gemmatimonadales bacterium
CGGTGGCCACCTTCCTCGCGCTCGGGCTCGTCGCGGGGCTCACCGAAGCGGCGGAGCGGGCAATGGTGGCTCGGCTGGCGCCCGTGCGAACCGGGCGGGGGTTCGGCCTGTATCACGCGCTGACGGGCGCGGCTGCGCTGCCCGCCGGGCTGCTGTTCGGCTGGCTGTACCAGACGGCCGGGGGGCCCGTCGCCCTCGGCGGCAGCGCCGCTGGGATGGCGGTGGGGGTCGGCGCTTGGCTCATCGTGTCACCTCGGACTCCGGAGAGGCAAACCGCGTGAGGGTCGTTGCCTGTGTTGGGCTCGGGATCAGACTCGTGCTCACGGCGGCCGGTGTGGCGTCGGCACAGGTGCAGGTGGGCGTGCCCGGGCGCGCGACTTACTCGGAGCGGCACGTGGCGCTCCAGCTCGGCACGCCGCGGGCTGATACGGTGCTCCAGGTGCAGCGGGTCCGGAGCCCCGAACGGAGTTGGCAGATGGACCGCGCGGCGATGCGCGGCGGCGGCGATTGGCAGGTCGGCCTCATCGCGCTGACCCGGCTTGCGGAGCTGCGCACGAAGGCCCACGCCGCCGGCGGCGGCGCTCGCGTCTTGGATCAGCCCCAGGCATACACCAAGGATCTGAGGAAGACCGTGACTGCGATCCTCGAGAAGCTGCCCGGGGGGGCGGCCTGACACCATGAATGAGAGATGGCGAGCGCCGGTCGTGCGTCCGGAGGCCCGCCACCTCTCGCGCCGGGTCTTCCTCGCCTTCCTGCTCACGTTCATCACGTCGCGCGCTCTGGTCTTCCTCATCATGGCCGGTCATCTGCCGGACCTGTTCCTGCATCTCGGGGGCACGCACGTCCATCACCTGAATTACGGCATCTTCCTTCTTTCCGGGCTGGGGGCGGTGTTGCTGCTGGTTCCCCTGGCCCCGCCGGGGCTCGGCATCGCGGCCTGGCTCTACGGGATCGCGCTCGCCCTCACCTTCGATGAATTCGGCATGTGGCTCCATCTGGGTGGCGGCTACTGGCAGCGGGCGAGCTTCGATGCGATGACGGTCCTGGCGGCAGCCATGAGCTTGGCGGCCTTCGCCCCCCCCGCCCGCAAGTGGCGACCCCGACACTGGGCGGGCGCGGTGCTTCTGGCGCTGGTCTTGGCCGCCTTCTACGGCGTGCTGGCCGCGTCCTTCCGCTGGGCCGCGCGCGAGGAACCGCAGTTGGAGCGTATGGAGCGTCGCGTGCCCTCGTAACGAACGAGCGACGCGACTCCGTATCCATCCATACTGTCGCCCCGACGCAGAGGCAGGCTAGCTTCCAGCCATGGCATCACCCGCGGGCCCGGACCGCCTCCGCGAAGAGCTTGCCTGCCGCTCGATCGCCCTGGATCGCGAGCTGGGCCGCGGCGGCATGTCGGTCGTCTACCTGGCTCGTGACCTTCGGCACGACCGCCTGCTGGCGGTCAAGGTGCTGCTCCCCGGCGTCCCGGCCGGCGCCGAGCGGTTCCTCCGCGAGATCATGCTGGTCTCGCCGCTCGCCCACCCTCACATCGTCCCCATCTACGACTCGGGAGTAGCGGACGGCGCTCCCTACTTCCTGATGCCCTATATCGAGGGTGAAACGCTGAGGCAGCGGTTACGCCGCGAGCACCGGCTCGAGATCGACGTGGCAGTCAAGATCGCCGACGAGGTTAGCGAGGCGCTCGAGTTTGCTCATGCGCGGGGGATTCTTCATCGGGACATCAAGCCGGAGAACATTCTGCTGCAGGCCGGTCACGCATTGGTGGCCGATTTCGGTGTGGCCCGTGCGCTGAGTCAGGCCGCGGCAAACGGCGCCCCTGAAGGACGTCTGACCGGGCAGGGCCTGGTGGTCGGCACCGCCGA
>DAINRP010000380.1:0-1793 GCA_036741755.1 Gemmatimonadales bacterium
AGCATTACGGGGATGGACCAGCCGGTCGAGTAGCCCCTCACGGGCCGCCCTGAGACCCCAGGCGGCGAACTCCTCGACCTGCTGCCGGAACCGTGCCGTCTCGGCCTCCCATTCGGCGCGGTCCCGCGGACCGGACGCGGCGGGCCAGCTCTCGGCGGCGTGCTCGGGGTACTTCGCTTCCGGTCCCTGCAGCGAGCGGAGCTCGTAGTCCATCCAGTAGTTCATGTGCCAGACCAGCTGCCAGATGGTGTGCTGCGCCCCGGGAAGCTGCCGGCCGGCGAGGTCGGGGCTCAGGCCTTCGACAATGGCCACGGGATCCACATGGGCGCCCCGGCCCCGGAGCAGGTCCTGCAGGATGTCCTTCGGCATGATCAGCCCGCGGCAATGGCGGCGATGGTGGTCTCGAAGCCCAGCTCACTCGGCGAGCCGAAGAGGACGATGGCGGCTGCCTCGAGGCAGGCGGCCTCTTCCAGTTCGAGCGCTTCGAGATCGAACAGCTGCGGGTCGAGCGCGGCGTAGGACGGAAACTCGTCCTGGATGGGGCAGGCATTCTCGAGCACCAGTCCCTCGGCCGTCATCATCGGCAGCCCCATGATCCGGCAGACGAGGGGTCGGTACTCGTAGACGGTGCAGCCGCCATCCTCAGCCAGCAGCGGGCAGGGTTCCTCCGACAGCTCTTCGGTGATCTCGTCGAACCGGTCGGCCCCGATGTCGCGCAGATCCCACGGTGCAGTCCACTCCGGCTCCAGCTTCCCCATCCGCGCGAGGAGCGCCTTGCCGCGCGTCCGGACGGCTTCGCGCGTCGGCTCGGGGAGGGTGGCGAGGCCCTCCTTCAGAAGGAGGGTATCGGCGGCGGAAACATCGAAGGGGCCGTGGCAGCAATCGGAACAGCCGCGCTGACAGGGAATCACACCGGGATGGCGCGCCGCCACCGCTTCAAACCAGCGATCGAGTTTCCGCAGCTCGTCCTGCCAGGTCTCGGCGGCGGGGTGCATCGGTTCAGCGCTGCCTGAGGGCCAGGGCGAACATCAGCCATCCGGCGAGAAAGGCGACGCCGCCCAGCGGGGTGATCGCCCCGAGACCGCGAATGCCGCTGAGCGCGAGCGCGTAGAGGCTGCCGGAGAAGAGCAGGGTCCCGAGCACGAAGGCCCAGCCGGCACGGGCGGCCCAGGGGGAGGGCGTCTGGCTCGCCAGCAGACCGACGGCGACCAGCGCGAGGGCATGGTAGATCTGATAGCGCGCCGCGGTCTCCCAGATCTGCAGCTGCTCCGGTGTCAGGCGGGCCTTGAGGGCATGTGCGCCGAAGGCACCGCAGGCAACCGCGATGAACCCGGAGAGGGCGCCAAGGACGGCGAAGGGGCGATCCATGGATTCGCTCAGAAGTAGAGAAACGCTGGCGGCGCCATGCCGTGGGCCCGGAAGTTTCCAACGATCTGTCCCGCGGTCCAGATGGTGTGCTGGTTCAGCTCGTCCCAGACCATCCACTTGGGCATCTTCTGCCCGAAGTACCAGATGGTGGCCTGCCGGTCATCCATCGACTGCTCTCTCAGGGTGCGGATGCTGAAATCGTACGCGGCGCTCACGAAGCGGCGCAATCCCTCGCGGGAGTTGAAGATCGTCGCCGTATCAGTGCGCACCGGGAGCGAGTCCCAGCCGAGAATGTAGTGCGCGACGATGTACTGATCGGCGTTGGCGGCGTGGTGAATCTGCTGCGCGAAGTCTCGCTGGCCTTCAGCCGCGGCGGTGCGGTAGAACTGCTCCGGCATCGAGTCGACCATCGAGAGCAGCAGGCT
>DAINRP010000381.1:0-1790 GCA_036741755.1 Gemmatimonadales bacterium
GTGACTGGACCGGCTGGCCGCCGGTGACAACATTGGGGAGCGCCTGGCAGGCGTTGATCACGCCGCGGATGGCTTCGATCGGTGTGGGCATATCCGGAAACTAAAAGGATGGCGGCATGATCTGGTACATCGCCCTCGGCAGCGCCCTCGGCGGCGTCCTTCGCTATCTGCTCGGAGGGTTCGTCCAGCGGGCAACATCCGGCACCTTTCCCATCGGGACCCTCGTCATCAACATCACCGGCTCGTTCCTGCTGGGACTCCTGTACCGCTACTCCGCCGACTCCGCAGCGATCACGCCGGAGGTCCGGGCGATGCTCACCATCGGCCTCTGCGGCGGATACACCACCTTCTCGACCTTCAGCTACGAGACCGTGCGGCTGCTGGAGGATGGCGAGTTCGGCCGCGCCCTGGCCTACATCGGCCTGAGCGTGGTCATCTCCGTCGCCGCGACGATGCTCGGCATTGTGGCCGGGCGGGAACTGCTCGCCCTCCGGCGAGCCTGAAGAAGCAGGAGGACGACGATGCATGGCATGACGGGGGAGCGGCTCCTGATGCGGATTCATCTCGGGGAGCGCGACCGCTACGAGGGCAAACCGCTCTACTCGGCGATCGTCAATCTGCTGCGGGAGCGGCAGTTTGCGGGGGCCACCGTGACCCGCGCGATCATGGGGTTCGGGGCGACGGCCCGCCTCCACACCGACAAGGTGCTGCGGCTCTCCGTGGACCTGCCGATCATCGTGGAGTGCGTCGACAGCGAAGAGAAGATCAACGGGATCCTCCCCGAGCTCGACACGATGATCGGTGGCGGCCTGATCACCCTGGAGAAGGTCCGGGTGATCATGTATCGCGCGGAGCAGGGGTAGCGGGGCCGCTGCGCTGCCTCGCCGGATCCGTCACGGCCCGATGGCCGCGCGGGGTGACGGGATCGTCCTGTGAAAGGGTGCGCACCGAGGTAAATTGACCCGATGCTGCAGATCGCCATCGCACAGTTCCGCCCCGACAAGGGCGCCTACGCCACGAACCTGACCCGCGCCGGAGAGGTCTTCGGTCATGTGGCAGCGTGGCCGGTGCCCCCCGCGCTGGTGGTGTTCCCCGAAGCCGCACTCACCGGGTACTTCCTCGAAGGCGGCGTCCAGGAGCTCGCCCTCCCCGCGGAGCAGCTCTACCAGGACCTCGCCCGGGTTCATAAGGAAAGCGGCGCGCCGCCGCTCGATGTCGCGATCGGTTTCTACGAAATCTGGCGCAACCATCTCCACAACTCGGCCCTCTATGCGAGCCTCGGCGGCGCCGATGCCGGCATCCGTCATGTGCACCGCAAGGTCTTCCTGCCGACCTACGGCGTCTTCGACGAGGAGCGCTTCGTCGAGCCGGGCCGCAGCGTGCAGGCGTTCGACACCCGCTGGGGCCGCTGCGCGATGCTGGTCTGCGAGGATGCCTGGCACTCGCTGATGCCGACCCTCGCGGCCCTCGACGGTGCGCAGCTGATCCTCATTCCCAGCGCCACCCCGGCCCGCGGGCTCTCGCCCAAGACCGGACCGTCGCGTCCCGCCAACCTCGACCGTTGGGACCGGCTCGCGCAGGGGATCGCGGAGGAGCATGGCGTCTATGTCGTGCTGGCGCATCTGGTCGGCTTCGAGGGCGGCAAGGGCTTCGCGGGCGGGTCGATGGCCGCCGGCCCCCGGGGTGATGTGCTGCTGCAGGCGCCGCTCTTCGAGCCGGCCACACTGCCGGTCACGGTGAACTTCGAGGAGATCACCCGCGCCCGTGCCGAGGCGCCGTTGCTCTCCGAT
>DAINRP010000382.1:0-1728 GCA_036741755.1 Gemmatimonadales bacterium
TACCCGGGCCGATGCACCCGCCACCACTCCTCGGCCTGCTCTTCCCCCCACGGCTCCACCGCGATGGCCGCGAGCGCGCGCGACAATTCCGCCGCGTTCCGGGGCCGGGCCGCCGGCTCCTTTGCGAGGCAGCTCAGCACCAGCTGCTCCAGTGCCGCCGGCACGGGGAGCTCCGCCCGCTGGGAGGGGGGGACCGGCGCATCGTGCATGTGCCGCGCAATCATCTGGAATCCGGTGCCCGCCTCGAACACCAGTTGGCCGGTGAGCAGGTAGTACGCGACGCACCCCAGTGCATAGAGGTCCGCCCGTCCGTCGAAGGCATCGCCTAACGCAAGCTCCGGCGCCATGTAGGCCGGGGTGCCCGGCGTGAGCCCGGCGGCGGTCCCCAGCGTGTGTTCGCTGGAGCCGCTCGCCACCGACTTGACCAGGCCGAAGTCGAGCACCTTGACGAAGTCGTGGCGGAGGCCGAGCCGCCCGAGGTGGATGTTGGCCGGCTTGATGTCGCGGTGCACCAGGCCGCGGGCGTGGGCCTCCTCCAGCGATTCGCAGACCTGGCGCAGGATGTAGATGACGCGCGCGGCGGGGACCGGGCCCTTCTGCTTGACCAGCGTCTCGAGATCCATGCCGTCGAGCAGTTCCATCACGAAATAGAGCCTGCCGTCGTCGGTCACCCCGAAGTCGTACAGCTCGACCGTGTGAGGCGACCGCAGGCTGGCCGCCACCTCCGCCTCACGGCGGAAGCGCTTGAGCGCCAGTTGGGATTCCGCGCTGTCACCGCCGCCGATCACCTCGGGGCGGATCAGCTTGATCGCTGCCGGCCGGGCCAGCAGGCGGTGGGTCGCCCGATACACTTCACCCATACCACCGCGCCCCAGCAACTCGCCACACTCGTAACTCCCCAGCTCCCGGGCCTTTGCCACCTGCTGCCCCAGCCCCGTGACCACCCGGGAAATGACCACCGAAACGCCGACGAGGATGTAGTCGGGGTAGTGCATCAGGAGCACATTGCTCATGGGGCCGAAGTCCCAGGTTCCGCGCGCCCGGGCGATCAGCATCCCGACCGGGGCCATCGAAGCGGTGATCAGGCCGGCGACCAGGGTCTTGACGGGGGTGCTCGGCACGATCGCCGCGAACATCAGCACGAGGGCGCCCGCCCAGGTAAACATCGGCAGCACCGGCCAGGTCCGCAGGACCGGATCCCAGTGCATCATCAACCCGAGGGCGAATGAGGTCACCACCATGTATCCGAGTCCGAGATCCATGGTGGACCGGGGGTCGCGGTCGCGCTTCCGGGCGTAGAAGTAGAGCGCCAGGGACGCAATCAGGCTCGTTCCGGCGATCGCATCGGTCACGGTCAGCTGCAACCAGCGCGGATCCCCGTGGCTCATCGCCCGAAGGGCCAGATGATCCAGCAGCGTGCCGATCAGCCAGAGCGCTGCCCCGAGGAGGGAGATCACTCGCAGTCGGTGCGAGGCCTGCCGCAGCAGGTCTTGCGGCAGCGCGCGAGTGTGCCTGCGCGAGCCCTGGAGCTCCGCCGGTGTCGTGGGGACCTGTGGGCCGATCAGCTGGGGATCGGGCATGAGTCCGGAGTAACGAGGGTAGCGAGAGCCATGGGGCCCATGAGTTCGTTTCCGGCCGAGAGTGGGGGAGGCGGCGGGACTGAGGATGAACCTGCTCCCACATCCCGGCAAGTCAACTCCCGTAGCCAGTAACGAGTTCCGGGTTCCG
>DAINRP010000383.1:0-1707 GCA_036741755.1 Gemmatimonadales bacterium
GTGCTTCGACGAACCGCCCCGCTTGAAGAATTCGAGCTTGCGGAGAATCACATACTCAGGCGGCGCCAGCGAGATCATCTCCCCCGCGACGCGCACCTCGCGCTGCCGCTCAAAGGCCCAGGCGTGCAACGGATCGTCTCCATGCAGATAAACATCTGCGCGGAGGCCGCTTTCGAGGTGCAGGATGTCGAAGTGGGGGTGCAGGGACCGCCCGAACTCATCAATGATCCTTGTTGGCCGCACTTGGACGTCCTCAGTACGAAACGCCCCGGCCAGCCAGCCGGCGTCTGAGGCCCGCAATGCGACGACCAGATCGACATTACGGGTCAGCCGGGGCTCTCCATAGATCGCCGCAGCCACTGATCCCGTAACCATGTAGCCGATGCCGGCGCGTCCGATCGGGATGGCAAAGGTTGGAATAAGCTCAGGCAGGTCCACGGCGAAACACCTCGCGCGTGGCGGCAGTACGCTCCTCTGGCGACAGGTGCGGAGTGCGGAGATCGACTCCCGATTCGACCAGCGCCCAGGCGAGCCGTAACATCGATTGGACCGCGGCGAGCTTCTGCTCCGGCGTCATCGCCCGGTACCCTTCCACCTGCATCTGAAGCACATGCTCAGGGGTCTGCATCAGTAATCCAGCGGCAACCCGACCGTCTTTCCGTCCCGCGCCGACAGATAGATCCCGATCAGCAGCTCCAGCGAGCGAAGCCCCTCGCGACCATCGGTCTCCGGCGGCGCCTCGCCCCGGAGGGCGCGGATGACGTTGTCGTAGTAGAGCGGGTGGCCGTAGCCGTAGACCGAGCTGGTCTCATAGCTGGCGTTCCGCACCAGCTCGTCGTCCGCGTCCCTGTCCGCGAACTCCCACTTCTGGATCTCGTTCACCGCGACCCCCCCGAGCCGGACGGTGCCATGCTCCCCGATGATGGTGAGCGATCCCTCGAAGTTCTGCTTGTGGGTCAGCATGGTGACGTTGACCGAGCCGAGCGCCCCGCTCCGCCAGCGGATGTTGGCAACTCCGGTGTCCTCGACTTCGATGTGCCGGTCGAGGGTCGCGGTGAAGGCGTGGACGCTCTCGACCGGGCCGACCAGCCAGTCGAGCAGATCCACGTAATGGCTCGCCTGGTTCATGAAGGCGCCACCGTCGTACTCCCAGGTCCCGCGCCACGGCGCGCTGTCGTAGTACGCCTGGGGGCGGGACCAGAAGACGTTGACGGTGACCATGTAGATCCGGCCGAAGCGGCGCCGCTCGATCGCCCGCTTGAGCAGCTGGATGGTCCCGTTCCGGCGGTTCTGCTTGACGACGAAGAGCTGTACCCCCGCCTTGTCGCAGGCGGCGACCATCGCCTTGCCGTCATGCCAGCGGGTCGCCATCGGCTTCTCGGTGACGACGTGCCGCCCCGCCTCGGCGGCCTGGATCGCCTGCGCCGCGTGGATCCCGCTCGGCGTCGCGAGCACGATCACATCGGCGCTGGACTGGGCGAGCAGCAACTCCAGCGAGGCAAAGCCCGGCGCCTGCGTGCGCGCCATGGCCAGCTTGAGCGCCTCGGGATCGGTGTCGCAGACGGCGACCAGCTCCGCCCGCTCCCTGTGCTGCTCGAAGGCCTCGAAGTGCTTGCCAGCGATCCGGCCGCACCCCACGAGGGCGAAGCGGATGCGGCGATTGGCGATGGGAATCGGTGAGAGAGGCATGGGCTGGAACATACAGCG
>DAINRP010000384.1:0-1632 GCA_036741755.1 Gemmatimonadales bacterium
CGCGGCGAAAGCAGCTGGCGGGGACACTCTCGGGCGGCTGGAAGCAACGGCTCTCGCTCGCCTGCGCCACGGCCCACCGTCCCGACGTGCTCTTTCTGGACGAGCCCACCGCGGGTGTGGACCCGGCGGCGCGGCGGCACTTCTGGGAGATCATCCGCACCCTCGCGAAGGGCGGCACCACGATTCTGGTGACGACCCATTACATGGATGAGGCGGAGCGGTGCGAACGGCTGGCGATGCTCTGGAAGGGCCGCCTGGTGGCGATTGGCGCGCCGCACGAGATCACCGAGCAGCTGGGGCAGCCGACGCTCGAGGACGCGTTCATCGCGCTGCAGGAGAGGGAAGCGGAGGAGGCCGCATGAGCGGCGGCTTCCGGCGCTGGCCCTTCTGGGCGATGCTCCGCAAGGAGTTCATCCAGATGCGGCGCGACCGCCTGACGCTCGGAATGATGATCGGGATCCCGGCAATCCAGCTCATGCTGTTCGGCTTCGCGATCCAGACCGAGGTGCGCCACCTTCCCACCCTGGTGCTCGACGAATCGCGGAGCAGCGAGAGCCGGGCCCTGATCGCGACCCTGGTCAACTCGAGCTACTTCGACATCGTCGGCACCGCGATGGGCCGCGACGAGGTCCGCTTTCGGATCGGCCGGGGTGAAGCGGCGGCCGCGGTCATCATTCCGCAGGAGTTCACCCGCGACCTCAAGCGCCACCGCGGCGCGGAGGCCCAGGTCATCGTCGACGCGGCCGATCCACTCGCGTCGCAGTCGGCAATGCAGGGTGCGGCGCAGGCGGGCCTCGCCTTCCACACCGACAACATCCGTCCCGCCACGGCCCCCGTCACCCTGCGGGTACGGCCCTGGTACAACCCGATGCTCGACAGCTCGACCTACATCGTGCCGGGGATCATCGGGGTGCTGCTCTCGATGACGATGATCGTGATCAATGCGATGGCGGTGGTGCGGGAACGGGAGCGGGGCACGCTGGAGCAGCTCATCGTCACTCCCATCGACCGCACCAGCCTGATGCTCGGCAAGATCGTGCCCTTCCTGCTGGTGGGCTACGTGCAGATGACGGTGGTCCTCCTGCTGGGCCGGTTGCTTTTCGATGTGCCGATCCGCGGCAGCATGGTGGTACTCTACCTGATCGCGTTTCCGTTCATCGTCGCGAGTCTGGGACTCGGGCTCTTCTTCTCGACCCTGGTCCGGACTCAGGCGCAGGCGATGCAGGCGGGGTTTCTCTTCATCATGCCCAACATCCTGCTCTCCGGCTTCATGTTTCCGCGCGCCGCGATGCCGCTCCCGGCCCAGTGGCTCGGGCTGCTCCTGCCGCTTACCTATTTCCTCGAGGTGCTACGCGGGATCCTGCTCAAGGGAGTCGGGTTCGCCGAGCTGTGGCCCGAACTCGCCACGCTCTGCGGCTTCGCTGTGCTGATCGTGGCGATGAGCGTGCGCCGGTTCCACAAGACGCTGGAGTAATGCCCTCGACAGACCATCCGAGGTGTTCGGGGCTCCCCGGCGGCTCGCGGATCGCGGCCCGTGAGCTACATTTTCCGGCATGAAGAACATCGCGTTCACCTTCCACGGCACCAGGATGACCATCCGCCTCACCACCGCGGAGACCGGTGGCGCGTATG
>DAINRP010000385.1:0-1630 GCA_036741755.1 Gemmatimonadales bacterium
CGGGGCCGGCGGTGAAGGTCACTTTCGAATCGCGCTGACCGTGCCGCCTGAGCGGCTCAGGGAAGGAATGCTTCGTCTGGGAAAGACATTGGCCGGTGTGGACTGATCGCCCCCGGGAGAACGGGCGGTGGCGCCGCGCGATCGCGATCGGCGTCAGCCTTGGCGTTCACAGCCTGCTGTTCCTCGTCGTGATTCATGGCCGGCTGCCCGGAGTGCCGGATCGAGTGACTTCGTTGATCGTCCTGCCCCCCACGCCAGACCGGGAACGCACCACCCCGGCCCGATTCTACATTCCCCTGGTCGAGCAGGGCCAGGGTACCCGACGCGCACCGACACCGCCGATCAATCCGGTGCCGACCGACACCGTGGCGCGACCCGAACCGCAGGTCGTCACTCGCGAGCCGCAGGAGAGTACCACGGTGCGGCGGAGTCCCGCCGGACGGATCGGCCCCAGGCTCGGCGACGGGCGCCTGTGGGTGCGACCGCTCCCGGTGCCGCCGAAGGAACTCGCCACTCGCCTCGGCAAGTCGCATGTCGAGCTGGTGGACAGCGCGGTGAACGTCATCGTGCAGCAGTACCTCGATTCGATGGCCCGGGAGCCTGGTGCCGACCAGGTCAGGCTGCCTGACTGGACGGCGACGGTGTCCGGAAAGAAGTTCGGCCTCGATTCGCGGAACATCTACATCGCGGGGCTCAAGATTCCGGCCGCCGTCCTGGCGCTGCTGCCCATTCCGAGCGGCGGCAACCAGCAGCGGGCGCTGGACCATACCAGCGGGTGGATTGCGGAGGATCTGCGCCGTGCGGCGCAGCGATCGACGACACTCGACGAGTTCAAGCGGGCGGTGAAGGACTTGCGGCGGGAGAAGCAGCGTCAGAAAGATCTCGAACGGGCACAGCACGAACGACCGGACTCCACGCAATGAAACTGATCGACACCGACGAAACCGTGGTCATCGTGACCGGCTCGGACATCCGCGCCGAGGAACGTGATCGTCCCACCGCGTACCGGTTGAAGCAGGAAGTCGACCAGCGCAGCGACGGCCAGCCGTTCCGCCGCGCTGTCGTCGTGGGGGATGCGTGGTACCTCGACAACCGGATCTTTCACCTCAACCCGACGATTGCCGTTGGGGGACCGGGAGTCAACGGCGTGGCCTCGGGACTTTCGCAGCAACTGCCGATCGTCTGGACCCAGGATCAGCGGGCGTTCGTGCAGGCGGACTTCGAAAGCGAATCGAAGCGCGCGATTCTCTGGGGAATGGATGCCGAGTCTACAATGATTGCGGTGCAGGCGTTCGTCGCGCAGGGCTTTCTGGATGATCTGCTGCGGCGGATCTGGCGATTCCGGACCGAAGTGTACGTCTAGGGCGCCGTGATCGTGCCATCGTCGGCGATGCGGGCGCCGGTCTCCGGGAAGTCCAGCGCCGTCACCCGCTGGAGCAGTTGTATCGCGGTCCCCGACTGGTCGGGGGTCGGTCCCACCTGCGGGATCTGGACCAGGGCGGGCATCCGCGCCGAGCGGAAGGTGCCATCGCCGTCGAGCTCGAGCTGCAGCAGGGTGGTCTGCCCCAATGGGCCTTCGAGGTTGAATCCGCGGTAGGTCATGAAGTTCCCGAGTGAGTAGAAGATCGGC
>DAINRP010000386.1:0-1565 GCA_036741755.1 Gemmatimonadales bacterium
GCGGCAGATCCTTGACGAACAGCACCGGCAGGCCTTCGGTCGTGACCTGGTTCACTGGGCCGAGGGTGAGCCCCATTCCGTGGGTGAAGGTCAGGTGCTCGTTGATGAAGGTCCGGGTGGGAAGCGCCGCGGGGTTGAGCTCGCGTGGGGAGAGCAGGACCTGGCGATACTTGCCGTCGATCCAGTAGCGGTCGTCGTCTACCGAGACGAAGTCGTAGTAGGTACGGATTTCCTGCAGCTGCCCGAAGGTCATCAGCAGCGGACCCCGGTCCCACAGTCGCACGTTTTCGATCGTGGGCGCGTTGGCACGGATATCGGCGAGAGTGAGGTCGGCCTCGCCGTTCAGCTCGCGGACCTCCACGCTGTCCAGGCCCCAGGCGTGCCGGGTGGCGATGATGTGCTCCCGGAGATAGGGGCTCTCGCGAGTCAGTTCGGTGGGCGCCACGATGAGGCTCTGCATCGCCAGCGGGAACAGCGAGCGCCCGAGCACTGCCGCTGCCAGATATCCCCCGACCGCCCAGAGTGCGTAGCCGGCGAGCCGCCCCCGCGCAGCGCCGACCAGAACGGCGACCGCAGCCAGGACGGCGAGGATCGCCGTGACGCGAAGCGCCGGCAGCCGGGCGTGCAGGTCGGTGTAGCTGGCGCCGATCAGGGGGCCGGTATCGGAATACAGGAGGTTGGGGATCGCGACGATCCAGAGCCGCACCGCGGTGAGGACCAGGAGCACCGCCAGCAGGATGCCGAGATGCAGCGCGGCCGACGGTTCGATGATGAGCTTGCGTGGGCTCAGCGCGAGGTCGCCGCGCACCCAATAGAGCGGCACGACCAGCACGAGGGAGAGGAAGGTAATGCCGAAGAGGAACCCGATCGCGGCCGAGAGGGCCGGCAGGGTGAAGATGTAGAAACCGATGTCGCGGGAGAAGATCGGATCAGCGATGCCGAACGGGGTCCGGTAGATCGCCTGGAGCACCGTCTCCCACTCCGCGGTGGCCACGCCGCCCGCCAGCATGCCGAGGCCGAGCGAGACCGGCAGCGTGAGGTGGCGGAGCGCCTCGGTGATATTGACCCGTGGCACCGCCTGGCCGACTCGGAGCACCAGCGGACCGGGGACCAGGCCGCGCTGCGCCCACGACAGACTCAGGTACAGCGCGCCGGCGGTGAGCCCGCCCAACGCCAGGAAGAGCAGCAACTGGGTGATCAGCGGCCGGGTGAAGATGATCTGGTAGCCGATCTCCCGGAACCACCACCAGTCGGTGAGATATCCGACAAAGCCCGGCAACAGGAAGAGGAACACCACGAAGGCGGCGAGCAGAAACACGGGTAAGAACCGGCGGCGGGGCACAGGCGATCCTCGAAGCGGTGGGCAACTACAACTCTCTCCATGCAGCATCGCGGATCGGACGGGGAAGTCAAGGAGGAGCGAGGGAGGGAGGGCGGCCGGGCCTCTTACCGGCATCTTTCGGGGCCTGTAGATTGGCCCGCTCACCCTCAACGGAGACACGTATGCCTACCTATCTCTGGCGTGGTTCCTACACGGCCGAAGGCACCAAGGGGCTGATAAAGGA
>DAINRP010000387.1:0-1517 GCA_036741755.1 Gemmatimonadales bacterium
CGCGGGTACCGGTCTCGATCCGCATGGCGCCACGCCGCAGGGTGTGGCAGCGGATTTCCCCCGTCGCTCCCTCCAGCACCGTCGTCCGGCAGGCGAGCCGGAAGGCACCGTGCAGGTGGCGCTCCTGCGGGGCGGGCGCGCTCAGCAGCTCCTGCCCCGCTTCAACCTCCAGCAGGCACTCCCGGCACTTCCCCTTCTTCTGGCAGGAGGTGGGCACCCGGACTCCGACCCGCTCGGCGCACTCGAAGAGCGTCTCGCCCACACCGGGCTGCACGGCGTGGCCATTGATCGTGAGCCGCACCGGCGTCACCCTGCCTTCACGCCGAGCAGGGTCTTGAACAGTTCGACCGCGGTGGCGGCATCGGCGGCGTAGCCATCGGCGCCGATCTCCTTCGCATACTCGGTCGAGACCGGCGCCCCGCCGATGCAGATCTTCACATGGCCGAGATCGGCCGCCTTGAAGGCCTGCACCACCGTCCGCATGTAGATCATGGTGGTGGTGAGCAGCGCGCTCATCCCGATCAGCTCCGCGCCGTGGGTCTTCACTGCCTCGATGAACCGCTCGGCGGAGGTGTCGGTGCCGAGATCGACGACGGTGAAGCCGGCGCCTTCGGCCATCATCCCGACCAGGTTCTTGCCGATGTCGTGCAGGTCGCCTTTGACGGTGCCGAGGACGATCACCTTCGCGTCGCTGCCGCCGCCCGCCTTGTCCACGAGATGCGGCTTGAGCACCGCCATCCCCGCTTTCATCGCGCGGGCCGCCAGCAGCACCTCGGGCACGAAGATCCGATTGTGGCGGAAGTCCTCGCCCACCACCCGCATCCCGCGGATGAGCCCGTTCTCCAGGATCTCCATGGGCACCAGGCCTTCGGCGAGCGCCTGTTCGGTCATCTGCCTGACCGGCTCGTGCTTCCCCTCGAAGAGGAGCTGATTCATCAGGGCATAGTCGATCACGGGCGAGTCCTCAGAACGTGGGGAGCACCAGACCGGGCTCCTTGCAGGTGCGGAGGAAGAGGTCCCGGATGTCGGCGTCGAGCGCGGGATCGAGCGGCGGCTCCTCGTAGCGGCCCAGCGTCTCGTCGATCGTATCCAGCGCCCGGCGCCGCCAGTCGCGGCTCCCCTGCTCTTCCCACTGGTCCCAGTTGGTGCGGTCGACCATGGGACCCGGCAGGTACAGCTCCTCCGGCCAGTGCTCCAGGGTGTGCTCCGCGGTCAGCAGATGCTTCTCCCGCACCAGCTCCTCGATGAGATCGAGCGTGGGCAGGTCGCCCCGCACCTCGACCGGCCGGATGAAGCGCTGCGCATGGGCGACCACTTCGTCGTCGAACACCAGCTTCTCGAGGCTGAAGCAGTTCACGTACTCGAGCATCCCCGGTCCCGACACCGAGTTGATCCCGGCGGTCGCGGCGAGGAAGGCGCCGACGCCGGTCTCCATCCCGGCCTGGGGGTCGTTGAACTTGGAATCGGAGAGCGCCATGTACGCCTGACAGGGAAGCTTGAGGTACTTGGCCACCTCC
>DAINRP010000388.1:0-1511 GCA_036741755.1 Gemmatimonadales bacterium
TGGTCCAACGTGCGGCGCTGGGTCAGGTGACGGAGGTGAACCGGCAGATCGCGCAGTGGCTCTCCGGCAGCCATGAGCTCGACAGCGGATTGCGTCGACTGCTGATCCGAACCGGGCTCGAGCTGCGGGCGCACGGCCATGCGGAGGAGGCGAGGCAGTTCGCGGTCAGTGCACTTGGCACGCTCCGGGAGCTGGGGCGTCCGGATGCTGACCCGCTGTATCGCATTTACGAACTTGCGTTGCTCTGTCAGGCGGAACGATGGGCGGAGGCGTCGGCGCTGGCGAAAGTAGCGGACACCGCCGATGCTGCCGACCCCGACGGGCAAGGCTATCTCGGAGTGACCGCGGCCCGGATGGGCGATTCCCTCGCGGCCAGTGCGGCGATGCGACTCCTCGCATCCCGGCCATACCCGTACACCTACGGCCGCTCGTTACTGTGGCAGGCGCGGATTGCCGCGGTGACGCATCACCCCGAGCTTGCCGTGGCGCTGATTCGGGCGGCGCTGCGCGCGGGGTATAACGACTTTCTGGCGTTGCATCGGATGCAGGAGTTCGAATCGCTCCAGAGCTATCCGCCCTTCGTGGCCCTGATCAAGCCGGCGGGGTGAGTGCGGTCGATCCCTCAATACCTCCACCCACCCTTCACCCCGCTCTGCCCATTCCGCTCCACCGCCGCGGCCATCATCCGGATCAGCTCCGTATTCGACATCGGCTGCCAGCCATGCTGCTTGAGCGGCCGCCCATACTCGAACGACCCGCCGTAGGCAGGTGCTGTGGTCTTCGAGAGAAAGTTCTCCAGCTCGTACACCGCCAGGTTCAGGTAGTAGTTGTCCATGTCGCCCACATAGAGGTGCAGCTTCCCCACCAGCGACGGGCCGATCGTGGACCAGTTGCGCTCGAGGTATTCGCGGATGTCGTAATCGTGCGATCGCCAGTAGTTGGCGACGTCGTGATCGATCGCGCCCGTGCTGTCGTTCCAGATAGGCGCGGGATAGCCGTCCTTGTCGGTCGGGCCGTAGGTCGCCTCCCAGATGGCGAAGTTCTCGCCGCCGCGCCGCCGGCTGCCGCGGGCATTGTTGAGCTGATTCTCCTGCCGCACCGTCAGCACCGGCTGGCCGTCGTTGCGCCGCTCGCTCGGCACCTCCACGCTGATCCACGGATTCCGCACCACGCTGAAGGCGTTGGCGTCGTCGTACAGGTTCATCAGCTCGTAGCGCCGGAAGTCCACCGGATCGGGATAGAAGGTCCAGGTGCCGCCGAAGAAGTCGGGATGGTACACCTGCAGCGCCAGCGACTCCCACCCGCCGGTCGAACCGCCCGTCAGCAGCCGCGCCGCCGGCCCCTTGAGCAGGTGGAACTTGTCCTCCAGATAGGGAATCAGCTCCTGCATGATGGCGTCGCCGTAAGGGCCGTTGTTGGCGGAGTTCACGGCGTAGGAATCGTCGTAGTAGGGCGACGGGTGCAGGATGCGGATGGCGACCATGCGCGGGAAGGAATCGCTGAGCCAGCTC